>CAISEZ010000001.1 GCA_903884535.1 uncultured Verrucomicrobia subdivision 3 bacterium
CGGCAGGCAACATGGGCCGGGTGAAAATCCTGATTGACCAGCAACTGCCCTTTCTCTTCGCCCACGGCGGCGCGAACACGCAGATTGAACAGACCAAACTCGCCTTGGAGCGGGCTGGTGTGGAGGTGGAATTTCTGCGCTGGTGGGACGGCGCGCAAACCGGCGATCTGGTGCATTTCTTCGGCGCGGCGCGGCCCGGTTATCTGCAACAGGCGCGCGGCGTCCGGCTGCCAGTCATCATCAACAAACTTTTCACCGACACTTGCAACCGCTCCACCGCCCGGCTGAAACGACAGGGATTATTTGTGAATGCCCTGCTCGCGGCCCCATTCGGCGAGGGCATCAAATTGCAACTGGACTGGCGCTCCTACCAGATATGTGATCACAACGTCGTCGGGTTGGCAGCCGAGCGCGAGGTGTTGGAGATCGTTTACCGCGTTCCCGCCGATCGGATCACGGTGGTGCCTTACGGCTTGTCGGATACTTTCATGCAGGCCGGACCGGGCAAACGCACCGAGCCGCATCTCATCTGCACCGGCACCATCACCGAGCGCAAAAATTTTGTGGAGCTGGCCCGGATGGCCCGCGCCGCGCAAACGCCCATCCTCTTCGTCGGCAAACCGTATCACCCCGACGATCCGTATGGGCTGCGTTTCCAAAAACTGGTGGACAACCAATGGGTGAAACATTGTCCGCATGTGGATTCCGAAAAGGCGATGATCGAATTGCTCCAGTCGGCCCGGGGCTTTGTGTTCATGAGCAATTACGAGAATTGGTGTTTGTCCGCCCACGAGGCGGCGGCGTGCGGCCTGCCGCTCCTGGTGCAGGATCAGAAATGGTCGCGCGAACGTTTCGGCGATCAGGCACGGTATTTTCCGACCATTGGCGAAACGCCGGCGAACATTGCCCTCCTCAAACAGTTTTACGCGGATGCCGCCAATCTGCCGGCGCCGCAGATCAAACTTTTCAGTTGGGATGATGTCGCGCGGCAGCTCAAGGCGGTTTATGAAAAAATATTGGGCGCATGAAATGTGCGGACAATTTAATTTCAAACCCGGCCATGAGGACGAAAAGCTGCGTCTCCCGGCATTATTTCAACGCGAATGCCGAAACCGGCGAGCGGCATCCAGGTAGGGCAGGCTTTCCAGCCTGCCGGTTCACCGGACTTTCCAGTCCGGTGTTGAGGGGCCGGGCGACTGGAAAGTCGCCCGCACCGGCAGGCTGGAAAGCCTGCCCGACTGCGAGATTTGGTTTCCACGCGACACGATGAGGACCGACGACGAACCGGAAGAGTCAGCAGGCGGGGGACTAAATCCCGCCTGGTTCATTCCGTTCGTGCTGGCCTTCGCTCTGGGCGCGGTCGCCATCAGCACGCAAAGTTTTTGGCCGGACGAGGCGGTCACCGGCATCATCGCCATTCAAGCCACGCCGGGTGACTGGTGGTATGTGATGCGGCTATCGCCCGGTTCCGAACAGCAGATGCCCATTTACATGGCCTACCTGTGGCTGTGGGAAAAATTGTGGGGCGGCTCCGAATGGCTGCTGCGCGCGTCCAATCTGCCGTGGGTGGCGCTCGGGCTGCTGGCGGTGCCGCGGCGGCAACCGCTGTTCAAACTGCTGCTGCTGGCGAGTCCGTTCGGCTGGTATTATCTCAACGAAGCCCGGCCCTATGTCCTGCAAATCTACGCGGGCCTGCTGCTGCTCGCCAGCGGCTGGCGGTTGCAATTGGCGGGCGGGCGCGAGGAGAAAATATTCACGGCCATGTTCGCGGCCAGCCTCGTGCTGCTTGCCGGCAGCAGCCTGCTGGGCATGATCTGGGCGGGCGCATTTCTGGCGTCCGCCATTTTATTTTTCGGCCGCGAAAAAAGTTGGCGGCTGTTCCGGGAAAACCGGACGGTAGTTTTGGTCACAGCCCTGCTGCTGGCGGCGCTGGCGGTTTATTATTTGTGGACGGTGGCCCGCGGCACCCGGGCGACGCCCGGCGAAACCGGCGCGGGCAACACCGCCTTCATTGGCTATGAACTGCTCGGCTTCACCGGCCTCGGCCCCGGCCGCGCGGACATCCGCGCCCACGGCCTGCGCGCGTTCCTGCCCTTCGCGCCGGTGCTTTTGCTTTACGCCGTGGCGGCAGCCGCGGTGCTGTGGGCGGGCGCGAAAAAATATTGGCCAATCATTCCGCGTCGCGTGGCGCTGGGGGTGCTGCTGGCGTTTGGCGCGGCGGCCATCTTTCTGCTCGCCGCCGGCATGGGGAAACATTTCAGTGTGCTGGGCCGCCATTGCGCGCCGCTGGTGCCGCTGTTTGTTTTGTGGTTCGCCGCCGGGGCCGGCGCCTTGTGGGCGCGCGGAATAACCGGGCGTGGCGTGGTCGTGATTTTTATTATTTTGCAGTTCGGCTCGGCGTTGTCGCTGCGGTTTGGCGAGCGCCACACCAAGGAGGATTACCGCGCGGCGGCGACCCACGCGCGCGTGCCTTGGCGCGCGGCGAACGTGTCTGGTGGTGTGCGGACATGAACGGCGGGGCCTTTTACGGCGTGCCGCTGTCGCCGCCCGGCAATCTGCCCGCGCCGAACCAGGCGTGGGTGGCGTCTGGTTTTCCCGAAATGATCCTCACCAACCAGCCGCTGCCCGACCTCGTCATCCTGTCGCGCCCGGAAAATTACGATCCGCTGGGATTCGTCCGCGCCCTGATGACGCGGCAACACTACCATTCAGTTGAATCACCCCGGCTCTTCACCCTCTGGCGGCCGGCGGGCACGAATGTGCCGGTGCCGGCGAAAAATTTCAAATCCGATTAGGCCGAACCTTTAGGCTTGCCGCACGGTTTAGGCGACAGGCATCATTCCGCACCGGATTTCAACCGGAAATAATTTAGCCATGAGCATCGCCCTCGTCACGGGTTCCGCCGGTCTGATCGGTTCCGAAACGTGCAAACGATTTCACGCCGAAGGCTACGACATTGTCGGCGTGGACAATGACATGCGCGCGACATTTTTCGGCGCGGAAGCCTCCACCGCCAGCACGCGCACCAAGCTCGAACAGTCGCTGAAAAATTACCGGCACGAAGCCGTGGACATCCGCGACAACGACGCGGTCAACAAAGTTTTTTCTAAATTCGGATCCGCCATCAAAGTGGTCGTCCACACCGCCGCGCAACCGTCGCACGACTGGGCCGCCCGCGAACCGCACACGGATTTTTCTGTCAACGCCGTCGGCACCTTGAATTTGCTTGAAGCCACGCGGCAGCATTGTCCCGCAGCCGTCTTCATTTTCACCAGCACCAACAAGGTCTATGGCGACACGCCGAATCGGCTGCCGTTGCGCGAGCTGGAATTGCGCTGGGAAATTGACCCGGCGCATCCGTATCACGAAGGCATTGACGAAACGATGTCCATTGACCAGACGAAGCATTCGCTGTTCGGCGCGAGCAAGGTGGCGGCGGACATTTTGGTGCAGGAATATGGCCGTTATTTCGGCATGAAGACGGCGATTTTTCGCGGCGGCTGTCTGACCGGCCCGGCGCACGCGGGCACGGAGTTGCACGGCTTTCTCGCCTACCTGATGAAATGCACCGCCACCGGCCGGCCGTATCGGGTGTTCGGCTACAAAGGCAAACAGGTCCGCGACAATATCCACAGTCACGATCTCGTCGAGGCGTTCTGGCAATTCACCCAAGCGCCGCGCGTCGCCGAAGTTTACAACCTGGGCGGCAGCCGCCATTCCAATTGCTCCATGCTCGAAGCCATCGCCCTGTGCGAGCAGATCAGCGGCAAAAAACTGGATTACACTTACGTCGAGGACAACCGCATCGGCGACCACATCTGGTATGTCAGCGACGTGCGGAAATTCCAGCGGCATTATCCCAACTGGAAATACCAGTTCGACTTGAAGGCGATTCTTCAGCAGATTCATCAAGCTGTCATCACCGGTTGAACTGAAAATTGAATTGTAGCCAGCAATAATTCACACCCAACCAAAAACCGTGTCGCAACCCGCCCCCCAATTAAGTCTCGTCATTCCCTGTTACAATGAGAGCACGGTGCTGCCGCTCTTGCGCGAACGGCTGGTGCAAAGCCTCGCCCAATTGGGTTTGACTTGGGAAGTGATCCTGGTGGATGACGGTTCGCGCGATGACACGTTTGCCCAATTGGTGGCGATGCACGCCGTGGATCCGCGCTTCAAGGCGCTTTCGTTCTCGCGCAATTTCGGCCACCAAACGGCCGTGTTTGCCGGGCTGAACCACGCTGGCGGCGATTTTGTGGCGGTGCTCGACGCGGATCTGCAGGATCCGCCGGAGTTTCTCGTCACCTGCCTCGCCAAACTCAACGAGGGTTTCGACGTCGTTTATGCCGTGCGCCGGGCGCGGAAGGAAAATATTTTCAAGCGGGTTTGCTACGCCGCCTTTTACCGCCTGCTCAAATCCATCGCCGAAGTGGAAATCCCTTTGGACTCGGGCGATTTTTGCGTGATGACCCGGCGGGTGGTGACGGTGTTGAAGCGGATGCCGGAACGAAACATTTTCGTCCGCGGGTTGCGGGCGTGGAGCGGCTTCCGTCAGACCGGCATCGAATACAACCGCGCGGCCCGCGCCGCCGGCGAAACCAAATATCCGTTCCGCAAACTGCTCCGGCTGGCGTTTGACGGCGTATTTGCGTTTTCACCGCTGCCGTTGCGGCTGGCAACTTACTTGGGCTTCTGCACGCTGGGCGTTTCGGCGCTGGTGGTGCTGTTCGTGGTGACCTGGAAACTGGCCGGGTTCAAATTCATGGGGCACTACGCCTCGGACGTGCCGGGGTGGACCTCGATGGTTTGTGTGATTTTATTTCTGGGCGGCATCCAGTTCCTGATTCTCGGCGTGATGGGCGAATACATCGGACGGATTTACAATGAAGTGAAGCAGCGCCCGCGCTGGATAATTCGCGAGGCGGTGGGGCTGGAAATGGATGAGCGACGAGAAGATTGACCAGCGTTCACGGCAGCGGATACAGGAATAAAACTTGGTTTACCTCGATGCGGTCGCCCGGCGCGCGCTTGGCCACATGCACGCGATACCAGTCCAACAGTCTGGCCACAAACGGCGAAAAGAAATCCGGCTCGCTTTGGGTGGAAGCCAGCGCGGTTCCGTAGGCCGGCGAAGTCTGGGAAGTGAGCAAAAATTGATCCGCCGTTTTGGTCGGGAGATTTCCCTCTGGCAACGGTTTGATGACGCGATCCAACAAATCCAGCCGCTTCGTATTGGCCGCCAGCCAGGGGTCGGTTTGCGGGGAAAAATAAATGACGGCCTGGCGATCCGTATGGCCGGTCAGCCGGACCAACGCGTCCACCGACGCCGTGTTCACCCGCAAGCACAATAATATTCCCAGGCTATAGGCCAGTCCTAAAACGGCCGGCCAGGCCCAGGACAAGGCCGCGCGAAAGGTTCCCTTTTCAGACTCGGCCGGGGCAACCGGCGGGGCTTGATCCAAAAGCAGCCGGCAGGAGAAAACAATACCGCAAATGAAAACGGGCCCGGCCATCCACGGATGATGGGCGAAATAATTCCGCAGCCCGCCCACCAAACCAATCGCCGCTAGCAGGGGCCAGGACGGTTTGAACAATGAGGCCATGGGATTTTTTGTCTGCCGCAATGTTCGCACGGCCAGCCGGATGAAAAATATCCACAGCGGCAACAGTGAGATGACACCAATTATGGCAAGCCGCGAAAAGGCTTTGCCGGTGGTCATCGGATTTTGGCCGCCATAACCTTCCGCCCCCCAAAGATAATTGTTGAACAATTTTGAAAATTGTTCGGTGCGCATCGCGTGGTGGGAGTCGCCCGCTTTATCAATGAGCGAAATAGCCAGCACCAAGGCTCCGGCCACCCCGGTGATGCACGCGAATAGAATCACCCGCCGGAATTTTCCGGGCAAGGCCGCCGCCAGATAAGCCATCACGATGCCAAAGCCGAGAATCGTCGTCCAATTGAGCGGCGCATACGCCGCCACCAGCACCAACAGCAAAACCAAAGCACGGAAGGAAATTTTTTCCGGCGCGAGCAGATCACGAATCCAGCACAGAAACGGAATGCTCAGCAGCACCGGGATGTCCAGCGTATCCAGCGTCGGCAGCGTGTCCACAAAACATGGCGTGAACACCGTCAGGACGGCCGCCGTCATGCCCGTCAACCCGCCGCCGAGCAGACGCCAGACGCCCAAACCGATGGCGAGGCTTAAGCAGAGAAAATAAGCCAGTCCTTCCTTGCCGGGTAGGTGGCTGGCCAGATACGCGGGATAAAGACTCAAAGCCCGGTGTCCGCCATAAACGATGGGATGATCGGGCAGCCCGCCGCCGCCGGGATTGTAAACCAGTTTGCCGTGAAGCTGGAAAAATCCGAAATCATGCCAGTTGCGCAACACCGTTGGACCCCAGGCACTGATCCGCGTCGAAAGCGGCAAGGTGCAGTAAAGCAGCGTGCTCCCGCCCAGCAGCAAAAGCAAAAAAGCGACCCAGATAAATCGCTGGGGTTTGTTCGTGGTGTTTGCCATGCAAAAATTTACGGGATGATTTTCAATTTACTAAAATTGGACAGACATTAAACATTTGATAGCCTGCTTGCCAGACCAATCTATGGGAAGCATGAACGAATTGATTTACCTGTCCAAACCCGCGTCCGTTCACATGGAAGACGAGTGGTTTGAAATCGCCACCGCCGATCATTTTTGGATGCAGCGCCGTTTTGAGGTGCTCTGCCGGCTGGGCCGGCAAATGGATTTTCCGTCCCGGAAAACGGCGGAAATCGGCTGCGGGCGCGGGGTGCTGCAACAACAGTTGGAAAATGAATTTGGAATCGAGGTGGCCGGATTTGACCTGAACGAAAAGGCCCTGCGCAGTTCCGTGGCGCAAAACCATCCGCGTTATTACTACAATATTTTCGACCGCGACCCGCAGTTTGCCGCCGCCTATGACACGTTGGTTTTGTTCGACGTGCTGGAACACATCGAACAAGAGCAGCCGTTTCTCGAAGCCGTGCTGTATCATCTCCGGCCCGGCGGTTATTTGCTGATCAATGTCCCCGCCCTGATGAGTTTATATTCGCGCTATGACAAGGTTCTGGGACATCAGCGTCGCTACACCTTGAAAACATTGGATGCCGCCTGCCTGAAAGCCGGCCTGAAACGCGCTGAAGCGACCTACTGGGGAATGCCCTTCATCCCCGTGCTGCTGCTGAGAAAATTTTTGCTGACGTGGCAAAATGATCCAAAAAAAATCGCCCAGCGCGGTTACAAGCCGCCCGGCCGCTGGGGCAACCGGCTGCTCTCGCTTTTGGGCAAACTGGATCCGTTGCCGCAAACCATCACCGGCACGTCACTGATGGTCTTTTATCGCAAGGTTGGCGGCCCCTGATATGGCGAATCAAAACTACATTGGCGCATCGGCATGGTAGGGCGGCACTGCTGCGCCGCCTTTTGGCTGACCCGCAGTTCAGCCGGTTTGGCGTATGTGCCCATCTTGAGTGAAACCAGGATGCGCCGCGCCGCGTTTAATTCCGCGAAAAACAGGCAGCCCGCGAAAAAACTCAAAAGGCACGAAACCAAATTCAAAATCCTGTTGCGCCTTTTGCACGTTTATGCGGCCCGGATTTTTCCCGCTGGTTCAGGTTTCAAGTTTCAGCTTTCAGGTCTTAGTTTCCCGCTTTCCGCTTTTCACTTTCATTTATCCCCCCACCCGGCCGGTGTGCCGCGCATTGGCCCGGAACATTGGCCACGGACTGTTGGCGGGCGGCGGCAATTTGGCCGGTGGCTGGATGGCTTGCAGATCCATTTCCGCGTTCACAATAATGATCCCGTCCGCGCGGAGCGTCGGCGAGGCGGTGACATTGTGCCACAATTCCGCCTGCCAGAGTTTCTGATCCACCGGGGCCACGGCGGCCACCGTGCGCCACGCCAGGTAAAAATAAAACCGTCCGGATAGCGCCACCGCGGACACCTCCATCGGCAGCGCCGAGCCGGAATGCCATAGTTTTTTTCCGTCCGGGGAAACGACCGCCATGACGGAGTTCTGGCCGATGGCGATGGTTCCGTCCGCCGCCACGACCGGCGACGATTCGGTGGTGCCGCCCAACGGGCAGCGCCAGCGTTCTGTGCCGTCGGGGTTGAGCGCATATAAATTGCCGTCCAGCGAACTGAAATAAATTACGCCGCCCGCGCCGAGGGCCGGCGAGGAAAGGATCGCGCCGCCGGTCGGAAATTTCCAGCGCACCGCGCCGTCCGGCTTCAGCGCGTAAAATTTTTTGTCATGCGCGCCGAAATAAATCGTGCCATCCGCCGCAATCGCCGGCGACGATTCCACGATCTCGCCCACGGCCAGTTTCCATTTCAGCGTGCCGTCCGGTTTCAGCGCGTAAAAGTTTTTGTCCCACCCACCAAAATAAACGGTGCCGTCCGCCGCAATCGCCGGCGAGGCATCCACCCAAGCGCCGGTGGGGAAAAACCATTTGAGCTTGCCGGCCGGCGTGACCGCGTAAAAATTCCGGTCGCGCGCGCCGAAATAAATCGTGCCGTCGTCGGCGATGGCCGGCGACGATTTGATTTCCC
>CAISEZ010000002.1 GCA_903884535.1 uncultured Verrucomicrobia subdivision 3 bacterium
CCGGCCAAAGCCCAGGACGGTGGCGGCGAATACGCCGGGCAGGGCGGCGGGCAGCACAATCTGCCATGCGGTCTGCCAGCGCGAGGCGCCGAGGGCAAGCGCCGCTTGCGTGTAAGCGCGCGGCACGCTGGTGAGCGCGTCCTCGGCGATGGAGAAAATCACCGGGATGACGGCGAACCCGAGCGCGCAGCCGGCGACGAAGGCGTTGAGCCGCGTCTGGTAGCCGAAGATTTTTTGCAGCACCGTCGCCATGATGAGCAGGGCAAAGACGCCGACCACGACCGAGGGAATCCCCGACAGCAATTCAATGGTCGGCTTCACAATCTCGCGCACGCGCGGGCGGGCGAGCTGGGACACGTAAATGGCCGCGCCCACGGCGAGCGGCACGGCGAACAGCAGGCCGATCAAGGTGACTTTGAGCGTGCCGACGAGCAGCGGGATGATGTTGTATTTCTGGATCTGCCCGACGGGCTGCCAGATGTATTCGGGCTTGGCGTAGCCGCTCCATTGATGGGGTAGCAGCAGATAGTGCCAGTCGGTGGTGTTGGCGCGCGCATCGGGGTCGTTGCGGAATTTCTCCGGGATTTCGTTCTGCGCATCCTGTTTCAATTCCATGAGGGATTTGAGCGTTTCCCTGTCCATCGTGACGAACTGCTGCGGCGTCAGATCCAGATATTGCTGAAGCTTGGCGGGTGACAGCGTCTCCAATTGATCCGGCGGGATCGCTTTCTGAATGAGCGCGGTGTCGGCCTGCCCGAGAAAGATCGGCAGGGCTTCGCGCGCGACGAACAGGAAAATCAGGAACACCATCAGTATGGTTGAGAGCGAGACGAGAAAAATGAACTTCTCCGCCAGCCACTCAAGCGGCCGCGCGCGATGGCCGCGATGGATGCCCATCCAGCCCTGCGTGCGCTTTGCTTGTTCGGGATTTTGGTTCACACGGTGAAAAGTTAGCGGGCGGCACGGGAATCACAATGCGCAATCCACGTCCGCCCGCCGGAACTTCCAGAGGAACTGGCGATCAAATCATTGGCGCAGTTTCGCCGGCAGCGGGAAATAACCCACGTCCTTCACCACTTTCTGGCCGTCGTCGCTGCGGATCCAGTTCAGGTAGGCGGCGATTTCACCCTTGTCCAAAGCGGGGTTCACATAAACGTAGAGGTAACGCCAGATGGGGTAAGTGCCGTTGACCACGGTTTCCTCGGACGGTTCAATGGCCGGGGAGGACTCGTCTTTTTTCATCGCGAGATGTTTGGCGCCCGCGCCATAGCCCGCGCCGCCGTAGCCGATGCCGGTCTTGTCCTTGCCAATGGCCTGCAAGATGGCCGCCGTGCCGGGCATGGTCTGCGCGTTGGCGGCAAAATCCTTGCCTTCCAGAACGTGCTCCTTGAAGAAGTCATAGGTGCCGGAGCTGTTCTCACGGCTGTAGAGCGTGACGGGCATGTCCGCGCCGCCGACTTCCTTCCAGTTTTTGATTTTGCCGCTGAACATGTCGCCGACCTGCGCGACGGTGAGTTCCTTCACCGGATTCTCGGCATTCACGTAGATCGAGAGACCGTCGAGGGCGACTTTATATTCCGTCGGGCGTTTGCCGCCGAAAACTTTCATGCAGTTGGCGATTTCCGCCGCCTTGGCCTTGCGCGAGGCGTCGCACAAATCGGTGGTCTGGTTTTGCAGGGCCGCAAAGCCGACGCCTGTGCCGCCGCCGGTGACTTGGATCTTCACTTCCGGATGTTTGCCCATGTAGGACTCAGCCCATTTCTGGGCGAGAATGACGAGCGTGTCCGAGCCTTTGACGGTGATGTTGCCGGCCCAGGCAGACGCGGCGATGCCGGTCGTCAGGGCGATGACGGTGATTTTTTTGATGAGTGTTTTCATGCGCTTATTTTGACAGAAGATTTTTATTTTTGTTGGTTACATTTCCGTGACGTTTAGAATTTCCACATCAGGTCGGCCATGACGTGCATGGCGGCGTTGTTGGGTTCGCCTTTGCCGGCGCTGTTCAGGCCGGGAGTGATCAATTCATTCAGGAAGCAACTGAACGTCATCGTCAACGAGTCGGTGAACGAGTAGTTGGCCTTGATCAGGTGGCCCTTTACGTTCGTGCCGCCAAAATAGCCGGTCGATCCGGATCCCCCCCCGGTAACCGGGTTTTGATAGTAAGCTCCGTTGTCATCGTCCGCCAGCTGGTCATACGTCGCGTCGGCCTCGAGATATTCATAGCGATAGGAGATATCCCAGGTTCCTTTCGTGCCGGATTTGCCGAAGGTGACGCCCGCCCAATAGCCCTGGTTGTTATTGTTGTTGGGAGCCTTGCCCTGAGTGGGGTAGTAGACAATGTCGCCTCCCACATTGTTGATGTATTCGCCTTGCAGCTTGATGGGAAAGGCACCGGGATAAAACGGGAATGATTCCAATTTATAGGTCGCGCTGGCATCCGTGATGATCGGCGCGTAGTTGTAAACCAGATTTCCTGAGGCATTGCGGGTGTTGCCTTGGTTGATGTAAGGCACGTTGGTGACCGCCAGGTTCCCCGGGTTGAGGATGGTGTATCCGCCGAGGCCGAGCGAGGTGGCCAGTTTCTGGGTCCAATTCGCATTCCAGGCCGCCTGGCCGCCGAAGAGCCCCGGAGCCCGAACCGATCCGGTGTCCGAGCCGCCCACTTCCTGGTCTTCCACAAACGCGCCGGCATTGACCACGATGGCGTGTTGATCATTGAAAGTGTAGCCGCCTTGCACCGCCGCGCCTTCCGGCGTCCAATCCGGATCGAACACCATGGGGGTGAATTGAAGGGGGTTGATCATTTTGCCGATGGTCGTGGAAAGGAACCAGCCCTCGCTGTTCAGCGGCGTCCATTTGCCGTAGGCGGTGTCAAGGTAGATGCCTGTCTTGGTGCCGTTGTCCTGCATCGTGCTGTTGCCCGAAAGCGGGTTGCCTGCGTTGTTAAAACTGTTGGCCTTGGCCGGATCGGCCGTGGTCAGGCTAAACCCCGTTTCCAAACCGCCCTGCATGGAAACCACCACGCCCGCGCGCACCCGGTAACGGAAACGGGTGCGGTCGGCAAAATATTTATTGCCATCCGTGCTGGCAACTTCGTCGTAACGTCCGCGGAAATCGCCGCTGAACTTGTAGGCCGTCACCCAGTCCGGCATGCCCGTCTTGGCCTGGAACGCCGTGGTGAAACCCTTGTCCGACTCGTCGCGCAACTCCTGCGCTTCCTTGGTCGTGAGGATTCCCTTGTCCACGAGCTTGTCCAGCAGCGCGTCTGAAGCCTGTGCGTTCGCTTGGTGGGTGATCGCCATCAATGCGGTGGCGCCGGCAAAGAGGGCGACTTTGGTTGAGTTTTTTGGTGTTTTCAGTTTTTTCATGGTGTTTAGCTCGAAATGCGCCCGCAGGATGTAACCGTCAGGTTACAGCAGTGCGGCGGAATTGTTACGATTGTGTGACAACCATTTCAAGTTGTCCACCAGTGCAAGTCTGCCGCAGAAATTATCTCGCTGAAATTTCCAGCATCCGCTCCATCGGCAACCGTGCCCGCTTCAAAATGTTTTCCGGCAGCTCCACACGCGGCGCCAGGTTCTTCATGCAGTCGCGGACTTTTTCGAGCGTATTCAGCTTCATGAATTTGCACTCGCTGCACCGGCAGTTGTCCGTCGGCAGCTGCATCACGTTAAACGTCGGTGCGCAGATGAATTCCTTGCCCGGGCATTCCTTCTGCATCCGGTGGATGATGCCCGACTCGGTCACGATGACGAATTTTTTGGCCGGATCATGTTTGCAGAACGTGATCATCTTTTCCGTCGAGCAGACGGCGTCCGCGAGGTCGCGCACTTCGCGCAGGCTTTCCGGATGCACCACGATCTTCGCGTCGGGAAATTGCGCCCGCATTTTCAGGATGGCGTCGCGCCGGAATTCGACATGCGCGTAACAATTCCCCTGCCACAACGTCATCGGGCGGCCGGTCTGCTCCATTACCCACGCGCCGAGGTTTTCGTCGGGCACGAAGAGCAGGTCGCGATCCTTTGGCGCGGCTTCGACGATTTTTACCGCGTTGCCGCTGGTCACGATTACGTCGCACAACGCCTTTACTGCGGCGCTGCAGTTAATGTAGGCGATCGTCCAGAAGTTGGGATTCGTTTTCTGGAGCGCTGCCAGCTTTTCCGCCGGACAACTTTCCTCGAGCGAACAGCCAGCGTCTTTGTCCGGCAGCACCACGATTTTTCCCGGGTTCAGAATCTTCGCCGTCTCCGCCATAAAATGCACGCCGCAGAACACGATGACCTCCGCGCTGGTCTTCGCCGCCTGCTGGGCGAGGCCGAGCGAATCGCCGACGTAATCCGCCACGTCCTGGATTTCCGGCACCTGGTAATTGTGCGCGAGGATGACGGCGTTGAGCTGTTTCTTGAGCGTAAAAATTTCCTTTGCCAGCGGATCAAACTGTTTTTTCGCCATCGCTGCGCGCGGCTGCATTTCTGCGACATCAATCATGGGGAAAATTTACCGTTGCGAACCGGCGGCGTCAATGAAGGCAATTGATTCAACTAAGAATCGGCATATTTTAATCTATTCATTCATACCGCAACGCGTCGATGGGATCGAGGCGTGACGCTTTCCAGGCGGGATAAAAGCCGAAGGTGATGCCCACGGTCACCGACACCACGACGGCGGCGATGATCGCCGGCAGCGACAGTAGGGTGGGCCAGTGCAGAAACATCCGGACAGCGACCGATGCGCCGCGTCCCAATAAAATCCCGGCGATACCGCCCGCCAGACACAGCAGCACCGCCTCGGTCAAAAATTGCGTCAAAATATCGCGAGCGCGGGCGCCCACCGCCATGCGAATGCCGATTTCGCGCGTCCGTTCCGTCACGGAAACGAGCATGATATTCATGATGCCGACGCCGCCAACAATTAGCGAGATCAGCGCGACGCCCAGCAGCAGATTGGTCATCACCCGGCTGGTGGAGGCGAGCGCCTGCGAAAGTTCGGTCAGATTGTGAACCCGGAAATCGTCCAGCGTGCCGGGCATATTGTCCTGCTCACTGGCTTGAATATGATGTCGTTCGCGCATGAGCACGGTGATCTGGCGGATGGCCACGGGAATTTCCTGCGGCGAATACGCGGACATCCAAATATCATCCATGTCGGCGAACCGCGTGAGTTGGGGCGCGTCGGCCGCCTGAATCGCCGACGGCTGCGGATAAAGCTGCACGGATTGATTCGGATAAAGTTGATTGATCGAATTGACGCCGCTAGCGGCCGCACCGCCGCCGGACTGGGAGCTTTGCCGGACACCGTTCACGCGGAACTTGACGGTGGTCCACGGAGCGATGATGAAATCATCCTGATCGCGTCCCATCATGTTCGGTCCTTTGGGGCTTAAGACACCGACGACTTTCATCCCGATATTTTTCACGCGAATTTCCCGGCCCAGCGGTGATTCGCCACCGAACAATTGTTTGACGATGGTTTGGCCGATGACGCAGACGGCCGCGGAATCGCGCACGTCTTCATCGGTGAACTGTTCGCCTTCGACCAGCGGCCATTGGCGGATGACGAGATATTCCGGCGTCGTGCCGAGAATATTGTTCGGGCTCCAATTTTTATTTTGGTAAATGATTTGGGCGCGACAATCCACGCTGGGCGCGACCCATTTGACGGCGCTGCAATTTTGGCGGATCGCATCCGCGTCCAAAGGCGTGACGGACGCGCGGCCGCCGGCACCGGAATTGACTCCGCCAACGGTGACCTGCGCGGGATCAATCTGGATGACATTGGCACCGAGGCTGGCGATGGTTTGTTCGATGGAAGCGGAAGAACCGCGGCCGATCTCCATCATCGCAATCACGGCGGCAATGCCAATGATGATGCCCAGACAGGTCAGCACGGAACGCATGATGTTCCGGCGCAAAGCGCGCATCGCCTGGCGAATGATTAAATGCAGCTCGCCAAACATAACGGTCAACGCCGCGGAATATTCGGGATGAAGGGATTTTTCGTCCCGGCTTGCGCGGCCTCGGTGGTCTCACCGGTCACCACTTCCTGACCTTCCTGCAAAGCGTCCGCCGCCACACTGGTGTTCACGCCGTCCGAAGTGCTGATCGTCACAGCCACCGGTCGGACCAATTCCCCTTCCTTCACCCAAACCGTGCCGGTGCTTTTCTTCGATGATTTTTCTTTTTTGGAACCCTTGTTTTCAGCATCACCCGGCGGGTCAAGTTTGGTCGAGCGGGCATCCGCCACCACCTGCGCCGGCGATGACGGCGACCAGCGCAACGCCGAGTTAGGCACCAGCATCGCGTGGAATTCTTTTTGCACGATGAAGCGCACGTTGGCCGTCAGATACGGGAGCAGCAGGTTGTCCGGATTCTCCGTGTTGATCTCGACCGTGAACATTACGACGTTTTGCGTCATGTTCGCATTGAGGCGCACCTTGCCGACTGAACCGCTGAATTCCCGGCCGGGAAAAGCGTCGCACGAAAAAGTCACCGGCGCGCCCGGCACGATGCGGCCGACATCCGCCTCGTTCACGCCCACCCAGATTTGCATCTTCGTCAAATCTTTCGCGATGAGGAACAGGCTGGGGGCGTTGAAACTCGACACCACCGTCTGACCAATGTTCACGCGGCGGTCAATGATGACGCCTTTGACCGGCGATTTGATGGTGCAGAAATCCAGGTTGCGCTGCTGCCCGGCCACTGCCGCCTGCGCCTGCACTTTGTTGGCCTGGGCCTGCACGAGCGTGGCTTCCGCCACGGAAACGCCCGCTTGGGCCACCTCGAAATTCGCCTTGGCGGTGTCGGCATCGGCCACCGCCAACAATTTGGAAGTGGTCAGCGACTGCGCGCGATTCCATTCGGCTTGGGCCTGCACGAACTTGGCCTTGGCCTGTTCGACATTGGCGGCGGCGCTCAACTCGCCGGCCTTGGCTTGTTCCAACTGGGCGTTGGCCACGTCCAGCGCGGCGGAATAAACCGAGTCGTCAATCTTGGCGAGCACCGCCCCTTCCGCGACCACCGAACGATAATCAATCGTCTTGCCATCCACATCCTTGCCGAAAGAACTGATCTGGCCCGCGACCTGTGCGCCGATGTCCACCACTTCCACCGGTTCCAGCGTGCCCGTGGCCGAAATGGTCGCGGCAATATCGCCACGCTTCACGAGCGCCGTCCGAAACAATATTTCATGACCGTCGCGGTGATGCCACCACCAGGCGGCGCTGCCGAAAGTGAAGACCGCAATGATAATCCAAACGACAGGATTGTTAAATGACAGCCATTGCTTCATGCGGTCAAATTCCTGATTGTATTTATGCGAGTGCGAGCTTTTATGACAGGGAAATTACAATTTAGCGAGCGGATGCCCAATGAATTTTTTGTCATAATCGGTTCATGCAGTGATTGCCAAAGCCCTTTCATTTGGGCAAAGCGTTGGTTACCGCTGCCAGCCGCGTGGCCGAAGGCCAGGTAAATTCTGTTGTAACTAATTTGCGGAACAATAAGTCTTAAACCAAACCGGTGAGGCACGGACCGCACCGGTTTGGATGAATTCACTTTTCAATTTAACAATTATGGAAACAATCAGCCGGAATCTTTTATGAATGAACTTATTTTGATGGCGCATGTATTATTCGGGGTGGGCTGCCTCATCACGACCGTCTGCGTGTTCGTGGATGTGCTGAACGCTTCCGCCACCAACCAGCTTCGCATCCGGATCATGAGCCGGCTGGCGGCGGTTTTCATGTGGCTGGCGTTTGTGGTGGCCGGCTATTGGTATGTGGTTTTCTACAAAACGGACAAGGCCATCATCCTGAAAGGTCCTTGGCCGTTCGCCCACAATTTTTTCATGGAATCCAAAGAACATCTGGTCATCCTGCTATTGATGCTGGTCACCTATTTGCCCATCGCCGCCGCCGGCAATCTGGCCGCAAACAAGGACGCCCGCCGCGTGGTGTTGTGGGTCGCCGGCATCATCGTCCTGCTGGCCCTGATGATGGAAGGCGATGGAGCATTCATCGCGATGGGCGTGAAAATGGGATTGCTGGCGCGGTAAAACTTTTCAAAAAATTACCATTATGGAAAAAACCGGCGTCTCCAAATACACAATTTCGTTCGGGCTCTCGCTGGCACTGGCCAGCGTGGTCAACGGCCTGCTCGTGATCGCGAAGGAAAAAAGCCCCGCCATCCAGAATGGAATGAAACAGCTCACCGGTCATCATTGGGTGACGCACAGCGTCCTCATCGTCGGGCTGTTTTTAAGCTGCGGCTGGCTCTTCGCGCAGGCAAAAGGCGGTCAAGGATTCCAACTGACTACCAGCCGACTAATCGGCACGCTGCTCGCGGGCGTCGCCACGGGCGCGGCGCTCATTCTGGGATTTTACCTGATCGGCGATTGAACTTTTATTTGTCGAGAAAGGAAACGCGATGACGAAAAAAGTCTCCATCGTTTTGGCGCTGCTCACATTGACCGGCACGTTACCGGTTCTGGCCGGACCGCCGTTTTTGACCGATGACCCGGAACCGGTGGATTACCAGCACTGGGAATTTTACATCGCTTCACAACACACAGAGAGCAGCGACGGCTGGTCGGGCACCGCGCCGCATATCGAATTGAACTACGGCGTGGTGACTAATGTGCAATTACATCTGATCGCGCCGCTGGCCTACAACGCACCATCCGCCGGCGGCGCGCATTACGGCTACGGCGACACGGAACTGGGCGTGAAATTCCGTTTTGTCGAGGAGACCGAAAAGCTGCCGCAAATCGGCATCTTCCCGCTGCTGGAAATTCCCACCGGCAGCGAATCGCGCGGACTCGGCAACGGCCATGTGCAAGCGTTCCTGCCGCTGTGGCTGCAAAAAAGTTTTGGCGACTGGACGGTTTACGGCGGCGGCGGCTACGGCATCAATTCCGGCGCAGGCAATGAGAACTGGGGTTTTGTCGGCGCAGTCGTGCAGCGGCAGGTCATGAAAAACTTTTTGCTCGGCGCGGAAGTTTATCATCGCACCACAATGACCACCGGCGGTCCGGACGATACGGCATTCAATGTCGGCACTGTCATCGATTTCACCGAGAACCATCATCTGCTGCTATCGGCCGGCCGTTCGATTGATGGCCCCACGGCATTTCAAATCTACGTGGCTTATCAATTCACCTTCGGCCCGGAATTCTTCCAATCTTTCGGCCATCGTTTTGGCCACTGACGGAGGTGGCTCCGGTTCGAAAAAAACTCAGTGATGAACGGATTTGATTTCCGTCGGAGTCAATTCACGCCACTTCCCCGGCGATAAATCGCCAAGCCAGAAGTTTCCAATCCGCACGCGCAGCAGGCGCAACGTCGGATGGCCGATGGCCGCCGTCATTCGGCGCACCTGGCGGTTCTTGCCCTCGACCAGTTCCAAGCCGATCCAGCAATCTGGCACGCTTTTGCGAAATCGTATCGGCGGAATGCGCGGCGGGATTTTAATGATGGCAGCAGCGGACGCGAGTCCACTCTGACTATTTGCCTGATGGAGCCGGCTCACGTCGGCTGCTACGTCGGAAATTCCCGGTTGTGGCTCCAGCAGCCACGCGCGGCACGGCAAAGTTTTGTGACCCTGGATCACCAAACCGCGTTGCAATCGGTCCAAGGCCTCGCGCGTCGGGATTTTTTCGACCTGCGCCCAATACTCGCGTTCGTGTGCGTGGCGCGGATGCAACAGCTTTTCGTTCCAGTGCGACTCATCGCTCAGCAGCAGCAGTCCCTCGGAATCCGCATCGAGCCGGCCGATGGCATAGACGTTTTTTGGGAAGCCAAATTCGGCGAGCGCGCGGTTGGGCGAACCGTCGCCAGTGAACTGCGACAGCACGCCGTAAGGTTTGTTGAAGGCAATGAGCACGCGATAAAATGATGAAGTAAGAATGAAGAATGATGAAGTGAAATTGTTCACGCTGACGCAGAATAATGTTTCATCATTCATTATTCTTACTTCATAATTCACAGGTGATCCGCAACATCATTTTCGATTGGTCCGGCACCTTGGTGGACGACCTGCCCGCCGTTTTGAAGGCGTCCAATTTTGTGCTGACGCAGGCGGGTAAGGCGGAGATGTCGCTGGAAAAATTCCGCGCGGAGTTTTCGCTGCCGTTTAAGAAATTTTATGACCGGCACACGCCGGGCGTGCCCATGCCGCAACTGGAGGACTGGTTTCATGCGGAGTTCGAGCAGGCGCAGACTTCGGTGGTGGAACTGCCGCACGCCCGCGAGTTTCTGGAATTTTGCCGTGCGCAAAAACTACACACGTTTCTCCTAAGCACCATTCACGGAGACTATTTCAAGGAGCAATGCCGTAGTAACGGCTTCGACGCGTTTCTCGACAAACCTTACACGGACGTTTGGGACAAGCGCGAAAAAATCCACGAGATTCTCCGCGAAAACAATTTGGTGGCCGAGGAAACGATCTTCATCGGCGACATGGAGCATGACATTGAGACGGCCAAGCACGGCGGCATTCATTCGTGCGCCGTGCTGACCGGCTACAACACGCTGGAACAATTGCGCGCCGCCCGGCCGGACTTGATTGTGGAACATCTGGGCGAATTGCGCACAATTTTGCAGAAAAATAATTTCAGCCTGCAGCCGGTCGTCAAACCAAAGGCCGCCGCCGAGCCGCCGCTCGCCACGGTGGGCGCGCTGATTTTTAACCGCGCCGGCGAAGCCCTGATGATCCGCACGCATAAATGGTCGAACAAATGGGGCATTCCGGGCGGCAAAATCAAATGGGGCGAAACGTCCGAGGCCGCGTTGCGCCGAGAGATCAAAGAGGAGACTAATCTTAAGGTGACGGACATCGAGTTCGTGCTGGTGCAGGATTGCATCCGCTCGAAGGAATTTTACCGGGTCGCGCATTTTGTGCTGCTCAATTACACCTGCCACTGCCCCGGCAAGCCGATGGTGAAACTCAATCACGAAGGCCAGGAATTCCGCTGGCTGAAACTGGCGGACGCGCAAAAACTGAAGCTGAACAAGCCGACAAAAATTTTGATCGAAGCGGTGATGGAAAAGAGGAAAACGGAAAACGGAAAACGGAAACAAAAAAAACCAGCGGCTGCGCCGCACGCCGCCAAATCGAAAGTCCCAAAACGCCGTGGCTAAAATCTCCATCGTTGATCTTGAAGTGTTTTACCGCGTCGGCGTGCCGGACGCGGAACGCGCCCAGCCGCAGCGCTTGCTGCTCACCGTCGAGATGGAAGCCGATTTTTCCGCCGCTGCCAAATCGGATGCGATTGCCGACACGATTGATTATTTCGCCGTCACGCAAGGGCTCTTGAAATTCGGCGAAGGTCGCGAATGGAAGCTGATTGAAAAACTGGCCGCTGACATCGCCGGTTTCATTTTGGCGGTATTTAAGCCGCAGGCCGTCACGGTGGAGGTGAAAAAATTTGTCATCCCGCAGGCGCGGCACATTGCCGTCTCGCTGACACGGGCAAAGTAAGGAATCAGAATCTCCAAATTGGCCAACGGCAACAACGTCACCGCGATTCGTCAACGACGAGCCGCCAGAGACGTAAAATAGCGCTGGAAGGCGAGCTTCAAAGCATCATCCGCCTCTTTTGGATTGGGCACTTCCTTTCGGGCGGTGGAGAATAGATTCATGGTGGCATTGGCCTCGTAAAAAATCAACCGCCCAGCCGCATCCACGTCGAAATCAATGCCGAACACATCCAAGGAAATCCGGTCGCGAATGGCCCGGAGCGACGGGATGGCCGACCGGCCCAGCCCTGCTTCGGGATCCTTGCAGATTCGCTTTTCATCATCGAGCAGGTGCGTGTTTTTCATATAAAACGCCACGCTGGCGTCAGATTTCCGCGCATAAATTTTCCACTGGGAGTCGTAATCTACCCGGACAATGATAATTTGGTCCCGGACGATCGCCGCCCGGATTTTGCGGAAAAACTCGTTTTTCCCCCGGCTGTCCACGAATTCTGTCACCAAGAACTCCACCGGCAGGCGGGAAGCAAACACTTGGAGGAGCGCATCCCGTGAGTCCACCTTGGTCATCCCTTGACCTTCCTGGCCAGCCAGTGTTCGCGTGATCAGCGGATAATCGTATTGCGCTTCAATTTCCCGCGCCAATGCTTCAGCGGTTTTTCCCGCCGAGGAAAAACGCCGGGTCTTCGGCACCATGACCCCGGGAATATTTTCCAGCAGTTTTGCGGAAACCTCCCGCGTGGTCTGGATGACCTTGGCGGGATGATTGACCACCGGAACACCAAAACTATCTACCAGCGTGATCAAGGCGGACAAGTTGCCCCGGGAAAGGATGCGCTCGCCATTGGCGTTGTTGTTGATCACAAAATCCGGCTGCGGAATTCGCTTCCGGTTTGCAGGATCGGCGGCGTCACCCTCGAAAACATAAGTGAAATGAATATCGTCCAGGAAACGCTCGGCGAGCTGGCTGGGATAATTCAAGCAACCAAGGTGCAGGTTTTCAAATGACCGGAAGGAATCATCAATGACCGGATTTTGGCTGATGATGAGGGCATCAGCTTTTTGGGTCGGGCGGCGTTCCGCCTTGAACACTGGCGAGGAAGCCACCCGCTGCTCCAGCGAGAGCAGATAAATTTTTTGCGCCTCATCCAGCCGCCCCAGTTCTTTCAAGATCAGACTTTTGGAATACAGAACCTGGTGGTGATCGGGCTGCAACTGGAGCGCCTGGTCACAGGCCAGCAAGGCTTCGCCATATCTTTTAAGCTCCAGTAATGTCATGGCCTTGTTGAGCCAGGTCCGGCCGGAGGCGGATTTGCCTTGGAGCGCCCGGTCATATGCCTGCAAGGCTTCCTCGGGCCGGTCGGTGGCCGCCTGGGCGAGGCCGACGTTTAACCAGGCTTCCGGCGATTGCGCCTCCAAGGCGATGGCTTGGCGCGCGCACGCCTCGGCTTCAACAAATTTTTTCAGTTTGATTTTGACGGCCGACAGGTTGTTCAGCGTCGAGATCCGGCCAGGCACGAGTTCCAAGGCGCGGGCAAACTTTGATTCGGCGGCCAGAAAATCATTGGCCTCCATCAGCTGCAAGCCTTCAAAAAAAAACTGTTTGGCGGATTCAAAATCATCCATGGCTGGTTCTCAATTCAATGGCGCATTGCCGGGCAGGATAATTTCATGGGTGGAATTATTCAGATGCAGCTTTTGCGGCCTGATCATTTATGAATTGGAAGTTGCGCAGGAAGCAAAGGGTTGTCCAGTTTGATTTTTATAAAAACGATGACGCCCACTCCTCTATCTTAATGTAAAACGACAATGGCTTCACCGGCCAGAAAAAACCTGCCCATCCATCGTCTGCAATTTCCAGCCGGATTTGTCGGCCGCAATTTTCACCGCGCCGGCAGTGCGCGTGTAAATCACCGGCGTCTTGCTTCCAGCGAGCCGGTCTTTCAAACCGCGGCTCGCGCGCCGGGTCGCCGGAAATTCCGAATCGGCGATCACGATAATTTTCGGCTGAATCGCTTCGAGCAGCGCGCCGCACAGCGGCTCGCCTTCCGCCGGCAGTCCAGCCATAACGATGTCGGCGCACAAGCCATTGGTGCGGGACAGCAATGCGTCCTGGCCGGCGCGGCTCAGATCGGCGAGCAGCAAAATTGTCATGCCGTTAAAATTGCCGCGCAGCACGAGCGGACGGTCATCAGCCTTGGAAAAATGATTGGTCACATCGGGGAACAAAACCTGCCAGCACCCGACGGTGTCGCCGCAACTCATAATTTTGTGACGGCCGGGCGACGTTTCAAAAGCGGCAACCGCATCGCGGTAGGCGGGCGAACGAAAGTTCACGCCGCTGGTCCACAGCTCGCGAACGGCAAAAAGATCGTCCAGCATTTTCGCGCCGCCGCAGTTGCGCGTGCTGCCTTCGGTCAGGACGAGCCGGGGAATCGAGTTCACGCCCTGCGCGCGGAGAAAATTCTTGAGCGTAAAATTAACGGCGTTTTCATTGCCGCAATTGATGAGCCAGTCATTGTCGCATCCATCGGCGTCCACGAAAACGGCATGACCGCCATTGAGCGGCAGCACGGTCAAATCGGTTTCCGCGCGAGAATTCTCCCACTGCCAGAAATAAACCGCGGCGATCAAAAATGAAATCGTGGCGGCGGAAAATATTCTTCGGCCCGAGTTCAACCAGCCGCTGCAAATCACAATGACTGTGCCGTAAAAAATCGCAATCGTGGCCAGCGACGGTTCCGGCACATAAAAATAAGCGCCGGGAATCCGGGTGCAAACCTCGCTCACCCAAGTCATCGCCACCATGAAAAACCACGCGGCGTGGTTGAACAACTCCGTGAACCACGGCAGCCAGTGACCGCACAGCAGTGCGCCGAGATTGGCCATGAGCGCGAGCGTGCCAAGCGGCACGGCGAAGAGATTTGCCAGCGTCGAGACCGGGCTGAACAAGTGAAAATATTTTGCCGAAAGCGGCAGCGAGCCAATCCACGCGGCAAAGGACAGCGAAAGATAACGCGCCAGCATTCGCGCGAACCACTGCCAGGTTTTTTGCCAGCGCGGCAAAAATTCTTCCGGCAGCAGCGGATCACTTTTCAAAATCCGGTCAAACAAGGCGTTCAACCGCGGCAGCATCAGCGCGATGATGAGCATGACGAAAAAGGAAAGTTGAAAACTGGCTTCAAACATCTGGCGCGGATCCCAGATCAAAATGACCAGCGCGGCAGCGGCCAGCGAGTTGAGCAGGTCGCCGGGACGTTTCAATGCCCAGCCGCCGAGCACGATGGACATCATCACCGATGCCCGCACGGCGGACGGTTCCCAGCCGGTGGCGGCGGTGTAAAACCAGATGAGCGGAATCGCCACAACCCCGCACCAGGCACGCGACAACCGCCCCACGCGAAGCAGCGTGACGATCATGCCGGAGAGCAGCGCGATGCGCAGCCCGTCAATCGCGAACATGTGCATCGTGCCGGCGCGTAAAAACGGTTCGCCAATGTCGCCGGTGAACGCGGCGCGCCAGCCGAGCGTCATGGCCCAGAGCAAGCGCAACGGCTCGTCTTCATTGGGCAAACCGAGGGCGAGCGTGGCTTTCGACCAGTTCAAA
>CAISEZ010000003.1 GCA_903884535.1 uncultured Verrucomicrobia subdivision 3 bacterium
AAACTTTCCTGCGCCTTCGCTTCGTCCAGTTTCAGTTTCCACTTCTGGATGCCGCCCACTTCACCACCGAGCGACAGGAGTTTTTCTTTGTTGTAAATCATTTCGCTGCGGCTGAGGCCGGTGAGCGAATAATCCTTTTGCAGGAAGATCGCTTCTTCCGGACAGACTTCCTGGCAGAAGCCGCAGAAGATGCAACGGAGCATGTTGATCTCGAACTCCGCCGGCATTTTTTCGGCGTTCGTGCGATCGGATTTCTGGCCGTTCTGACCCGGCGGCGTGATGCGGATGGCTTTCGGCGGGCAGACAAATTCGCAGAGCTGGCACGAAACGCATTTCGTGTTGCCTTCCTGGTCTTTCACCAGATACGGCGCGCCGCGATAACCCGTCGGCAGCGTCCATTTCTGCTCGGGATATTCCATCGTCACGACCTTGCCGAGAAACAACGTGTTGTAGGCGTGCTTGAGCGTGACTTTCAATCCGCCGACAATGGCCGGCAGATAAAGTTTTTCCCAAAAAGTCAGTTTCTTGCGGTTGACAGTAATTGCCATATCAACTCCTCATCCACAGCCAGACGGCCGTGATTAAAATGTTTACCAACGCGAGCGGCAGAAACCGTCGCCAGCCCAAGTCCATCAACTGGTCGTAACGAAAACGCGGGAACATCCAGCGCACCCAGATGAAGACCACCATGAAAAACAACATCTTCGCGATGAAGACCAAAATGTGCGCGATGCCCATGCCTAGCGAAGTCGCAGCGTGATCCAATCCCCAGAACGGCAGCGTCCAGCCGCCAAAAAACAGCGTCACCATCATCGCGGACGACGAAACCATGTTGGAATATTCCGCGAGGAAGAAGAGCGCAAACTTCATCGAGCCATATTCCGTGTGGTAGCCGCCGACGAGTTCCGTTTCCGCCTCCGGCAAATCGAACGGCGTGCGGTTTGTTTCGGCGAACGACGCGATCATGAAAATCACAAACGAGATCGGCGCATACATGACCATCCAGCCGTTCGTCGCCTGCCAGCCGATGATGGCACCGAGATTCAAATTGCCGACGATCAGCAGCACGGGAATGACCGACATGCCCATCGAAATTTCATACGAAATCATCTGCGCGCTCGAGCGGATGCCGCCGAACATCGGATACTTCGAGTTCGCCGCGTAGCCCGCGAGCACGATGCCGTAAACGCCCATCGAGACGATGCCGAACGTGTAGAGAATGCCGACGTTCAGGTCCGCGATGACCATCTTTTGATCGCCAATGACCGAGCCGAAGGGAATCACCGCGACCGTGAGCATGGCCGGAATCACCGAGACAGCCGGAGCGAGGAAGAAATAAATTTTCTTCACGCCGGCGGGAGTGAAATCTTCCTTCACCAAAAATTTCAAACCGTCCGCGAGCGGCTGGAAAATTCCCAAGCGAGTCAGAAACACGCCGCCGGGAATAAATTTCATGAACGGCGGCGCGGTGCGGTTCGGTCCGACGCGATCTTGAATCCACGCCGAAATCTTGCGCTCAGCCAATACGGAGTAGGCGACGATGCCTTGCACCACGCCGACGACGACAGCGATCTTGACCAAGCTGAAGATGATAAATTTCCAGTCCATTTTAGATTTGCACCGTCACGCCGGTGTCGCCGAGGGCCGACCAGGTCAAGCCGTTGAAGGCGGAAACTTCTTTCGCCATTTGATTGAATAAACCCTCGATGGTCACATAGCCGTTCTGGCCGGTGACATTGTGAACGAGATCATGCAAAAATTCCCATTCCGCTTTTGCATCGCCCGGCGCCTCGACGGCCTTCATGAATTTCTGGACGCGACCGTTGGTGTTGGTGAAGGTGCCGCGTTTTTCCGCATGCGCGCAGCCGGGCAAAACGTAGTGCGCCAGCTTCGTAGTTTCGTTCGGCAAAATATCGCTGACGATGAGCGTGTCCAACTTCGCGAGCAATTCCGCGGTCAACCCGTGCTGCTCCACGACTTCGGAAACGGTTTCCTTTTCGCTCAATGTCTTGGCCTTGACGCCGTGCTTGACAAGATTTTCGCCGAAAACAATCAGTGTCTTGATTTTGCCCGATTCGATGCCGTCCGCGATTTTGACCAGGTTGATGCCGACTTCCGTGAAGCACATACCGGTGAGGCGCGCGCCATTGATGTTCGGATTCTTGTCGTCGCAAACCAGCAGCTTGTCTTCCGCGCCTACGCGCGCAATGGAATCGCTGATCGCACCCAGCTTCGTCTTGAGTTTGCTCAACAACCAAAGCTCTTCGTTCGTCTGGCGAGCCGAAGCGATGATCGCCACGGAACCAGCCGGCGCTTTATTGAGCTTGTCGGAAATTTCGTTGAGCGCCGCCGTCCAGGTGGATTTCTGACCGCGCACGAGAACGTCTTTCAAACGATCGGCGCGACCAATCCATTTGTAATTCAAGCGACCAGCATCGCACATCCACGAGGCGTTGACTGCGTCGTTGTCGCGCGGCGTGTAGCGGTAAATTTTTTCTTCGCGCGAACCGATGAGGATATTGCAGCCCGTCGCGCAGCTCGTGCAAACGCT
>CAISEZ010000004.1 GCA_903884535.1 uncultured Verrucomicrobia subdivision 3 bacterium
CAACTTTCCGTCAGCCCAGCGGTCGGATTTCGGCCTCGGTTGGGACAAACGTTACTGCTGTTCCCACGCCGATTTCTGAAAATTTCACCCATAAAAATTGCAGGTCCGAAAATTCACCCGTAGTTCAACAGACTGTTAAAGAAGTCGTGCCGTAGAAATGGCCGTCATTGCCGACCGTGAGGGCGGCTTGAGGAAAACCGCCATTGGTGCCATTTACATTGAAAGAAACAAGTGTAGTCAGCCCGCCATTAGTAGTCACATTGAACACAGTCGAACTTTCGTAGGTCGTTCCATAAAAACTTCCATCAGTGCCTAATGTCAGCGCAGCCATAGGATTATTTCCATTGTTATACGTGAATGAAACCAGCGTCGTTAGCGCGCCATTTGTTGTTACCTTGAACACAGTTCCCGCACTGCTACTTCCGCCATTGTAAGTCGTGCCATAGTAATTTCCGTCAGGGCCTAACGTCAATGCGTCCTGTGGATTTGCTCCGTTGGTATTGCTGAAAGAAACCAGCGTTGTTAGCGTGCCGTTTGTCGCCATTTTGAACACCGTCCCCGCATTGTTAGTTCCGCCACTATAAGTTGTGCCATAGAAATTGCCGTCCATACCGAGCTTCAATGCGCCCTGCGGAGCTGCTCCATTGGATTTGTTGAATAAAACCAGTGTTGTCAGGGCGCCATTGGTCGTCACTTTGAAAATGGTTCCATTACCATTGGCTCCAATTCTAGTCGTGCCATAGAAATTGCCGTCACTACCCTGCGTCAAGGCTCCCTGCGGATAATATCCATTGGTATAATTGAAAGAAACTAATGTTGTTAGCGTGCCATTGGTCGTCATCTTGAACACCGTGCCATAACCACCATAGCTTGCATAATAGCTTCCACCACTCGCTGTCGTGCCGTAAAAATTACCGTCATTGCCTAGCGTTAAACCAGTAACTGGATACGACCCATTTGTGCTTGTGAAAGAAACCAGCGTAGTCAATGTTCCATTAGAAGCCATGCTAAACACAGTCCCAAAGCCAAAGGATCCGCCGTAGCAAGTCGTGCCATAAAAATTACCGTCATTACCTAATGTCAAGGCCGCCTGCGGAGATTCACCATTGGTGTAATTGAAAAAAAACAGCGTCTGCACTGTCTGCGCGGAGGAAATTAATCCGCTTGTTGCAACCATAATCACGAGTAAAAAATTCCGCGCGCGGTTCATTTTTCAATCAAGAGCAGTTTTCCAATCAGTTGGATGGAGAATGGCGACGTATCCAGCAGGCACATGGGCTTGGACTGTCATGAATGTTTATCGAATATGATTGAACCTCGACCCCTTCAATCTTAACCCGCTCAAAATTAACTTGGTTACAAAATTCGGCAATATGCAAAGCAATTTGGCCATGCATAATTGAGGTAGTGAGTTGGGGATCGTTAAAGCTGGCAGCAAACCGAAGGTAAACATCTGAATGTTTTTTGATCAGAGTGGCGATAACGAAATGGCTGTCAAAAATGTGATTTAGCGGCACGTCTTTATTATTAGTTGTGTCGCCATCCACAATAATCCTTATTGCCGCCATTAATTCAGTGTTAATTTTGATAAAACGGATGCTGTCAGTTGAATGGCAGGGCGTCAATTGTCAAGTCAACCATTCAAACTGATTTTAGCAACGACTGCTGGGGCACATTCTCCGTTTTCCACTTGACGTGGTTGGCAGAAAATTGATTGTTTGGAAGTTGGTTTGAAAAATTGATTGCAAGAATTCCGGGAACTGTTAAACTTTCGCCGTCTGTGAGGATAACTTAAATCTTTCAAGACATGGAAAATCAGCAAGTGAACGCAGTTCAGTGGTGATTTGAAACCCGGCAGTCGGGAACAGTCTGGAAAACAGTTAGTCTGGAGCAGTCAATCGTTGAATGAGCACTAAATTGTTTGTGGGAAATCTTTCCTTCAACACCACCGAAAATGACCTGCAGGCGGCCTTTGCCGCGCACGGCACGGTCGTCGAAGCCAACCTCATGATGGACCGGATGACCGGCCGTTCCCGCGGTTTTGCCTTCGTCACCTACGCCACGCCCGAAGAAGCGCAAAAGGCGATTGAAGCCATGAACGGCGCGCAACTCGACAACCGCGCGCTGACTGTCAACATCGCCCGCCCGAAGGAAGAACGTCCTCGCGGCGACCGCCCCGGCGGCGGCGATCGTGGACCGCGCCGTGAATACGGCGGCGGCGGCGGTGATCGCGGCCCGCGCCGTGACCGTTACTGATACGATTTGATCTGGTCGGGGCGGCGTTTGCCAAAACGTCGCCCCGCGTTTTTGTTTTGCCAGCAGCTTTTGCATGGAAGAACACATCGAAATTGAGGGGCGCATTTTAACGGTGCTGGCGGGCACGATGTTCCGGGTTGAACTTGACAACAAACATCAGGTGCTGGCCACCATTTCCGGCAAGATGCGCAAGCGCTTCGTGCGGCTCACCACGGGCGACCGGGTGAAAATGGAAATGTCCCCCTACGATTTGAACAAGGCGCGCATCGTCTGGCGAATCGGATAAAAATCTGCCATGGCCGCAAGTCGAAAGCCCAAAGTCAAACGCGCGTGAGTTTTGACTTTGGGCTTTGGACTTTGGACTTTAGACTTCGCAAATGATTTCCGCCATTATCGTCGCCGCCGGCAAGGGCACGCGCATGGGCGCAAACGTGGACAAGCTCTGGCTCGACGTCGCCGGCCGGCCGGTCCTCGCGCATACCTGGCATCGCTTCAATGATTCCGCCAGCATTGCGGAAATCGTTTTGGTCGTGCGCGACGGGATGCAACCGCACTTCGCGGAACTCGCCACAAAATTTAATTTTCAAAAAAAGTTCCGGCTCGTGGTCGGCGGCGCGGAACGGCAGGACTCCGTTTGGAACGGGCTGGTCGCCGTTTCGCCGCAAACGGAAATTGTGACGATTCAAGACGCCGCGCGGCCCTGCACCAGCGAGGCATTGATTGCAGCCACGATTCAAGCCGCGCGCGAAACCGGCGCCGCTGTTGCCGCCCTACCGGTGACCGACACGATCAAGGAAACCGCCGACGGGAAAATCATTTCGCGGACGGTGGATCGCAGCAAGCTGTGGTCGGTGCAGACGCCGCAGACGTTCCGCGTGGAAGTCATCCGCCGCGCCATTACGGCGGCACGCGAAAAAAAACTGCTGCTGACCGACGACACGGCGGCGTGCGAATTGATCGGCCAGCCGGTGCGGCTGGTAAAAAGCGAATCGCCCAATCCCAAAGTGACCGTGCCGGGCGATCTGCCGTTCATCGAATCACTTTTGCGGCGGGTTTGATGGCCGCGCCAACATGATTTTTCCAAAAAATTTGTGTCGGGCAGGCTTCGTGCTAGAGTTTCTACGTTTATGAACCGACGTCTGGTTTTTGCGCTCGTAAGCGCCGCGCTGCTCATCAATCTTGCCGTGGGTGCCAAGATTTATCTGGCGACCCCGCACGCCCCGGATGACAACACGGCGGCCGCCAGCCAGCAGGTGTTTTCGGACGCGCTGCAAAAAGTCCGGAGCGAATATGTGGATGGCCAGGATTTGACTTATCACAAGCTGATTTATGCCGCGTTGAAAGGCATGGTCGGCCGCCTCGATCCGCACAGCGAATTTCTCGATGCCGATTCGTTTCAGGAACTGGAGGACGATACCGAAGGCCAGTTCGGCGGGCTGGGCCTGGTGGTCGTGCTGCGCGACGGACACATCACCGTGGTCGCGCCGATGGAAGACACGCCGGGCTTTCGCGCGGGCATTCTCACCGGCGATCGCATCATCAAGGTCGAAGGCAAAAACGTGGAGAAACAATCGCTCACCGACGTCGTCAAGCAATTGCGCGGCGAACCGGATTCGCAGGTGCGGCTGACCGTGGAGCGGCCGTCCACCGGCGCGGTCAAAAACTTCACGCTCACCCGCGCCGTCATCCAAGTGGACATGGTCAAGGATATCCACGGCCAGAAACAATTTCCCGTGGATGAAAACAAAATCGGTTACGTTCGGCTCACGCAATTCGGCGAAAAGACCGCGGACGATCTGGAGACCGCGCTGAAAAAAATGCAGGCGCAGGGCATGCAGGCGCTCATCCTGGATTTGCGCTGGAATCCCGGCGGGCTGCTGGATCAGGCCGTGGCCGTGTGCCAGAAATTTCTGCCGCGCGGACAGCCCATCGTCTCCACCGAGGGCCGGCATACCTTGGAAAGATATTTTGCCAAGGGCCGCGGCGATGAATTGAAAGGCATGCCCATCGTCGTGCTCGCCAATCTCGGCAGCGCCAGCGCGGCGGAAATTGTCACCGGCTGTTTACAGGATTTGCACCGGTCCGTGGTGCTCGGCGAAAAAACCTTCGGCAAAGGTTCCGTGCAAACCATCTTTCCGCTCGACGACGGCTCGGCGCTCAAGCTGACCATCGCCAAATATTACACGCCCAGCCACAAGGTCATTCACGAACATGGCATTACGCCCGACATTCTAGTGCCGATGAGCGATGACGAGGAGGCCGCGCTCATCCTCCAGCGCACACCCGGCGGCGTCGAATCGCTCACCGATGCGGACCGCGCGAAGGTTCTCGCCGTCCGCGACGGGCAACTGGACCGCGCCGAGGATTTGCTCAAGGGACTGTTGATTTACCAGATGCTCAACAGCCAGCCGCCCCAGCAGAAAATGGCGGCGAAGTAATTGCGGATTTCAAATTGCGAATGCCAAAATCTGTGTCCGCATTTTCCGTTGATTGATTCGACACTCGCAATTCACAATTCGAAATTCCCATGACTTTGCTCGCGCTTGAAACTTCCTGTGACGAAACCAGCGCCGCCGTGGTGCGCGACGGTAAAATCCTGTCCAACACTGTTTCGTCGCAAATTAAATTGCACGAGGAATACGGCGGTGTGGTGCCGGAGCTGGCCGCACGCGAACATTTGAAAAATCTTTTGCCCGTGGCCCAGTCCGCGTTGCGCGACGCCGGCGTTTCTCCGGACCAGCTCGATGCCGTGGCCGCCACGCAGGGACCGGGACTCGGCATCGCTTTGCTGGTCGGCTTCAAAGCCGCGCAAGCCTTCGCCTTCGCGCTCAATAAACCGTTCCTCGGCATCAACCATCACGAAGCGCATTTGTATTCGCCGTGGATTTCCGGAAATCCTCCCGTCGCTGACTTCACAAATTTTCAGCCCAACGTCTCGCTCATCGTCAGCGGCGGACACACGATGCTCGTGCAGGTTTCCGCCGAGCTAAAACATCGCGTGCTCGGCGGCACCATTGACGATGCCGCCGGCGAATGTTTCGACAAGACCGGCAAGCTCATGGGCCTCGCCTACCCCGCCGGCCCGGTGATTGACAAGCTGGCCGAGACCGGCAATCCGGGCGCCTACGATTTCCCGCGTCCGCTCCTGAACGACCCGAGCGACGACTTCAGTTTCAGCGGCTTGAAAACTTCCGTGCGCTATTTCATCCGCGATCATCCCGAACTGCTCGACGATCGGCAGAAAGTTTGCGACCTCTGCGCCAGCGTGCAGGCCGCCATCGTGGAAGTGCTCGTGAAGAAAACCATCCGCGCCGCGAAACGCCTCGGCGTCAAGTGCGTGACCGCGTCCGGCGGCGTGACCTGCAATTCCGCGCTGCGCCGCGAACTCGCCCGCGCCTGCACCAACAATGGTTTCACGCTGCGTCTGGCGGAAAAATCGCTGTGCACCGACAACGCGGCGATGATCGGCATTCTGGCGGAAAGAAAATTTCTCGCGAAAGTGCCGCTGCCGTCGCTCGACGAAGAAATCCAGCCCGGCTGGGCGCTGGCGTAAGGTGATTTGATTTGGTTGCAGCAACTTGGCAGAACGCCGCTAACTCGTTAAGGCGCGACAATGCGATAGAATCGTTGTCCGCCGTTCGTCGGTTGGGAGTCGATAAATTGGTATTGGCCGGGAGAGATTTCTGTGGTGCTGCCAAGCATGGTCCAATTGGTCAACGCGGTTGCCATATTTGTGGCTGACAGCACATTGAAATTCAGTCCCGCATTTTCAATAAGTCCGAACTGGAAGACCCCACCCGGAAGCAAGGCTGGATTGATTAATTGTATTGCCTTTGCCGACCAGACATTGAGGCCGGGGAAGATGGCGATGGATGCGGGCGCATTTAACCCGGAAGCAAAGACCGAACCGACGCCGCCGGGAGTAAACTTTTGTATGGTTCCGTTGCCACCGTTGGCGACATACAAATTCCCAGCACTGTCAAAGGCAATGCCTTGAGGACTGCTCAAACCACTGCTAGCATTGGCGAACGTGAAGATGCGGCCGCTGGGCAAAATCCTTAAAATTGTATTTGCAAGACTGCCACTGGTGCCGGAATTGGCCACATAAAGATTGCCCCCGTTGCCAAATGCGAGCCCCCACGGCTGATTCAAATTGGTGGCAAAGGTGCCGATATCACTGAAATCTGGAGCAAACCTCTCAATCGTGTTAGTAAAATTTGGGTAATATGAGCTGAAAAATGGAACACAGATATTCGCTGCATAAAAATTTCCTGCACTATCAAAGGCCAAGCTGACCGGATAATTTAAGTTTAAATAAGTATAATTCGTGTTGTGCGGCAGCATGTAACGTCCATAGCCATAAACTCCGTAGTCGAGTTTGGCAATTGCCGCATAATTAGGAATTGTCACATAAAGATTACCCGCATGGTCAAAGGCCAAAGCCGAGACGCTATCAATACCCGGTCCGACAAGAGTGCTGGTGCCATCCGGTGAGAACCGCCAGATGTAGCTTCCACCCGGACCGCCCGCAAATAGATTTCCAATGTTGTCACAGGCCAGACCAACCGGCCCATTCCAGCCGGAAAGATTGGTTGCCACCACCGAGGCGGCGCCATTGGTTGAAAATTTCTGGATCGTTCCGTCGTTGCTCCAGACATAAACCACATCGGCCTGAACGCTGATTGAAAGGCAAATGAGAACTGCCCATGCTAACCGTGCCAGTTGAATACGGTTCACCAGAAAGTTTCGCCAATCCAAACCAAGCCAACTGACAGTTGAAGTTTTCATCGGATGTCCCAAGACGACTTTTGTTCCATTTAACATTAGATTGCGAGCTTTTTCGGATCCGAACTTTTCTGCTGGCTCTGGAACGCTGTTTTATCTGGCGTCGGTTTTGTTTTTCTCGGCAAGGGTAAATCGTTAGAATGAAGTTTCATGGCCGAACGACTGCCCATTTACGAAATTGAGCGCGACATCATCGCGCGGCTGCAACGCGACAAGCGGCTCATCCTGTCCGCGCCCACCGGCTCCGGCAAAAGCACGCAGGTGCCGCAAATGTTGTTGAAGCACGGGCTGCTTGGCAATGGTCAGGTGGTCGTGCTGCAACCGCGCCGACTCGCCGCGCGCCTGCTCGCCGCCCGCGTCGCGCAGGAATTGGGCGTGAAACTCGGCGACGAGGTCGGTTATCAAATCCGGTTCGAGAACTGCACATCGGCAAAAACGAAAATCCGCTTTGTGACCGAAGGCGTTTTGCTGCGACAGATGATCAACGACCCGCAATTGTCCGGCGTCTCGGCGATTTTGTTCGATGAATTTCACGAACGGCATCTTTACGGCGACATCACGCTGGCTCAAACGCTCGACCAGCAGGAAAAGTTTCGCCCCGACCTCATGCTCGCGGTGATGTCCGCCACCTTGAACGCGGGCGAACTGGAAAAATATTTGAATCAATGTAGCAGCGGACGTGAGTCCGCTCATTCTCCATCGAACGGAGATCAGAGCCGGCTCACGTCGGCTGCCACAAACAAATATCGTTGCTCCGTGCTGGCGTCCGAGGGCCGCATGTTTCCGGTGGAATTTGAATACGCCGAGCTGCCCGCCTACCGCGACCAGCGGCCCGTGTGGGAACAGGCGGCGGACGCGTTCAGTCAATACGTGCATCGCGGCGGCGAGGGCGACGTGCTCGTTTTCATGCCAGGTGGTTTTGAAATTGCCCAGACCATCGAGGCTATCCGGCATACGAGCGAGGCGAAGGGATTTATTTTGTTACCGCTGCACGGCGAATTGCCGCCGCGCGACCAGGACGCGGCCGTGGCCCGCTACGACAAGCGGAAAGTGGTGGTCGCCACGAACGTCGCCGAAACGTCACTGACGATTGACGGCGTGCGGCTGGTGATTGATTCCGGTCTCGCTCGCGTGGCGCGCTACGACGCGAACCGCGGCATTAACACGCTGCTGATTGATAAGATTTCGCAATCGTCCGCCGACCAGCGCGCGGGTCGAGCGGGTCGCACCGCGCCAGGCGTGTGCATGCGGTTGTGGTCGCGCGACGAACACGCGCATCGCGCCGTGCAGGAATTGCCGGAGATCAAGCGACTCGATTTGTCGGAGGTTGTGCTGACACTGAAAGCGTCAGGCGTGGAGGACTTGCGCCAGTTCCGCTGGCTGGAAAAGCCGGATGACATTTCGCTGGCGCACGCCGAGGAGTTGCTGACGGATTTGGGCGCGATTCACGAAAACAAAATCACAGACGTTGGCCGCAAGATGCTGGCGTTTCCGCTGCACCCGCGTTACGCGCGGATGCTGCTCGCGGCGCAGGAATACGGCTGCGTGCATCAGGCGTGCTTGGTCGCGGCGCTCACGCAGGGGCGGGACTTGCTCCTGCGCAACTGCGGTAAGGAAGTGGATTCCGCGCGGGAAGATTTGCTCGGCGAAAAGGCGTCTTCAGATTTTTGGATTCTGATGCGCGCGTGGAGTTTTGCATTCAATAATCAGTTCCGCATGGACGCCTGCCGCAAGCTGGGCATCCATGCCGTCACCGCGAAACAAGTCGGGCCGCTGTTTGACCAATTTCTCCGCATCGCCAAGGATGAAGGTCTCAACACGCGGCCCAACGAGGTGAAAGACGAGGCGTTGCAGAAATGTATTTTGATTGGCTTCAGCGATCGCGTGGCGCGGCGAATGGATCAGGGCACATTGCGTTGCGAGTTGGTGCATGGTCGTCGCGGCGTGCTGGCGCGCGAGAGTGTGGTGCAACATAGTCCGCTCTTCGTGGCGGCGGAGGTCCGCGAGATCGAGGGCCGCGACCGCGAGGTGAACACCATTCTCTCACTTGGCACGGCAATCGAGGTCGAGTGGCTGCGCGAATTATTTCCCGACGACATCAAGAGCGAGGGGCACGTGCAATTCGACGCGCAACAAAAGCGTGTGCTGGCCGCCGAGCTATTGCGCTTTCGCGATCTGGCGCTCGCGGCGAAACGGATTGACCCGCCGCCGGCGGACGCGGCGGCGCGTTTGCTCGCGGATGAAATTTTGGCGGGCCGGTTGCTATTGCCGAATTGGGATCATCACGTCGAGCAATGGCTGGCGCGGCTGAACTTGTTGTGCAAGGAATGTGCCGACTTGGCGTTGCCGGCGATCACGGACGACGACAAGAAGTCCATCATCGAGCAGTTGTGCCACGGTGCGGTGAGTTACAAAGACATCAAAGAACGCGAAGTGAAACCGGTCGTGATGTCGTGGCTTTCGCAGCCGCAGCGCGAGCTATTGGACAAGCATGCGCCGGAACGGCTCACGCTGCCGAACGGCCGCACGCCCAAGGTGAATTATGAAAACGGCAAGTCACCGTTCATCTCGCTGCGCATTCAGGAACTTTACGATGTGAACCAGACGCCAAAAGTGGCGCTCGGCCGCGTGCCGGTGACGGTGCATATCCTGACGCCGGGCATGAAGCCGATTCAAGTGACGCAGGATCTGGCGAATTTTTGGCGCGAACATTATCCCAAAATCAAGTCCGAGTTGGCGCGGAAATACCCGAAACATTTTTGGCGCTAAAGTCGGCAACTAAGCTGTGATTTTGGATCTCACGGGCAGAACGTCGCCGGCCGGAAACAATGAAGCGCGGTTGAAATTATTTTGTTTCCGGCAGTTTGCCGCCGGGTTCAAAGTCATGCTGGCCGGTGGTTTTGCCGGCGGTGACGAAGAGACGGTAAACAGTGTTGGTGGCCAACGGCTGCGGCCGGTCGCCGGGGATGGCGGGCTTCAAGCCGCCGATGCGCTGGCCGTAAAAAAACATTTTGACCGGCGCAGAATTAGACGCAGAAACCAGATGCCACAGTGGCAACACATTTTTGTTCGTCTGCCAGGCCGCCAGCGGAACAACTTTAAGTTCGGTGAGCTGGAGCGCGTGCCCCAGAACGAAGGTCAAGCCCGGCAAAACCCCTCCCTGCTGGAGTTGCGGACGCAGATTGCGGCTGATATGAAAAACCCGCACAGTCCGAGGCTTGAACCAGTCGGTAAAATAAATTGCATAGACGGCGCCCAGCCCAACCGCGAGGATAATCAGCAACCAGTTTTTTTTGGTCATAAGTTTTTTGTAACGCACCCCGCCTGCGGGGCGTCGAACTGTTTGTCCAGACGCTCCCAGCGAACCATTGGTTATGACAATCAGCAAACCGCAATTTTCGGGTGAACGCGAAAGAATTTTTCGCGGATGGCGGGCGTTCACCTTGATTGAACTGCTCGTGGTCATCGCCATCATCGCCATTTTGGCGGCGATGCTGCTGCCAGCATTGGCTCGCGCGAAGGAAACAGGCAAGCGGATTGCGTGCCTGAACAACCTCCGGCAGGTCGGCCTCGCGCAACAAATTTATTCAAGCGACTACCAGAACCAATTTCCGCACCGTGAAAACAAAGGACGCTGGCCGCAACAAATGTATGACAGTTACGGCCGCAGCGCCAAAATCCTCCTCTGCCCCAGCGACCCCACCAACTCGCCGGCGACCGGAGAAACAGACACGAATAATTACCCAGCCGATGCCGCTCCGCGCAGCTACCTGATGAACGGATTCAACGATTATTACGCGGAAAAATTTGGCATCGCTCCCGGCAATTGGAACATTCTCGAACCCACCATCGTTACGAATCCGGTAGCCATCAAGGAGCAAAACATCCGCAACTCGTCCGAAACCGTGGTTGTCGGCGAAAAGAAATCCGGGGCGCGCGATTACTACATGGATATTTATGAAAATGGCGGCAATGACACAACCGGCATCGCCCAGCAAACGCGGCACGACAGTCACGGCGACGACTCAATGAGCGGGGGCTCAAATTATTCGATGGCGGACGGCAGCGCGCGTTACATTAAATTTCCACAGGCTTTTGACCCGCTCAATATCTGGTGCGTCAGCGACGCTGACCGGGCTGCGAATGCGTTCGTCTATTAGCATTGCGAACGCTGGAAAATTTCCAATTGCATTTCACCTTTTGCATGGCATGATTAGCGGCTCAATGTCGGGGCGTAGCGTAGCCTGGTAGCGCGCTTGTTTCGGGTACAAGAGGTCGTGAGTTCGAATCTCACCGCCCCGACCATTCTTTACAAGGGTTTTATGGGTTTTTGCTTGAAATCCTAACGGATTCCTAACACAATAGACCCCATGAAAAAGAAACGCAGGTCGTTTCCCATGGAGGTATCTTCGGGCTCCGTTACGGTCAAAATCTACCGGGTCCGCAACAAGGTTTACCACAAAAAGTCCACCACCGGCCGGCCGGTTGAATCCCAACGCTTCGGCTATACGATCTCCTATTTCGCCGGCAAACGGCGCATCCTGAAAATGTTCGCCGACTTCGACGAGGCCTATGCCGAAGCGAAGTCGAAGGCGGACACCCTCTCGCGCGGCGAACTGGACGCCCTCCACCTGCGATCCGAAGATGCCCGCGCCTACGTAAACGCCATGCTGCTGGCGCAACCGACCGGCCTGCCGCTCGAAATTCTCGTCAAGGAATACGTGGAAGCCTGGACGGCGCTGGGCGGCAAAGCCACGGTGCCGGAGGCGGCCCGCGAATATGCCCGCCGGCATCAGCATGACATTGACAAAAAGACCGTGCCGGAAGCGGTGAAGAAGATGCTGGAGACCCGCGAGACCGACGGCACCAGCGACGCCTATTACAAGGTGCTCAAGCACTACCTCGGCCAATTCAAGGACAAGGTCGCCTGCCAGGCGAACCTGGTGACGACGCCGATGCTCACGGAATATTTCCGCGGGATGGAGGTTTCCCCGCGCAGCAAGAACAACGCACGGGCGACGATCGGTGCGTTTTTCAAGTTCTGCAAAGAGAACGGCTGGGTGACCCGCGACCATGAGGGCGTGTCGGGCATTCCGAAATTCAAGGAACGGGCCTCGGAGCTCATCGAGATTTATTCGCCGAAGGAACTGGCGGAAATCCTGGCGGTCGCCCGCAAGGAAATGATTCCGTTCCTGACCATCGGCGCGTTTGCGGGGCTGCGCACGGCGGAGATTGAACGGCTGGACTGGAATGAGGTGCATGTGAAGGACCGCTTCATCGAGATTAAGGCGGCGAAGGCCAAGACGGCGAGCCGGCGGCTGGTGCCGATTTCGGAGAACCTCGCCGCCTGGCTGAAAAAGCCTCAACAGGAGCATGGGCGCGTGTGGGACTTTGAAAACTCCGCCAAGCAAATCAACTGGCTAATGGAGGATGTGACGGAGGCGCGGGCGATGGCGGCCATCCGCAAGGCGGTGGACAAAGCCGGCGGCGACCGCTGGACGCAAGATGAACTGGAGGCCGCCCATATGGCCCGACAGAAGAAGGAGCGTAAGGCGTTCGCGGAACGTCGCAAAAAAGCCGCCGCCGAGGGACACAACCCGCCGGACGAACCGATGGAGCTGACCACCGAACTGCCGGACGGGACGGAAGTGACGTATCGCCGGGCGGCATGGAAAAAGAATGCACTCCGGCATTCGTATATTTCCTACCGGGTGGCGGAAATCCACGATGTGGCGAAGGTGGCATTGGAAGCCGGCAACTCAGCGCAAATCATCTTCCAGCACTATCGCGAGCTGGTGCGAGAGAAGGAGGCGAAGGAATGGTTTGCCATCATGCCAACAAAATCTGAGACCTGAGGGCTGAAACGTGATGGGGGAAAGAAAAAAGCCCGGACACTACGCCGGGCTTCTTCAACAACACTTTGTTTTTCGGTTGGGTCACTACTCCCAACGCCCTTAGATTAACAGGTCGGGGATTTTCGTCTTGTCACCAGTGATGGGGACAAACTTTACCAGGGATGCATCCGGTCCAGCCACGCGGCGGAAACCTGACGGCGGGGGAACCGGTCGTCATCGAATTGGACCCAAACGAGATCAGATGCGGGATTTTCCGGTTCGACCCAGATGTCTTCGCTCCGGCCGTATCTGATGGTGCCGAATTTGCCAACCAGTTTGTTGGTCTCGCGGTCAAAAAAGGTGACGATGGTTCCTTCGGGCGGGCCGACAAAAACCACACGTGTTCCGTTTATTACTTCCTCACGAGTCACGAAATGCAGCTTAAACGATTGTGGCGGACAGGTCTATTTGGTTTTGACTTGTCCGAAATCGTATGATGTTCCAATCGTCGGAACTGACCCACCAGATTTACCAGCGGGAGCGCTTGGACGATGCGGCGCAATAGCGCGATGCCCTGAAGTTTCCAGTCGCGCAGTCAATTTGAATTGGTCGACTATTTGGGTGGGAATGGTGACTGGCCAGGACCTGAATAGCGGGATTTAGGAGTTAGGATTCTAAATTAATAAAAATCGTCAGGTGTGAGTGGAGTTGAACCACCATCCTTCGCCGCGTTAATTTTTTCGGTTAACTCGAACAGCGATGCACGTCCTTCGTGCTGCACCCCTAACGATCAACGCAATGTGTCTGACGTGGTCACAAATCAATATCCCCCACAAATAGAAATCTTTTTCCGGCTATGAGAACCAATAATTAAGTAGCCGTTTTGCCCGTTGGCGCGCTTCATACCAATCTGGTATTTTTGCGAATAATCCTCCCCGGATATACTTTTCAGTGTAAGCCAACGCTTCAGGAGCGGTCATCGTCTTCAACAACCGATAAGCCCCAAGCGCCTTCAATTCCGACATGTTTACTCGAGCAGCGGATTTTCCTCGCCTTGATCTGGCCGGAAATGGCCGGTGAACTTTTAACCATTTTGCGAAATCCCTAATCAGTTTTTTGTCGGGATATTCCCACCTAATGTAAATATTGGCAAAATATCGGGGCGCGGGTCTGGGTTCGGCATCACGAATTGAATCTGCGTCCCGTATGCCGGGTGGAACAAACGCATCTACATCAACAAACTCTTTGCTGACGGGCCTGCGTTTAGTTTTTAGATACGGCGTATCAGGAAAACCAGGCGCAAGTTCCAAATAAAGCTGATCTTCAAATTCGCCTTCAGAATCAAATTTATCAATCCGGTGATGCCAATAGCCATCTTCGTCAAAAGTGACATCGCGCCCACTTGGTGATGGATGCAGGGGATTTTTTTGTGGATGTTCCACACACTCACGAAAATTACGAATCACAGATTGGCTTTCTCTCGCATACTCGTATAACCAACAGTCAAGTTCCGAGCCCTTTGGACATCTGGAAAAATCCCAATCCTCTCGCACCATGCCGGCTTTCACTTTTTTTTCATGCTTTTGCCTTTGCATAAGTAGGCGATTCTTAAAGGACTCTGGGTGGTGTCACAAGGTAGTTCAATGGTTCCAAAATAAACCCCATGCCTTTCAGGTCGGGGTTTTTCATCAAGAAAACACGTGGCGAATTGCTCAACGCGGAGAACACCAGGTAGAGGTGATAATTCGGCAGTTTTCCCGACTTTTCCAATTCGTTCGCGGAAATGTAAAACCCGTTTTGCAAATTTGGCGCGGTGGTGGCTTTGACCTCAATCGGGCGCTCGGTGCCATCTTCTTCGAACGAAAGTATATCGTAGCCCAAACCATCGTCCCGTTCAGCAACGTGGTCCACATCCGCGGCCAATTTCGATTTGTCGGCGGCGATAAGGCGTTGTTTTTCCAGGGCGAGCACGATCCGCTCGCCACGGTCGCCGATGCGCTTAGAACTTTTTTGCCGCGCCTCGTAATTAATCTTCCCGGTCCCGCCTGGCTGCTTCCCGGCAGCGGGAGACGAAGGCGGCAGCTGGCCAATAAACTGCGCTCCATCAATTGCCGTCTTCAGAAACGCGATTTTGGCACCCGTTTGGCCGAAGGTCTTGGAATCTTTAGGATTTCCGAATACCTCGTATAGGAAATGCTGGTAAAGGCCAGGAGGAAGGCTCCGCAATTCTGGCCACTCGTCACGATAGCGCATCAGGGCACGTTGCATA
>CAISEZ010000005.1 GCA_903884535.1 uncultured Verrucomicrobia subdivision 3 bacterium
GATGACCGGCGATGACCGGCGATGACCGGCGATGACCGGAATTTTACCCGCCAGCCGCCAAAGAGACGGGAAAACCGGAAACTTGAAATAAAACTACCAAAGGACGGCCGAGCGCAGCCGCCGAATCAGTTTGAGCGGACTCACGTCCGCTGCCACCCCCGGATGGCGCGGCACACCGTGGCTACCAGGAGAATCGAGACCGCCGGGAAACGATTCTGCGCCGAAATCAAACATGCCAAAGAACGCTGCGCAGAATCCGTTGCCCATAGGCGATGCGACTATAGTTGTATTATAGATTACTGATACAATTTAGCAATAGAATTTTTTTAAAAATGATTGAAGCATTTAACGCAAAGCGGAACGAGAAAGCAGAAACTTGGAAATGGCCGCAAAAAGGCGCAAAAGGCGCGAGGGTAAAGGCTCAGAGGGGAGACGAGACCCCACCTTGGTCAAAGCTGAAATGCTGAAACCTGAAACCGGAAATAAAATCAAGACTCCAAAACCAGACGCCGCAGTGCAGCGGTCTTGGCAGGCGGCCACCAAGAACGGCCCTACCGTAGATGGAGCCAGCGCACGCCGGCTGCTACGGCTTGCTCTTTAATTGCAAAGAGGGCTGACGGAGAAGCCGGGTGAAATCATTTTGAGCGGACTCACGTCCGCTGCTACGCAGTCCACACAGGCGACTGGAAAGTCGCCCGAACCCGCAGGCTGGAAAGCCTGCGCCACACGGTCTTGGCAGACGGCCACCAGCGTGACGCTGGCCCCACTTTTTCCAAAGCTGAAATGCTGAAACCTGAAACCGGAAATAAAATCAAGACTCCAAAACCAGACGCCGCAGTGCAGCGCGGCGGTCCGTTGCTGCCTTTATTATTGGCGAACCGGATTCCAAGAAACTATTTTGCGTTGACCCCTTGACAAAATTTAAATACGGGCGAAGCTATCAGTGGCTGGTGTGGACGTGAGTGTTGGTTGACGGTTGCAGGCAGTGTTAGGTGACGGTGTCTGAGTCGGTCAGTTGGTAGATACGCCCACACCAGCCAATCTTTTTACCGGTTTCGCTCTTTTCGCTCCCTTGGTTTAACACTGGATTCAGCGTTGTCCGCAGTTTCAATGGTTCTCCCTCTACCAGCTTAAAATATTTTGCCTGGCACCTGGCGCTTTTCGCCCCGGAAATTGTCGCTTCAGGTTGGCGGCGCGAGGCGGTATCATCGGTGCGTGCGGAAACAAGTTGCAACGGCATTTGTTCTTTTGGCTGGCATGCTCGCCAGCGCGGCGGCTCCGGAAAAAATTCTCTTCGCCGAAAATTTTTCGCGCGGACTGGTCGGCGGCTGGCAGAACACCGCGTTCTTCAAACCCCCGACGGATTATCAGGTCGTCCGCGACGGCACCAATTTTTTTGTGCGCGGCGTGGCGGTGAAAACCAGCTCGGCCTTGAGCTGCAAGCTGGATCTCGCGCCCCCGGGAAAATTAACACTGCGCTGGCGGTGGAAGATAGACGGCGTGGCCACGAACGGCTCCGAGCGCGATTTGAAAAAATTTGACCACGCGGCGCGAGTGTTCATTGCCTTCGACACGTTCATCGGCCCGCCGCTCACGCTGATTTATTTGTGGGGCGATGCGGAAAAGGCCGGCACGGTGCTGGCGCATCCCAAATCCAGCCGCGCGCAGTTGTTCGTCCTTGAATCCGGCAACGCCAAGGCCGGCCAATGGATTGCCGAGGAGCGCGATGTGGCGGCGGACTGGCGAAAAGTTTTTCTCGACCGGACCATGCCTAAAATCATCGGTATCGGTCTGATGACGGACAGCGACAGTCTGGGCCAGACGCTGACGGGCAGCTATGCGGACATCGTCCTGACCGGGGAATAAAAAAAGAGCGCCCCGAAACCGGAGCGCTCTATTTTGAAAGTAATTAAAATTACTTGGTGCCGAGGATCGCGTCCTTCGCGGCTTTGGCGACGCGGAATTTCACCACGCGTTTGGCTTTGATCTGGATGGCTTCGCCAGTCTTCGGATTGCGGCCCATGCGGGCGGCGCGATTTTTCAAAACGAGCTTGCCGATGCCCGGCAGGGTGAACGTGTCTTTCGCGTGCTTGTAGGCGAGCGCGGCGATATGGTCGAGGATTTCGACGGCTTGTTTCTTGGAGAGCTGCGCTTTTTCAGCGACGAGCGAAGCGATCTGTGCTTTGGAGAGTGCTTTGGCCATAATGTTCTCTTGGTTTTGGTTGTTGTTGTTTTGTTGTTCAGCCCGAAAAGTCACGGGACTTGTGATGAATTAAAATCCAATGCGGGCGGGGCGCAAGCGAAAAAAGCAAAAAAAACAAAGAATTTTCAACGCCCGCCGCGTGTGGGACTTGACTTCGTAGGCCAATTTCCCACCATCTGCGCGTGGCCCTGTTCACCATCCAGAGCGATTTCCGATACGAAATCACCCGCAAGATTTTTGAGGGCGGCATGGGCATCGTGTATGAGGCCGAGCAGCGGGGCGCGCATGATTTCGTCAAGCGGGTGGCCATCAAAATCATCCGGCCCAGCTTTGCGAGCCAGAAGATGTTCATCGAGAATTTTGTCGGCGAGGCCAAACTCGTGGCCGACTTGATCCACACGAACATCGTCCAGACCTACCATCTTGGCGAAACCAACGGCGTCGCGTTCATCGCCATGGAGCTGATCCGCGGCGTGAACCTGGAACAATTCACGCATCAGCTTGCCGAAAAACGCCGGCCGCTGCCGCGTGAACTCGCCATCTTCATCACCAGCCGCATTGCGCGCGGCCTCAGCTACGCGCACGCCAAAACCGACAAGGACTACAAGCCGCTGGGCATCGTTCACCGCGACGTGAGTTTTAAGAACATCATGATCGCGTTCGAGGGCGACGTGAAGCTCACGGATTTTGGCATTGCCAAGGCCAAAGGTTTTCTGACCGACCAGGAAGGCGAAGTGGTGGCCGGCAAGCCGGATTACATGAGCCCCGAGCAGGCGGATTTTCAGATCACCGACAAGCGTTCGGACATTTTCTCCGCCGGCGTGGTGCTGGCGCATCTGCTGCTGGGCCGGAATATTTTCAAAGGCGCCACGGCCGAGGAATCCCGGAATCGCATCCTCAACCAGCCGGTGCCGGATTTTCGCTCGCTGGATGCGCGCATTGACGACAAGCTCAACGACATTTTGCACCACTGCCTCACGCGCGACCTGGCCCGCCGCTACGCCACCGCCGACCAGTTGTTGACCGAACTGGAATATTACATGTATCACGGCGGCTACGGGCCGACCAATGAGACGCTTGGCAAATTCATCCGTGAACTGTTCGGCCAGGAACCGGCTAAAGTGGCGCCGGTGGACGCGCAATTCAAAACCATCATTCTCGACGAATCCGACCACCGCAAGCACCACAGCCCTGACGCATGAAGCGCGCCGCCAAATCCACCGTCAACCTCGGCCTCATCCAGACGGATGTCAGCGCCGATACGGCCGCGAACCTTAAGAAAACCGTCGCGCTCATCGAGCGCGCCGCCAAGCTGGGCGCAAAAATCATCTGCACGCAGGAATTATTTCGCTCGCAGTATTTTTGCCAGAGCGAGGATCACAAAAACTTTCTGCTCGCGGAAAAAATCCCCGGTCCCAGCACCGACGCCTTGCGCAAACTCGCCAAGAAGCACAAGGTGGTCATCATCGCGTCGCTGTTCGAGAAGCGCGCGTCGGGAGTTTATTACAACACTGCTGCGATCATCGATGCGGATGGTTCGCTGCTGGGCATCTACCGGAAGATGCACATTCCGGACGATCCGCTGTTCTACGAGAAATTTTATTTCACGCCCGGCGACCTCGGTTTCAAAACCTGGCAGACGCGCTACGGCAAGATCGGCGTGCTGATCTGCTGGGACCAGTGGTATCCTGAAGCCGCGCGGCTTACCGCCATGCAGGGAGCGGAAATTTTGTTTTACCCGACGGCCATCGGCTGGCATCCGGGCGAGAAAAAAGAATACGGCGAACGCCAGCACAGTGCTTGGGAAACCATCCAGCGTTCGCACGCGGTGGCCAACGGATGTTTCGTCGCGTCCGTCAATCGGATCGGCCACGAAGTCATCAAAGGCGTGGGCGGCGACGGTTTGGAATTCTGGGGGCAAAGTTTTGTGGCGGGCACGTCCGGCGAAATTCTGGCCAAGGCTTCGACCGACAAGGAAGAGATTTTGATCGTGCCCGTGGACCTCGCCAAAGTGGATGTGACGCGCACGCACTGGCCGTTCCTGCGCGACCGCCGGATTGATGCGTATGGAAATTTGACGAAGCGGCTGGTGGATTGAACCGCTGAGATTTTTTCCGGAACTGCCCCAAAGGGGCTGCGTCATTCAAGCCCAAGGTTGGAGCGCAGCGACAACCTTGGGAACGCTAATAAAAAATCTCAACCCCAACGGGGTTGGGGCAAAGGTAGGACGCGGCGGACACAACCCCGTTGGGGTTGAATTTTGTTTTGCTGGTTGACCCAGGGTAGCTCCTCGCCAGTCCGGCTCGGACCAACCCTGGGATCAATGACGAAATCCCGTCGAGATTTTTTGGCAAAACTTTTAGCCGCGACGCCGAAGTTCTACTATTCTATCTCGCAGGCAATCACCGCTGGGTCGTGGCTGTGGCGCGGCGGATTGACGCCTACGGCAATCTGACGAAGCGGTTGGTGGATTGAACCGCTGGCTGGGATGATCGGTGCGGGCTGATTGGAAATAAACTTGTCAAGACCGCCCCGCAGTTTGTTCCGTGCCGGCGTGGGCAAAAATTCATAACCGTTTTCTAAATTCGTCCGGCGTCAGCCCGGCATCGCGGGCAATCGCGCCCATTGTGAACGGGTCAATCGGATTGGCGCGCGGAATGACGAGCCGGTTTTCGCCGTTGGACATGACGATGTGGCCGCTTTGCCGGATAATGCGGTAGCCTAGCTTTTCAAAAACACGCAGCGCGTCTTGGTGGCGGACGCCAGGCAACTTGGGCATACGTCAAATTGCCACTTCGACTTCGCTGACCTTGAAAAGTTTGGCCTCGTCCGCTTCCGCCGCCAGCCATTCGCGGATGGCTTCCTGAATGTTGGTCAAGGCTTCCGCGCGGGTCCGACCCTGCGAATGGCAGCCGCGCAGCGCCGGACAACTCACGGAAACCCCGTCCGCATGTTCAATCACTGTGACCCGGTAGTTCATGGTGCAAAAGTATTCCTGCCGCCGGAGCAAATCAAGTTCACTTGTTGGAAAACCAGGCCAATCATCGCGGCACTGGCACATGGGGTAGATGAGCCAGCTTACGCCGGGTGCCACTGTTTGGCGCAGGACAGATTTTTAAAGATGGAGGTTCACAGAGCCATAGCAGTTCATCTTGATATTGGCAGACTTGAATTTCCGCCGTCCCTGCCGGACGGATTCGGTGGGCACGACCTTCCCGGCACGTTGTGCCGGGCTAATTTCGGGTTGGCCCTACCGGGACAGGGAAACTCCCGGACACGCTTACTGAGGCGCTAAACTGTGCCAAGGTTACCAACCACTGCTATAATAAAAAAATCTCAACCCCAACGGGGTTGGGGCAAATATATGACGCGGCGGACACAACCCCGTTGGGGTTGAATTTTGTCTTGCTGGTTGGCCCAGGGTAGCTCCTCGCCAGTCCGGCCCGGACCAACCTTGGGCTCAATGACGAAATCCCGTTGGGATTTTTTGGCAAAACTTTTAGCCGCGACGCCGAAGTTTTGCGATTCCATCTAGGAGGCAATCACCGCTGGGTCGTGGCCGTGGCGCCGCGGGCGGATGGAATTATTTTGAGCGGACTCACGTCCGCTGCCACGTCCGTTCCTACCATAAAATGCCGGGCGATGGCGGGTGCCGGAACGGAATTTACTTTTTTAATGGAGTTCACTTATTAAATAGTTTTCACTGCCAACCAATAGCGATTGAATCCGGCGCAATTTTGCGCGAAATCACCTGAAAAGCGAATGCGAAAATGAAAAGGCGGTTTAAGAATGCGAGGTTGTGGCGCGGTGGCTGTCCCACAGGATCAGCCAAAGCCCGGC
>CAISEZ010000006.1 GCA_903884535.1 uncultured Verrucomicrobia subdivision 3 bacterium
GAATTATTCCTGCTGTTCGTGCGGCCGCTGAATCGCGCCAAGATTCGTTATGTGGTCAGCGGCAGTGTCGCGGCCATTTTCTATGGCGAACCCCGGCTCACCCACGATGTCGATTTCGTGGTGTTCCTTAATGCGAACGACATCCAACGTTTGGTTGAGGTGTTTCCGTCCGAAGATTTTTATTTGCCGCCCATTGAAACCATGCTGGCCGAGCTGGCGCGGGTTGATCGCGGTCACTTTAATCTCATCCACCGTGACACCGGGTTCAAAGCGGATCTCTATCCCACCGGGCGGGACGAATTGAACACGCTGGCGTTTCGCGGCAAACGCACCGTTGAATACGAGGGGGAAAACGTCGCGCTGGCACCACCGGAATATGTCATCCTGCGCAAATTGGAATACTATCGTGAGGGGCAGGCGGAAAAACATTTGCGGGACATCCGCGCCATACTGTCTGTGTCAGGGGAACAACTTGACCGATCAGTCTTGAATGAATGGATTCAACGGCGCGGTCTGGAGACGGAGTGGCGGCTGGTGGCCCCATGACTGGGGAAATTCGAATCACGGCGAACAAGAATCCCGCAGAGTGGACATCGTTTCAAGCCATCCGGCCATTGGTCGTTCCAATAAAAAACATTGCCGCAGGTTTTACAGGTTATGGTGATTCTGGCCATGCCACATTTTGATTATCGAATATTGACACATCTTACCACGGCCAAGACTGGAACCGCTACCACCTGGACAATTTGACAAGCGTATCAATTCTGATACACTGCTATGCAGATGAAAGCTGAACGCCCGCTTAAAGTGGTCTTTTTCAAGACCGACACGGGTAATGAACCGGTGCGGGAATGGCTGAAGTCGCTGCCGAAGGAAGATTGCAAGATCATCGGTGCCGACATCCTGACGGTTCAATACACCTGGCCGGTCGGCAAGCCCCTGGTTGACAATTTGAGTGACGGCGTATGGGAAGTCCGTTCCCGCGTGGAGAATCGCATTGCCCGATCCTTGTTCGCGGTGGTGAATCAAGAAATCGTGCTGTTACACGGTTTCCTCAAGAAAACGCAAAAGACGCCGGACGACGAACTCGATCTGGCGAAGAAACGCAAAAGACAATATTTATCAAACCTATGAACAAGAACAAACATCGGGGTGGTGACTTTCGGGATTTCCTCAAGGATGAGGGCATCTTGGCGGAAGTCGAAACCCGCGCCATGAAGCAGGCGATGAGCCTGCAATTGAACCGGTTGTTGGAAAAACAATCCCTGACCAAAGCGGAGATGGCGACCCGGATGAAAACCAGCCGGGCGGCGGTGGATAGGTTGCTGGATGCCGGCAACACCTCGGTCACCTTGACCACGCTGGCCAAGGCGGCAAGCGCTCTGGGACGCAAGGTGAAAATCGAACTGGTGCCCGCCTGAAATTCTGCACTAACAAAAAGCCCCGGCCAATCACTTGGTCGGGGTTGTTTTTTCAGCACGCCATGTAACCCAATTCCCTTAATGATGAATGGTTTTGGTTGCCGATGACCACATGGTCAATCAACTCGATCTTCAACAATTGACCGGCGCGAATCAAATCGCGTGTCACCTTGATGTCGGCTTCCGACGGCGTGCTTTCGCCGCTCGGATGGTTGTGGATGACCACGACCGAGGCCGCCGCTGCGATAATGGCGCAACGAAAGACCTCCCTCGGATGAACGAGAATCGTGTCCATCGTGCCGATGGACAGCAACTGATGCCCTTTGACCCGCTTACGCGTGTTCAACATCAACACCGCCATGCACTCGCATTCGGGATTGAAGTGCGGAGTGGTGGCAATGTGCAGCCGCCAGTAGGCTGCCACCTGTTGCGGCGTCTCGCACACCAGCATTTCGCTGGGCACCGGACAATCGCGCAGCGACATCACCTTGAACTCCTTTGGATGAATCTCTCTCACGCCATCACCTCCGCCGGTTTTGGCGGCACTGAGATTTTTGGGATGATGTCTTCCACCGGATATTCCGGTTTATGGCCGAGGATGAAGTCCGCCGCCTTCTGCGCCTGCGCCGCCGCGTGGACGATGAGCGTCTTGTCTTCTTTCAACGATTTCAACCAGCCTTCAAGATAGGCGGCTGAACTGTTGATGGTGCGATCCACAATGCCGGCGTAGCCGCAAAGGAACGCACTGCCCATTTCGGCGATCAATTCCTCCTTGGCGTAAGGATTGGAACCGTAACCATTCCGCTCCATGATGCTGGCCCGTTTCAACCGCGTTTCATGTCCGGTCGCATGCACCAGCTCATGAAAGAGCGTGGCATGATAATGATCATCGGACTTGAAACGAGCATGGTCAGGCATATTCACCACGTCACTGACGGGCGAATAAGACGCCATCGCCATGCCAAGTTTGATGACCGGACGTTGCGGCATGTTGGCCACCAGCTCCGCCGGCAAGGTCTGAATGAAGGCCGCGTCGTCTGCCGGTGGAATGTTTTTCAACCCGGTGCATTGCGACACGTTGAAGACGTGATACAGGCGCAGGAACGGAATTTTCCGGTCCTCGCCCGACTCCTTGTCTTTCACCTGCATCGGCTTCCAGAACACGACCGGGCAGGATTTTTCGCCCGGCTTGATCTGGCCGCCCATGGCATTGGCCTGCCGCAGCGTGAGCCAGTTCGGCGATTCATAATTCATCGCCATTAGCAGGAACACATTGATGCCGCGATACGGCTTTTGCGTGATGAGGTTGCGCGGCAGTCCGGTCTGGACATGCCACGGTTTGTGCCAAGGCACGGTCCCCTGCGACAGCAGGCTGACGATGCGTTCGGTGATCCGGTCATACGATTTGTTATTCATAATTTTCTCCTATGGTATTTTTGTTTGTGAATGAACCCTGTAAACCCATCTTGAAGCGTATGACTTTTGGCCATTTCGTAGGAGACGTGTGAACTTGCCAGAACCGGCAAATAAAATCCGGCCACACTGAACAGTGTGACCGGGTGTTATCTACTCCGCCTTGAATTTTAGTTGCGACACCAGGCATTCGCCCGGCTCCACATCATCACGTGGGCCGAGATAAACCGGCTGATACAGCACGCCGCTTTCTTTGGCGGCATAGAGATA
>CAISEZ010000007.1 GCA_903884535.1 uncultured Verrucomicrobia subdivision 3 bacterium
AAATGTCCGAAGTGCTCACGGAAAACCTTGAGCGCCGGGTGCATCCTTCCAAATATTTTTATTCGTTGGACCAATGGAATCAGCGCATTAACACACTAGTTGAAAAATATAATTCCGAGGTGCAGCAAGGTCACATGCTTGCCGGCCTGTCGCCAGACCAGGCATTCGAGAAATACATGAATCAAGAAAATCCGCGCGTGACGTTCAACGCAAAGCTGCGCTACTTGCTCGCCAATGACAAACGCCAGGTGCGTGTTTCTCTCAATGGAATCACCATCGAGATCGGCAACAAAAAATTTAATTACAAGGGCCCAGAAATCGCGCACTTGGTTGGACGCGATGCCCTGGCATGGTTCGACCCGGAAAATCCTGAAATCGTCACCGTGACGACACTCGACCAAAAAAATCCAATTTGCGTTTCGTGGTCACAAAATCCGAACGCCCTGGAAAGTTTGATTGCGCCGGAGTCTGGCACGCTCGGCCGCGAGCTGGCGCGGATCGCAGGCCAGGCGTCGCACATGAAAACACGATTCAACGTCGTTAAATCAAAGTTTGTTTTGCCGCAACGGCAGTTACTCGCCGCCGCGCAAGCCGAGGAATTGGGTGGGGAAATCGCCAGGCAGAAAACCGCGATCGTCGAAAAGGTTGCGCGCCGGCAGCACCAGCGCACGAAGGCAAACCGTGTCGCCGCGCGCACCGGCATCGTTGTGCCGGAACGCGCACAAGAAAATATTCTGAGTGAGGACACCAGTATTTTGGCCGACTTCTTAAATGGAAAGGAAACCCAATGAGTTCGACACGCCGCGCAATTGACGATTCGGTTTATCATCCTGAACGCTACGCCAGCAGCGCTGATTTTGAGGCGGGCTTGATCGCCAGCCAGGTGGCGCGGCGCTGTGCCCGGCTCACTGAGAAATCGGATCGTGCTTTGATTTGGTGGTTGCACTTCATGTCGTGGCAGCCCGGTGGCCTGAAAGCCGTGGCGGAAATTTTGGTGTCGCGTTACGGTGGAAATTTAGGCACTAAGCAAATGGCGAAGATCGGCAAACGGTCTGGCCAAAATCACACCGGGGAAGAGGTCAAAGAAATCCGCAGAGATTTACCTTTAGCGCTGCGTTCTCAATTCCCTTTGCGTGGCGAAATTCCGCGCGACGCTTTCGGGGAAACTCACCGCATTCGGATTTCGTTGCGACTAAACGCAGACCCGGCGGAATATCTGTCAGACGAAGCCGTTAATCTGAATCCAGAGATTCTTCGGCTGGAAAAGCAACAGCGCACTGAGGCCGAGAAACACCCTGTTTTTTATCGGGTCGAAGATTTTCTAGCGTTGTGTTGCGAAGCGGCTGCAGGTGATGCTCTCGAAGCTGGTAATGAGCCACTGGACAAAGTGCTGCGCGATTTGTGCTTTAACCCTGCCGTTCCGCTGCATTCGGAGCAGCCATGGTTTTTCTTTAAATTGGACTGTGCGCTTCAAAGCTTCATGAGCGATTGGATCGCGGAGCGTGCAACCGGCGTCGTTGTCACCAGCTTGGGAAAAATCGTTCATGAAATGCTGGATTACACTTTGCACAGCCGCCGCATGAATCTTTTGGAAGGCGATGCCCGGACGGGTAAAAGTTTTTCGGCTCGCACCTGGTGCGAGCAGCATCCCGGCCAGGCGCGCTTTATCGAAGTCCCGGTCGGTAATGATGACGCCGGTTTTTTTCGGGCGCTCGCGCGCGGATTGGGCATTGGTAATTTTTCCCAATACAAGGCGGGCGAAATCAAGGAGCGCGTTGAAAGTGTTTTGCTCACCGGTGATATCATGGTTTGTCTCGATGAGGCGCAACGGCTCTGGCCGGAAATGAATATTCGCTATGGCGTGCCGAAGCGGATCAATTGGCTGATGAGCATGGTTAACAAGCGCGTTCCGTTTTGCTTGATATCAACGCCGCAATTTCTTGAACGTCAAATCGCGTGGGAACGCAACGCCGGCTGGAATTCGGCACAGTTCCTCGGCCGACTCGGTTTAAGCAAGCGGTTGCCGGTAGATTTGTCGGTTGAAGATTTGATGGCCGTCGGTAGTTCGATTTTGCCAGAGGTCGAAAGCAAAACGCTTCGCGTCCTGGCTGCTTATGCGCGCCAGTCCGCAAGATATTTAGCGGCGATTGATTCCGTTGCTGATCGGGCGCGATACGTTGCCTCTCGCGACGGCCGGCAGACAGTTACCACGGAAGATGTTCGCACGGCAATGCGCGAAAGCGTCATACCTTCAGACTCAGCGCTAGTCCGCACGTTGGAGCAGGGAAAGAAAATCAAAGGCAATGGCAACATTCAACCAGCGCCGGCGCTGGAGCCGGAACCGGAGCAGCCGCCAGTCGCCCCACCAGCGCGCGCGATCCGGCCAGTTGCCGAGATTGGCACCACCATGCGGCGCGTGGGTGACGTGGCGGAACTGGTCCAAGACTGAATCATGCTTTCCCGCGCACAACAAATCCTTTTGAAACGTGCTCAGCGCGAGGCCGGGCTGTCAGATGATGACTACCGCGACGCGATTGAAACGGTGGCAGGTTGCCGCTCAAGCACAGCGCCCGCACTCACAGATCGGCACCTGGATAAACTGCTTGCATATTTTGAGGCAATCCATTGGCGCGCGGTGGATGCCGGCGCGTTGCAGCCGGCTTGCAGCGCCGCTGCCGTTTTTAAGCAACGCGGCTATTGGGCTGCCAAAAACACAGGGCAGGAAACAAGCCGGGATCGTTTTAATGAATCGAATCTAGGGCAGGGCATTGCTGATCTGGAACGCCAATTGGCCATGCTTGGTTATGGCCAAGGTTATTGTGCCGCGATCCGTAAGAACGTCACCAGAGGCCGCGACGACGCCCGCGCGTTGCATTTATACTGTGCTGCCCTGGAGCGCACGTTGAAGTCGAAAGTCGAGCGCGCCGCCCGCGCCGCTGATCCATATTGAATTTTCCAGCCTAGCTGGATCAACACGGTAAAAACATCCGCCAAAAGGGTGCGTGATTTTTGTTGTCTAAAATCTTGGAAATTGGAAGAGTGTCGAAGCGCACAAAATCACCGTGGCTTTACAGCGGGCGGCGGCGTGGGCCAATCAATCCTCATAAAAAATACCAAGTGAATCCGCCGGCCGAACAACCTGTTCCGTGTTTCGTCACCTGCTATTGCCTCCATTGCAAAGGCGGGATTGAATTTGACGCCAATCAGCTTCGCCCGAATGAAAAACGCGCCGTCACTTGCCCGCATTGCAAGGTGGAAACCATTCTGCTGATCCCAGAAAAAAACGCGCCAACTGTAGCGCCCGTGAAGCAACCATCTGCTCCTAAGTTGGAATCGCCTTCGGCGGCGGTGTCGCCTCCGCCACCAAAATCGGAAGTAGTCAAGCCGCCGGCGGAGCCGTCACCGGCCAAGCCGGAAGAATGGCGCGTAGAAATGCCCCTGGGCGGCCGCCATGGTTACATCGGTTATTTCGAAGGCGCGCGAACGGCTTCGTTTTTCTGGGAGTTTGGCGGTGGCGTGGTGGTGGCCATCATTCACATCGGTTCGCCGGCCGATTGGAACCGGCTGTATCCGTGGGCGGCGGATCGGCGGCTGGAAATTTTGCAGCGCGTGATTCAGGAAGTCATTCGCCAGCGCGCCTTGAATTGCAAGGCGGACATTGATGAAAAGAACGGCCACATTTTTTTTCGCGAGGTGGAAACGGTCAAGCCGGTGATCGAACCCGCAGCCAAACCGCCGGAGCCGCCCAAAGCGCCGCCCCAAACCGAATCGCCGGCGGACGCCCAATGGCAGCAGGAAATGGGCGTCGCTTATTTCCGGCAGAAAGATTTTGGCGCGGCGGTGAAATGTTTCACCGCGGCGGCGGAACTCGGCGAGGCTGAAGCCCAATGTTATCTGGGCTTTTGTTGTTTGTATGGTCAGGGTGTCGAGAAAGACGAGGCCAAGGCGCTGGCCTGGTTTCTCAAGGCGGCGGCGCAGAAGCATGTCGGCGCGGAATATTGTCTGGGCGGCGCCTTTTATCTCGGGCGCGGCGTGCCGCAGGATTTTTCCACGGCGGTGAAGTGGTGGCGCAAAGCCGGCGAACATGGCAATGCCGATGCGCAGTTCAACCTGGCCGGCTGTTTTGAAAAAGGCGAAGGCGTCATGCAAAATTTTGTCGAGGCTTACAAATGGGCCAAGCGCGCCGCGGCGCAGGGCCATCCGGCGGCACAGAAAAAAGGCGAGGAGTTGCTGCTAAAGATGAATCCCGACCAAATTAAAATTGTGAAGGCGCTGGGTTAAAACTTGCCGGCGGCGGCCAGCCGGAATCTTTTTGATTTCGTGTTTGACGCCATCCGCCAAAAGCGCGACAACACTATTCAACATGAATCTCAAACGCTGGTTTGCGTGGTTGTGTCTCGCGCTGATGCTCGTCGCGGAAATCTTCCTTTTTCAAGCGAACCACGCGAAGGAGGCCGCGTTGAACAGCCTGCGCGATGCGCAGCAGGAAAATCACCAGCTGTCAGCGGCGCTGGAGGAGTTGAAAAATTCCAACACGGGCTTGCAGGCGGCGGAGATTTTGCGGCTCCGCAAGCAGAACGAAATTCTGACGAACCGGCTAGCCGCGGTGCAGGCGGCCGCTGACCAGTTGCGCGCCGAAAGCCAGCAGGCCGCGCAGCATCTCACCACGGCGCGGACGGCGTTGCAGTTGCAGCAGGAACATCTTGCGCAGTTGCAGACCGAGAACCAGCAGATTGCCAATGCCCAGGCGGAGGCGCAGCAGCGCAATGCCTGCATCAATAATCTGCGGCAGATTGACGCGGCGAAACAGCAGTGGGCGCTCGAAAAAAACAAGACCACCGCCGCCGTGCCGACCGCGCAGGATTTGCTGCCCTATTTCGTGGATGGAAATTTTCCTGTTTGTCCGACCGGCGGCGCTTACACGATCAACGCCGTGGGCGAACTGCCGTCATGCTCGATCCCCGGCCACGATTTACCGCCGCCGTGAATTGATTCAGGCGGAATGGATTCGTCAGCGGCGCTGAAAATTTCTTCTCGTTACCATGAATGGTTTGCAGGTTTTTCAAATAGTTCATTCTTCCATTTTTGGCAGCGGCTTTTAAACTTTGCTTTCTTAATTAAATAAAAACTATGGCTGCTGATACTTCTGTCGTCAAAACCGTGGACGCTCCGCCGCTCACGCCCATTTCCATCAAATCCAAACTCGCGCCCACGCCGGCGGCCGCGCCGAAATTTTCCGCGCGCGTGAAAAATGCCGCTGGCGCGGCGGTCACGCTCGGCGATCCGCGCGCGACGCGGGCGCTCGTGGCGCTGATGGATGTGCACGCGGTGGTCGGCGGCGCGGCATGCCACTGGGGCGGTCCGGCGGCGTTCGCGGAAATGAACGCGGCCATCCACGGCCTCATGTTCGCCACGGCGGGCCGGGCCTGGTTTGAGGCGTTCAATTTTGTCAATGACGCCGGCCACGCGGAGAACGGCATTTACGCGTTGCGCGCCAACTACGGTTTCGACGGCATGACGATTTACGACCTGAAAGGTTTTCGCAGCATCACGAGCAAACTCACCGGCCACGGCGAATCGCATTTGAATCCCGAAGGTGTTTTGTTGAGCAACGGTCCGCTCGGTTCCGCGCTGCCGCAGGCGCAGGGCCTCGCCATCGGCGACAAGGTGGCGAAGCGCGACCGCGTGACGATTTGCGTCGTCAGCGACGGCGCGAGCATGGAGGGCGAGGCGAAGGAAGCCTACGCCGCGATTCCCGGTCTCGCCGCCAAAGGCCGGCTGAATCCGTTTGTGCTGGTCATTTCCGACAACGACACGAAGCTCTCCGGCCGCATCACGAAAGATTCTTTTTCGATGCAGCCGTCGTTTGCCGCCATGGCCGCGCTCGGCTGGAATGTCATTCAAGTGCCGCATGGAAATGATTTGCAGGAAGTGTATCTCGCCATCGAAAAAGCCATCGCCGCCGCCCAGGCCAATCCCAACCAGCCGGTTTGCGTGGAATGCAAAACCGTCAAGGGCTACGGCATCAAATCCACCGAGGAAAATGCCGCCGGCGGCCACGGCTTCCCGCTCGCGAACGGTGAAAAAATCTGCGACTGGATGACCGAGTTGTTCAAGAATGACACGGTGCCGGCGGAATTGATGGCATGGGCGCAATCGCTCCGCGCCGATTGGGAAAAATCCGAGGCCGCGAAAAAAGCCAAGGCCGACGCTGCCGCGGCGGCGGGCACACCGGCACCGGTGAAGCCGAAAACGGACAAGGTTCAGGCCGGCCTCGCCAAGGCCGCCGTGCGCGCGGCGACGGAAGGCTTGCCGGTTTATTCCGTTTCCGCCGACGTGCAAGGTTCGACCGGCATCAGCCTGTTCCAAAAAAGTTTTCCGGACCGCTTCATCGAAGTCGGCATCGCGGAATCGAACATGATCAGCGTGGCGGCCGGCCTGTCAAAATCCGGTTTCATTCCCATCGTGGACACGTTTGGCCAGTTCGGTGTGACGAAGGGAAATCTGCCGCTCACGATGGCCGCGCTGTCGCAGGCGCCGGTCATCGCGATGTTTTCGCACGTCGGATTTCAGGACGCGGCGGACGGCGCGAGCCATCAGGCCACGACTTATTTTGCCGCGACGAGCGCCATTCCTCACACGGTCGTCATCGCGCCGAGCTGCTCGGACGAGGCCGAATCGCTGATGCATCAAGCCATCCACCAGTTTGCCGCCGACCGCGCGGCGGGCAAGGACGGCAACAGCTATCTGTTTTTTGTCGGCCGCGAAAATTATCCGCTGACGTGGGTTGAGGGCGCAAAATATCCGTGGGGCAAGGCGCAAGTGCTTTCCACCGGCAGCGACGTCGTCCTCATCGGCTGTGGCGTGCTGGTGAACAAGGCGATTGAAGCCGGGAAACTGCTCGCGGCCAAAGGCGTCAAAGCCACCGTCATCAGCAATCCGTTCGTGAACCAGGTGGATTTGGAAACCATCGGCGCGGCGGTGAAAAATTGCGGCGGCAACGTCGTGACCATCGAGGATCATCAAGTGCTCGGAGGCATGGGCGCGCAGGTTTCGCACGCGCTGTCCAATTCCGGCATCGCGCACCGCATGAAATCGCTCGGCATCCACAATGAATTTGGCCAGAGCGCGTATCTCGCGGAGGAGCTTTACGTGAAACACGGTTTGACCGCGCCGAAAATGGCGGAGGCGGCTCTGGCACTACTCGGAAAATAATTTGAAAGACATTTACAAATCCCGCGTGCCAGCCGGTGCGCGGGATTTTTTGTGACCGGCGAACGCGTGAAGTTCACTCGCAATTGCGTGGCCCTCACGCATTTTTATCCGTTAATTCCGACGAGGAGTTGATATATTCAATGTTTTTAATGAAATGCGCTTTGGCATATGCAATGCTAATGTTAGACTCTATCCGGGTGGTTGGCGCATTAAATTCAAAACATGGCAAAGCCTATGAAAAACAACTCTTTCATTTGTGCCGGGGCACGAGTTCTGCTAGCGATTGCGGCAACCCTGTTGGTTGTCGAATTGTCGCCGAAAGCCTGGGCGGGTGGGGCAGTGCAATTTGGCCCAGCCACAAATTTCGCCACTGGAAATAATCCCGGCGCGATCGCCGTTGGCGACTTCAACCATGATGGGAAACCTGACATCGTTGTAATGACAGGCGCCGGTGTAAGCCTGCTCTTGAATCTTGGTAATGGTGTTTTGGCCGATCCCACCAACTCCCCGGCTTTATTCAGCTATGGGGGTGCAATCGCGGCTGGAGATTTCAACAATGATGGCAAACTGGATATTGTTGATGTGTCGGATACAAGTTCTACTCCCGGCGGGAGTATTTTGTTTGGCGATGGCAATGGTTTTTTTCCTGCTCGAACCAACCTCTCGTATTCCTATTACGCCGGCAGCGTTGTCGTTGGGGATTTTAATCGTGATGGAAATTTAGATTTGGCAATCGGGAACAGCGGCTATGTAACGGTGGCTTTGGGTCGAGGAGACGGCTCTTTTGGTTCCCCCACAAATTACACGCTAAATGCTATCAGAGCTAATACTGATATGCGCGCCGCTGACGTTTACGGACACGGCAGGACAGATTTGGTGGTTTCGGTAAATTCCAGTGCGAATTCCAACTGCTTTTGTGTGCTATCGAACAAATCCGACGGCACTTTTGCCGTGTCCCAATATTTTGCCGCAGGTGGTCGCTCCGAAAATCACTACTCTCTGGAGGCTGGGGATTTTAACGCGGATGGAAATCAAGATGTGGCGGTGCTTAACTACAACGCCCAATCGGCAACCATTTGGATCAACAGCGGAAATGGAAATTTTATTCCAACACATGAATACCAGTTGGGATTTTCGCCGGCAAACATCATTAAGGAGGATTTTAATGGCGATGGGAAAATTGATCTAATTATTCGAGGCGGTTCGGTTGCAAGAGTGTTGTTGGGTGATGGGGATGGCACTTTTACGTTGAATCCGCAATGGACAATTTCCACGGATACTTATAACTACGGCACTTCGGTCACGGTGGGTGATTTTAACAGCGATGGCATGCCGGATCTGGCGATTGTCAATTACACCAGCAACTCGGTGGCAATCATGCTAAATCAAACCCCGCCAACTTTGCAGATGTCTGTGCTGGCGGGCTACAACCAAATTTCTTGGCTGAATACGTTTGGCTTGGGCTATTCCCTCGAATACACCACCAATCTTGCCACGCCGGCCAGTTGGCAGCCGTTTCCCTATCCGCCGGTTCTGATCGGAAATCAAAAGGCCATCGCGGATTGGGCGGATGGCGGACAAAAGTTTTACCGGCTAAAGAAACCATAAAACTTTCGCTCAGGTTCAAAAAAATTCATCCGCCTGCGGGTTGCAAGACCCGCGGGCTTTTTCATTCTGGTGAGGCGAACATCCCTTCGAGTTACCAGCAATTTGCGCCGCCCGGTTCGCGCGGACGCTCGCCCCGCGGGCAGATTGCCGATTTCAGTCTTGGCTTTCGCCAGCCTTTCACTAATCTAGCGGACTTATTTATGATTGAAACGGACATTGAATTGCTGAAAGGGATCGCCAACCAGTTGCGCATCCATTCGATTACTTCCACGACGGCGGCAGGCAGCGGCCATCCGACTTCCTGCTGCTCGGCGGCGGATCTCGTCGCCGCGCTGTTCTTCGGCCACATGAAGTATGACGCGAAGAATCCGCATTTTTATAACAACGACCGCTTCATTCTGTCCAAAGGCCACGCCGCGCCGCTGCTTTACGCCGCGTGGGCCGAAAATGGTTTCATCCCCGTCAGCGAACTCGCGAAACTCCGCCAGTTCGGCAACGACCTCGAAGGTCATCCCACGCCGCGCCTCGCGTTCGCCGATGTGGCGACCGGTTCGCTCGGTCAGGGCCTCGGCGTCGGTCTCGGCATGGCGCTTGCCGCGCGTCAGGACAAGCTGGATTACAACACCTACGTTTTGCTCGGCGACGGCGAAATTGCCGAAGGCGCCGTGTGGGAAGCCGCGAATCTCGCGGGCTTTTACAAGACGAGCAATCTGATCGCGCTCGTGGATGCCAATCGCCTCGGCCAAAGCCAGGCCACGATGTTCGGCCACGACATCTCGGTCTATGCAAAACGTTTTGAAGCCTTTGGCTGGCGCGTTGAAGTCGTTGACGGTCACGACATCGAAGAAATTGTCGAGGTGCTCGCCGGCGTCGGTCTCGATGAGAAGCCGCTCGTCATCATCGCCAAAACCTACAAGGGTGCCGGCGTTTCCTTTTTGCAGGACAAAGACAACTGGCACGGCAAGCCGCTGAACAAGGAAGAAGAAGGCCGCGCACTCGCGGAACTACAGCCCAGCGCCAAGACCGGTATCGGCGTGGCGATTCCGTCGCCGTCGCCGCTGCCCGCTCCGAATCTCGCCGCGCCCGCCAGCTATCCGGCCATCAGCTACAAACTTGGCGATTTGATTGCCACGCGCGAAGCTTACGGTGCGGCGCTCGTCCGCGTCGGCGAAGCCGACCCGCGCGTTGTCGCGATGGACGGCGACACGAAAAATTCCACCTTCTCGGAAAAGTTCTTTAAGAAGTTCCCGGAACGTTTCACCGAATGTTTCATCGCGGAACAAAACCTCGTCGCCGTCGCCATCGGTTTCGCCACCCGCGGCCATGTGCCGTTTGCCTCAACGTTCGCAACGTTCTTCACGCGCGCCGCCGACCAGATTCGCGTCGCCGGCATTTCGCAATCCAACTTGAAGCTCGTCGGCTCCCACGTCGGCATCAGCATCGGCGAAGACGGACCGTCGCAGATGGCGCTGGAAGATTTGGCACTCATGCGCGCGATCGTCGGCAGCACGGTTTTGTATCCGGCCGACGCCGTGGCCACCGAAAAATTGCTCGAACAAATGGCGACCGTGAAAGGCGTTTGCTTCCTGCGCACCTCGCGTCCGAAGACGCCGGTCATTTACGGCAACGACGAGCAATTCCCCGTCGGCGGCGCGAAAGTGCTGCGCGAAGGAACTAAAGTCACTATCGTCGGTGCCGGCGTCACTTTGTTTGAGGCGTTGAAAGCCGCTGATACGTTGAAAGCCGAAGGCATCAGCGTCACGGTCATTGACGCTTACAGCATCAAGCCGCTCGGCAAGGAGGTCATTCTCGCCGCCGCCAAAAAAACCGGCAATACCATTATTACCGTCGAGGATCATTATTCCGAAGGCGGTCTGGGCGACGCGGTCGCGGGCGAACTTTCGAGCGAAGGCATCAAGGTTCACAAGCTCGCCGTCGTCGGCATTCCGCGCTCCGGCCACGCGGCGGAACTCATGGCCGCGTTCGGCATTGACGCCGCCGCGATTGTGAAAAAAGTAAAATCGCTCTAACCGCCAAGGCGCAAAGCGCGCCAGCTTTAGATAAAAGAAAACGCAGGGATGATCTCCCTGCGTTTTTTGTGGTCGTTCGTAAGCCAATGGCAATTAACCTAACAACAATTCTTTGATCGAAACCACCTTGCACTTTGGGTGGCTCGCCAAAATTTGGCTGTGGGCATCTTGTTCTGAATTGGCGTTTATTGTTACTTTTATTTGACCTTGCTGCGGACAATCAATTGTTACGATGAAAGTTCTCATAGTCGTTGGTGTATTATTGTTGTTGGAAGCGGAAGAAGAGTTGGTTCCAGTTGGCCACGTCCCAGTAGTTTGTGGTGCGCCAATTTGAATTTGTCGCTGTAAAAGCTGCTCCGTAGTTTGTCCAGTTAATCAAATCCGAAGAAACCTGGAGTTGATAGTTGGTGCCAACCACTAAATTGGCAGAATCCAAATAAACAGCTTTATCAATCCGAATGTTCGGCGCAGTCGGAATAACCGCAAAACTCCAATTGACCGGACTCGAAAATGAATTTGTCACTTGTTTGTTGGAAAGATCGTAAAAATAAAAATTGCTTCCTTGGTAAAAAAATAAGTTGCCATTGGGTAATAGCTTGGGATTGACGCCGGTAAAATAGCTGGAATAGGGTGATGTCCATATCCGTGTTGCGGCATTTGTCGGGCTAATCTCCAGCAAGTTTCCGTTAAAACCCTCAATAGCCCAAATCGCATTACGAGCAGAGTCGTAAGCGATACCAGTAATTGTTGGGGTTCCAGTTGAACCAAGGTTTGTGACGCTACCAGTTGACCATTTTATCTTGTAAAGATTTCCGGGTGTAAAAGCAGGTTGTTCAGCATACAAAAATAAATCTCCATTTGGCGTAAAACTGATTGATGTCATCGAAGCACCTGCCCCAACTAAACCGGTAAATTGTTTAGACCTCACGGCTGTTTTGTTGACTAAATCCAGCTTATAAATGTCAACTGTCGTCGTTGCATTGTCATTTGTTGAGTAAGCGTAATAAATATACCCATCGGCAGGATTATAATCCGCATAGCTCCCAAAACCATTTATGGCGAATGGCAAATTAAACAGAAAATTTGTGCCGCCAGTATTCGGATCAATTTCAAAAACATTGCTTGTGCCGTCTTGAATGGCAATCAATTTGAAATCACCCGCTTTACTTTGAATAACTATCAGCAGCAAAAGCAAGATGCCGATGAGATGTTTGATGTTTTTCATACGTTTGTGTTTCCCATTTTTTAGCCCCACACAAACGACGGAAATAATAAAAGGGCGCGAACTTGTCGCACCCTTCATCGAGGCACCGCGAAGCGCCTTTGGAGAGAATGCTCCAAGCCGCGCCGATTGGCGCGTGCTTGGGCAGGGTCTCTCCGTTTGAAAATTCGCGGTTTTCGATGAAGACCGTAGCCGTGCTACGCTAAAGTTGTTGTTTGTTTTCTGGTCGTTTTTTTAGTTTGATTTTTCCTAACGTCGCCATCGTCCCACACCGCCCGCCCCTGATGCAAGCGGAGATTTTTCTGGCCGTCTGCAAAGACATTTTTCTTTTTGCCAGTTGGGAATTCGTGAGGCACATTGGCATCAGCGATGAGCGAGCCAAAAAAATTTCTGCGAGGCAAGCTGCTGTTGGACGGGGGCGACCTGGCGGGTTCGTTTTTTCATCGCTCCGTCGTCCTCGTCTGCGAGCACAATGCCGACGGCGCGTTTGGCCTGGTGCTGAACCGCGCTCTCGGCAAAACCGTCGGCGAGATGATTGTCGCCGACCTGCCGGAGATCCTGAAAAATTCCCCGCTGTTTCTCGGCGGCCCGGTGCAGCCTTCCGCCCTGAGTTTTTTGCACTCGGACAATTTTATTCCCGACGCCGATGTCATGCCGGATCTGGCGCTCGGCCATTCGCTGGATGACTTGGTGGAAATCGGCGAATCTTTTTCCGCCGCAAAAAAAGTCCGGATCTTCGCCGGTTATGCCGGCTGGAGCGCCGGCCAATTGGAAAACGAGCTGAAGCGCAAATCATGGCTGACTTTTCCCGCGTCGGTCGAACTGGTGTTCAACACGCCGCCGGAGGAACTCTGGCCGAAAATCTTGAAGTCCAAAGGCGGCTGGAAAAACAAGCTGCTCGCGCAGATGCCGGAGGATTTGTCGTCGAATTAAATTTTGTCGCAGCCGACGTGAATCGGCTCATTTCAAAAATAAAATTAACGCGGATTCATGTTCGCTTTCACAGTTCAGTTCGCCTCGACGCGCAGCAACGCCGCATCAGATTTCGCCAAAATCTCCGTCCGCTCCAGGCTGGCCGGAATCAAACAAAATTGTCCGGCGGACAAACTCACCGCGGTTGAACCGTTTTTGATTTCAATTCCACCGCTGGTCACCGCAACGATTTGCAGCTTTCTGGGTTTCAAGAAACCGGTCGCGCCGGAATTGAGTTTCCAAGCTTCGACATTGAACAGCGGATCGAGCACGAGCGACCGGGTCTTGACTGCATGGCCGGCAAATTTGGATTCGACCAGCTTCGGCTCGAAGTCGCTGAAATCAATGCTCGCGAGCGATTGCGCGACGTGCAGTTCGCGCGGCTGGCCGTCGAGGCCGACGCGGTTCCAGTCGAACACGCGGTAGGTTGTGTCCGAGTTCTGCTGGATTTCAAAAATCACCAAGCCGTCGCCGATCGCGTGGACGCGGCCGCTGGGCAGGAACATCGTGTCGCCCGCCTTGACCGGAATGCGGTGAAAACAATCGGCGACGCTGCCGTCGGAAATCTTTTTCTCAAAGTCGGCACGCGTCACGCCGCGTTTGAGGCCGACATACAAACTGGCGTCCGGCGCGGCGTCGGCGATGAACCACATTTCGGTCTTCGGCTCGCCTTTGAGTTCGGCGGCTTTGCTGGCCGGCGGATGGACTTGCAGCGACAGTCTTTCGCGGGCGTCCAGAATTTTGCAGAGCAGGGGAAAGCCACCGTCTGTTGCCGGTTTTGCGCCGCCGAGGATTTCCGGCGCGTGATTTTCCATCAGCCAGCGCAGATTTTTTCCGGCGAGCGGGCCGTTGGCGATGACACTGGCGTCGCCGGGCCGATCGGAAATTTCCCAGGCTTCGCCGATGGTTTTACCCGCCGGGATTTTTTTGCCGTAAAGCCGTTCGAGTTCGCGTCCGCCCCAGATTCGCTCCTTGAAAATCGGGGCAAAAATCAGCGGATAAAGCATGACGTTAGGCGGCGACCAGTTCGGCAGACTTGGTGGATTTCATTTCGCCGAGGGGCTCGGCCTTTTCGAGGAAATGGCCGTGCGCGCGGAATTTGTCGTAGCGCTTTTTCAACCGTTCGGCGACTGGCAGCGCGAGAATCTCTTCGAGATGCTTGAGCAAAACAACTTTCAGATTTTCTGCAGACGCGGCGTAATCGGTCTGCGCCCCGCCGAGCGGTTCGGGCACGACTTCGTCCACGAGCTTGAGGTGCAGCAAATCCTTGGCGGTGATCTTGAGCGCGGCGGCGGCCTTGGCGGCATTCGCGCGGTCTTTCCACAGAATCGCCGCGCAGCCTTCGGGACTGATGACGGAATAATAGGCGTTCTCCAAAATCAAAACGCGGTCGGCCACGCCGATGCCGAGCGCGCCGCCGGAACCGCCTTCGCCGATGACGGCGGTGATGATCGGCACTTCGAGCAGCGTCATTTCGCGCAGGTTGACGGCGATGGCCTCGGCGATGTGGCGTTCTTCGGCCGCGACGCCGGGATAAGCGCCGGCGGTGTCAATGAGCGTGATGATCGGCAGGCCAAATTTGTTCGCGAGCTTCATCAAACGGAGCGCCTTGCGATAACCTTCGGGATGCGCGGAACCAAAGTTGCGCAGAATGTTTTCCTTCGTGTCGCGGCCTTTTTGCGTGCCGATGACGAGCACGTGGTGTTCGCCCAGTTTCGCAAAACCGCCGACCATGGCGCGATCCTCGGCAAACAGCCGGTCGCCGTGCAACTCCTGAAAATCCGTGAAGGCGCGGGCAAAATAATCCAGCGTGTAAGGCCGTTTGGGATGGCGCGCCAACTGGACGCGTTGCCACGGTGTGAGGTGCAGAAAAATCTGCCGGCGCGTCTCGGCGATTTTCTTCTCGATGAGCAAAATATCTTCTTCAAAGCTGATGCCGAGCGAATGTTTTTCCGGGTGTTCGCGGAGGGCAACCAGTTTATTTTGCAGTTCGATGATGGGTTTTTCGAAATCGAGCTGATGTTTCATGCGTGGAAAGATTAACCATTTTCGACGATTCAAGCAACGGCGAATTCCGCTTGAACATTATCGTTTGGTCAATATTTGGACACCGGGGTTCTGCCCGAAAAAACAAAAAAAGAGCCGGACTTGCGTCCGGCTCTGTGGTGATAAGGTTTATACGCCTTCACCAAGGCGTTCAGAAGGGCGACGCGACCAACTTGGGGTCGCTGTCCGAGCCGCGCCGCAAGCAAAACCTCTATGCCAACCCTAAACGGACAGCGAAATCACAACCAACACTGTAAAGTCAGACGCAGCCCGGAAAAAAAGGTTCAATTTTTTTTCATCTATTTTCAAGCTGCACAACCACACGAGCTTTCGCCCAGGATTCGTCTGAATGCAAATTATTTTATCACCAAATCCGAAAATATTTTTGTCGCCTTTCGTAGTCGTAGGACGCGCGCCAGCGGCGTCCGACCGTCCGGCTGCAACGTTTCGCGCAACGCCTCGGCCTTGCCCGCGCCGGAAACCAGCGCCCAGATCTGCCGCGCGGCGGCGATGGCCGAGTAACTCAATGAAATCCGTGTTGGCGGTGGCTTGGGCGAATTGGCCACCGCCAGAAATGTCGTTGCGCAATTGAGGATTTCCGGCCCGGCGTTCGGGAACAACGAAGCGACATGGCCGTCCTCGCCCATGCCCAGCAAAACCAAATCCAGCACTGGCTGGCCGTTTTGATTTTGTGGTGCGATGCGACACACCACTGATTCGGCAATTTCCGCGGCGGCTGAAGGTGAATCTTCGCCGCGCAGCCGGTGAATTTGTTTTTCGGAAATATTCCCCAGTTTTGTGAACAAAAGATCGTTTGCCAGTTTGAAATTGCTTTCCGGATCGGTCGGCGGCAGGCAGCGTTCGTCTGCCCAGAAAAAGTGACAATTCGCAAAAGAAACGCCTCGCGCCCTGGCTTGCGCCACGGTTTCGGCGAAGAATTTTTGCGTGATGCGCCCGCCGGAAAGCGCGACGCAATGCAATTTGCCGGCGCGATTGGCGATTTCAATTTCATCCAGCCACGCGCTCGCGGCGGCGCGGGCCAGATCATCTGGACTGGCAAACGAAATCAATTCGTAATTCGCCATTTGATATTTAGAATTCGAAATTTATTTGATCACCAGCGGTTCGTGCCAGACGTGCCCGAGTTGTGCGAGCAGGTCATCGGCGGCGATCGGACCCCAGGTGCCGGCGGAATAAAATTCGCGGTTCGTCAGCGCCTTGCCTTCCCAGCCGGCGCGGATGGAATCGGCGATTTTCCACGCGGTCTCCACCTCGTCGCGGCGGATGAACAGCGTGGCGTCGCCGGCGATGGCTTCGAGCAGCAGCCGTTCGTAGGCTTCCGGCGTGTAGGCGCCGAATTCCGCGTCGTAGCTGAAATGCATCCGCACCGGCCGCACGCCGAGCGTGGTGCCGGGAACTTTGCCGTTGAAACGCAGCGAAATGCCTTCGTTCGGCTGGAGCCGCAATGTGAGCGCGTTGGCGTCGAGATGCGAACCGCATTGCGCAGCGAACAACACATTCGGCGTCGGGCGGAATTGGATCCGCACTTCGCTCGCGCTCATCGGCAGGTTTTTGCCGGTGCGCAGATAAAACGGCACGCCGCTCCAGCGCCAGTTATCAATGAACAATTTTAGCGCGGCGAAGGTTTCGACGTTGGAGTCCGGCTTCACTTTGGTTTCCTGCCGGTAGCCGGGCCGCGGTTCAGATCCGACCATGCCGGCGAAGTATTGGCCGCGCACAATCTGTTTCGCGACATCTTCCGGCGTGAGCGGGCGAATGGATTTGAGCAGCTTCACTTTTTCGTCGCGCACCGCCTCGGCTTCGAGCGACACCGGCGGTTCCATCGCGATCAGCGACAGGACTTGGAGCATGTGATTTTGCACCATGTCGCGCAGCGCGCCGGCTTCCTCGTAATAACCACCGCGGTCGCCCACGCCGATTTTTTCAGAAACGGTGATCTGGACGTGGTCAACGGATTCGCGGTTCCACAGCCGTTCGAAAATGGAATTGGAAAAGCGGAACATCAAAATGTTCTGCACCGTTTCCTTGCCGAGATAATGGTCAATGCGGAACACCTGCCGCTCATGCGCATAGCGCGTCAGCTCGCGGTTGAGCGTCTGCGCGGACGCGAGATCGTGGCCGAACGGTTTCTCGACGACGAGCCGCTGCCAGCCGGGGCCGTCGCGTTTCAAGAGCTGCGAGCGATGCACCTGTTCGACCACCTCGCCGAACTGGCTGGGCGAAATTGCCAGATAAAACAGCAGGTTGTCGCGCAAGGCCGGATTGCCGAACGAACCCAGCATCGCGCCGAGCTTGGCGTAAGCCGCGTCTTCCGTCAGGTCGCCGACGCAGTAAAAAATGTTTTCCGCGAAGGCCGCCCAGACTTTTTCGTCCACCGGCTTCGTGCGGGAAAACTGGTCGAGCGCGGTGCGTAATTCCTGCCGCCACGAGGCGTCGGTCTTGTCACGCCGCGCGAAGCCGATGACGCGGAACGTCGAGGGCATGAGCTTTTCCTTGAACAAATGGTAGAGCGCGGGAATCAGCTTGCGCGCGGTCAGGTCGCCGCTCGCGCCGAAAATAACGATGGAGCAGGCGTCGAGGTTTTTGCGGTCGCCATTACCGCCGGGCGTCTTGTCCAGGGAGTTCAAGATATTCATGGCCGCAACTTTCGCGGAAAGGCCGGCAAATTTCAACCCCGCTTATTCGTAATTGCCGCCGGCGGCATGAAAGGATTGGTGGTGAACAATGAAAAAACTTCAACCACGGCGTTCAGTGGGTTGGTTGTGCGCGGGGACGTTTGCGGACGGAAAACAGGTCAAGGCAATGATCCAGCCACAACAACCGGCGCCGGCCGCGCCCACTTGAACGGTCTGGCAGCACCGTGGCCGCGCCCCGCGAATTTTTCAGATGCGGCGCGGGTTTTTTGGCGGCGCTTTCGAGCGTGGCGATGATTTTTTCAAACGGCGCGCTTTTTTTCAGGAAATCCGTCGCCCCGTTGATGAGCGCGCGCTGCTTGGACTCGGGATCGAAGCAAGTTGTGAACATCACGACTTGAGTGTGGCGGGAGAGCGCTTTGATGGGTCGGATGGCGTCGAGACCGTTTGCCTCGCCCATCTGGATGTCGAGCAGGATGGCATCTGGGCCGGGCCGGCTGGCGAGTGCGCTCAATACGGCGTTCGGCGAATGAAATTCCGCCGTGCATCGCACGCCGGCGCCTAAAGACAGCAAATTTTTCACCGCGCTGCGCACGGCCTTGTTGTCATCCACCAGCCAGACGTTGATGGGTGCGGCTGGCAAAGATTTTGATAATCCGTCGGTTTCAGTATTCATGGCAAAGTCCCTTGTTCTGAAATGAAATCAGCTTTCCCCATGCCAAGTGCCCAAACAGGCGGTTTGCTGGATAATTTACTAGCCGACGTGTTTCCGCTGCCGTTACTGCTGTTTAACAATGCCCAGCGTGAATAATTTTCACCGTGTGAAAAACTGCTCGCGCCGAGTGAAAGAAATCTCCATCATGTCGCCTCGATTTTCGCGGGAAATTACCCGACCACGCATGAAAGCCAAAATTATCATCACACCGAAGAAAGCCGTCCTGGATCCGCAGGGCAAAACCGTCCAGACCGCCCTCGAACACATGGGCTACACCGGCGTCACCGGCGTCCACATCGGCAAATACATCGAGATTGACCTCGCGCCCGGGACGGACAAGGCGGCGGCGAGCAAAGCGTTGAACGACGCCGCCCACAAGCTGTTGAGCAATCCGGTGATTGAAGATTACAAGTTGGAGATCGAATGAATTTCTCCGTCCTCCAATTCCCCGCCAGCAACTGCGACCAGGACGCCGTCCACGCCGTCCGCCTGCTCGGCCATTCCGCGCACCTCGTCTGGCACAAGGACGCCTCCCTCGGCGACGCCGATTGCGTCATCGTGCCCGGCGGCTTTAGCTACGGCGATTATTTGCGCTGCGGCGCGATCGCGCGGTTCAGCCCCGTGATGCAGGCCGTGAAACAATTCGCCGACAACGGCGGCCTCGTTATCGGCATCTGCAACGGCTTTCAGGTTCTCACCGAGGCACACCTCCTCCCTGGTGCGCTCGTCCGCAACCGCGATTTGCAATTCCACTGCGAAAATATTTTCCTCAAGACCGCTACGAACGCCTCGCCGTTCACCAGCCAGATTCCGGCGGGGAAAATTCTCCGCGTGCCCATCGCGCACGGCGAAGGCTGCTATTTTGCCGACGAAGAAACGCTGGCGAAGCTCAAGGTCAACAACCAGATCCTTTGGCAATACTGCGACAAGGACGGAAACCTGACCGACAGCGCCAATCCGAACGGCGCGCTGCTGAACATCGCCGGCATCTGCAATGAAAAGCGCAATGTGGCCGGCCTGATGCCGCATCCCGAACGCGCCTGCGAACCGCTCCTCGGCAGCGACGATGGCAAATGGATTTTCGAAAGCATCTTCGCCGCGCTCAAAAGCAAAACCGTCGCGCAAGCGGCGTGAGTTATGCCGACAATCAAAATTGAGCGCTACAAGTTCAGGTTTTACTCGTCGGACGCGGGCGAGCCGCCGCACGTCCACGTCCTTGACGGCGACATGGTGGCGAAGATCTGGTTGCAGCCGGTTTCGACCGAATACAATCGTGGTTACAACCGGAGGGAGTTGAATTATATTTTGAAGTTGACGAGAACGAACCAAGCTCGTCTGCTGGAAAACTGGAATGAATACTTTAATCGCTAAAACAGCCGAGGCGGTCAGCGCTGAGGACGTTCGTTTTGTCGGCGACAAGCTCGTCGTGAAATTGAGCGACTGGCGCGAGTTGAGCGTGCCCTACAAAAAGATTCCGTGGCTGAAATGGCTCGCTAAGGCCACGCCGAAACAGCGCGCCGACTGGTCGCTCGAACCCGGCGGTTACGCGATTTATTGGGAACAACTGGATGACGGCATTGAAATCTGCCATTTGCTCGGTGTGGAAAGCTTGAACTGAAATGACGACCAAAACTCAATTTCTTGCCGCGCTCGGCAGCGACGACGGCAAATGGATTTTCGAAAGCATCTTCGCCGCGTTGAAAAATAAAACTGTCGCGGTAGCCGCTTGAGAGATTTGAGCAATGGCAAATGACTGGTTCAGAAAAACAACTTGGAGCGAAGCTGACCAAGCCGATTTCTTTGCCCGTCTCAAACGCAGTCGTGGCGCTGGCATGAAAGCGCAATATTTGCGAATCCAAGCCAGCCATCTCGAAGGCACAAATGAACCAGAATTAGTCCAAGCAGCCCTAATTCTTTTGGATAAAATGTTCGCGGAGTTCCCAGAAAAGAATGAGTTGGCCTCTGCTTTCAAACAGAAAGCAGAATGCCTCGCATTTCTTGGCAAACCAGAGCAGGCGGTTGATTGCTACCGTTTGGCTCTCGACGCTGAACGTAATCATCCAAGGGTCAGAACACGCGCTTGGGTTGAGTTTGGTCGTTTTGTCTGTGATAGAAAAATGACGGCGCTTTTTGATGAAGCAATCGCCGTGATAGACGAAATGAAATTTGAGGATGCGCTTCTGTATCCAGTTGACGTTTTTGAAATGTCAGGCGTCCGTGCGATTGTTGCAGCGCACAAAGGAGATTCATCGAGTGCGAAAGCGTTTGCATCGAATTCACTCGAAGCTTCTGCGAAAACGAATTCGGGACTTCGTTACCATCCGACAATTGGATTGGTGCGAGATAAAGAAACGCCGTTTTACAAATCTGTTGCGGCATTAGCTAAGAATTAATTTCACATGACCGAACCCGCCATCACCCCAGAGTTGGTTGCCAAGCACAACCTCACGCCGGAAGAATACGCCCACGCCGTGGAAATCCTCGGCCGCACGCCGAGCTACACCGAGCTCGGCATCTTTTCCGTGATGTGGAGCGAGCA
>CAISEZ010000008.1 GCA_903884535.1 uncultured Verrucomicrobia subdivision 3 bacterium
CTTGAACCGTTCTTCCAGCGCGGCTTTCTGGGCCGGGGAAACGCTCAGTTTGAGATTTGGTCGTGCCATGCCATCGGTATCTCATAACTCGCCACTCATCGCAAGGCTTTGTTCCGATTAGTTTAGAGAAGTGGTATAATATCGCCGCGCCGAGCGGGTTGGATCTCTGCGCAGTGAATCCAGCGCTGAATAAATTATACTTTGCCAGTGGCAACCCGGCTGCGGAACAGATCGTTGTAGTTGACGGCGTTAGTTTCAGCCAAACGGGGGTTGGCAATGGTGACGATGTTGACGTTGACGTCACGAATAACAATTACTGGTCGGCCGGAGTTTATTCCGACAGCGTCACGGCGTGGAACAGCAGCAACGTCGCGCTGGCCAGCCCTGCCACTGGCTCCGGTTGCGCGGTTGGCGTGAGTGTGGATGCGCCCCATCGTCGCGTCTGGGTCGGAGCGCAATGCAGTGATTCTATCTGGGTATTCAATGCGGATACTTATGCACTTGTGGCCGGGCCAATTAGTCCCGGTGGAGTCATGGGATTTCCGCTGGTAAACCCGGCAACCGACCGTGCCTATTTTAACGCCAGCGGTTCCTCCAAAAGGGTCAATCCCTCCACCTTTGCGGTAACAGCGAATACCTTTGGCACCGTAATCGGCGTCAACGCTTCGGCCAATCTTCTCTATGCCGCTGGTTCTGGAACCACGTTTCAAATCGTCAACGGCGCGCCTGATCCCGAAGTGGTGCTGACGAATATAACCCTGCCCTATACTTTTGGCAGTCGTATTGGAGTGAATCCGGCGCTGAACCGGATTTATATTGGTTATAACAGCACCAACATTGTGGCCATCCTCAATGCCACCACGGGCCAGAGCATCGGGAATATTTCGTTGGGGGCGGGCATCACCAGCGTGGGAAGCATTGTCGTGGATGCCAGCCGAAATCGTGTTTATGCACTTGCATCCGGCCGACTATTCGTCATTCAAGACAATGCCGCCCCGACCTTCCAAAGCGCCACGTATCTGGGCACCACCGGCGCGGATGTGGTAGGAACGGGAGTTAAATTTTATGGCGGCTCTTTGTATGTCAGCGGCAACAGCGCGGTATCCAGCGGCATTCTGGCCGGTTACGCCACGCCTTTGGTGCCGGCGGCAGTTCCGTTATGGCGAACCAATTGGCCAGATAGTAATCCTTCGGATCAATTTAATGCCGTCACTGCTTCCAGCACGGGAATCTATGCCGATGGCTCGGACTACACGCGAACCACGGATACTCAAGGCGGCAAGGAAGGCAAAGGCTTGGTCGCCAAATTCCCCCTTGCCGGGCCGACGGGTTCCGGCTTTGGCGGCGATATTTGGGATCAGCAAACCCCGGCGGCCCCCGGCGCGTTTGGCTATGGCGGTGGTGAAGGACTGAATGGATTAACCCTCGCCAACGAAGCCGGGGTGAATTTTGTTTATGCGACTGGTGCCGCGCAGCATGACGGAGCCAATGGCGGAAGACTCTTTATTTCAAAGTTGGCCGAGAACTCTACAGTTTTATGGACGCAAAACGACGGCGCCGAAATGGTCGGTGAAGCCTATAGCGTTGGCTATGCGTTGGCCGCCCTCAATACCAATGTCTATGCCGCCGGCATCAATACGGACGTGAATACTTTAGGTCAGCCATACCTGCGCAAATACAGCGCCGCCGGTTCGCTGGCCTGGGTTCGCCGCGACAGCTTTGTGGGCGCTTACCTCGGCATCACTGGCGTCACGGGCGTCACCAACTATATTTATGCGGTTGGCTATTCCGGCACCAACACCGGTCCCACCGCCAACTTGAATTTCCTGATTGAGAAATGGGACGAAAACGGCAACCAAATTTGGTCGCACACCTACGACCGCAGCAGTGCGCAAGACAGCCTGAATGGTGTGGTGAGTGTTTCCGGCCGGTTGTTTGCGGTTGGTTCCACGCGCGGCCAGACGGCGGGCGGTGCCGACGCAGTTTTGGCGGAGTTCGATCCGGCCAACGGCAACCTGCTCTCGACGACTCTTTATGGCGGCAGCTTGGATGACATCGCCAATGCCGTGGATAGCGACGGGAGCAGTCTTTATGTGGTCGGAGGAACCAGGAGCTATGGCAACGGTTCAAACCAAATCATGGTGTTGCAATATGCTCTCGGACCCGTGCTGACCAATATCGTCGTTACTCCGGTTAACACCGTCATCGGCGGCGGCACGAATGAGGCGTTTGTGGCGACCGGGTATTTCTCCGACGGCTCATCGAGCAGCCTCGCTCCGACCAATGGTGTGGTTTGGAACAGCAGCAATCCAAGCGTGGCAACGATCACCACCAACGGCTTGGCAACCGGTTTGAGCGTGGGAACCACCACCATCAAAGCCACTGTTGGCGGCATCAATGGCAGCACAGCATTGTCGGTCGTCGTCATTCCCAGCATCTCGACTAATCCAGTGAGTGCAACCGCCTCGTCCGGCGGAACCGTTACCTTGAGCGTCAGTGCCAATGGCGGAGGTTTAAGCTACCAGTGGCAATTGAATGGCACCAACATTTCCGGAGCCACCGGGGCTTCGCTGACCATCACCAATTTATCAGCAACCAACTTCGGCGTTTATCGGGTCATAGTAAACAATGCCGCCGGCAGTGTTGCCAGCGTATCCGTTACACTGGCGAGCGTGGATATCCATTTGCTTGCCGCAGTTTATGTGAATGGACCGATTGGGTCGAATTATCTGATCCAAGCCACGTCCAATTTGTTGAGCAGTTGGACGACGTTGACAAACGTGGCATTGCCGACCCAGCCATACATCTATATTGATTATAGTTCGGTGACGAACAAACAGCAGTTCTATCGCGCCCTGCCGCAATAGAACAATTGAACGGGTTTTAACCAACGCCGCCGCGGCAACCGCGGCGGCGCTTTCTTTCGAGGAGTTCGCGCAAACTTTGGATGCCTACGGTTGCAGCGCGAGCTACACCGGCTCGGTATAGCTAAAGGTTAGTAAACCTTCCGCAGATTCGACGGCAGAATGCCCAGCTCGTCGCGGTATTTGGCCACGGTGCGGCGGGCGATGGTGATGCCTTTTTCCGCAAGCATCTTCACGACTTCCTGGTCGGACAAAGGCCGGCCAGTGTTTTCGTTTTTGAAAATCTCGGTGACCATGCCCTTGACGCTCGTGTTGGAAACGTCGTTGCCGCTGGAAGTCTGTAGGCCGGCGGTGAAGAAAAATTTCATCTCGAAAATGCCCTGCGGCGTTTCGATGTATTTGCCGGAAACGCCGCGGCTGACGGTCGTTTCATGCACGCCGACCACTTCGGCCACCTGCGCCATCGTCATGGGCCGGAGGTGTGCCACGCCCTTGTCCATGAACTCGCGCTGGCGTTTCACGATCTCCTTGCCGATGTTCAAAATGGTCTGCTGCCGCTGGTGCAGACTCTTGATGAGAAATTTGCCGGCGCGGATTTTTTCGCGGATGTAATTCTTCACCTCGGCATTGTCGTCGCCGCCGGACATCAGGTCTTTGTAAATATTGCTGATGCGCAAATGCGGAATCTGCTCGTCGTTGGTGGTGACGGTGTAGTCGTCGCCATTCTTGGTGACGAAAACTTCCGGCGCGACGTATTGTTCCGCCACGGGCAAAAACGCCCGGCCGGGACGTGGATCCAATTGGCCGATGCGCGCCAGCGAGGCTTGCACTTCCTCAATTGTCTCGCCGGTGCCGCGCGCGATTTCGGGAATGCGCCGCTTGCCGAGCGCGTCCATGTAATCGCGGATGATGCGATACTCCAGCGTTTCGGTCTGGCTGCTGCGTTCGAGCTGAATCATCAGGCATTCCCGCAAATCGCGTGCGCCAACACCGACTGGCTCAAAGCTCTGCACGACTTTCAGGACTTCGGAAATTTTCTCCGGCGCGAGCGTCGTGGTGGTGGCGAGTTCCTCGACGGTGGTGTTGAGGTAGCCGAAATCGTCAATGTTGCCGAAGATTAATTCCGCGACGACTTTCTCCTCGTCGGTCAGCTTGGTGTCGCGCAATTGTTCCATCAGATGCTGTGCGAGCGACGTTTCGCTGGTGAGCGAGTCGAACATGAACTGCCGTTTTTCCTCGTCCTCGGTGGTGGCGCGGCTCGGCCCGCTCGACTGGGAAAACTGGTCGCGCCAATCCTGGTCCATCTGGACGAGCTTTTCAAATTCGGACTGGAAATCATCGGCCGGCTCGGAAGAACTTTTTTCGACGGCGGCGTCGAACTGGGCTTCTTCCTTCAAATCGTCCGGCGGCTCGGCCAGATCGGGCGTGGTGGGCGAGTCGCTTTCTTCCTTCAGGGTTTTTTCGTTGTAATCAATTTCCTGATCCAACACTTCTTCGAGAACGGGATTCTGCTGCAGCTCCTGTTCGACGAGCGCCTTTAATTCCAGCGTGGGCGCTTGGAGCAACGCCAGCGACTGCTGAAGCTGCGGAGCCAGCACCAGCGATTGCGAAAGTCTTTGCGAAAGTTGTAGTCCGAATGCCATCTTCTTTTTTGAATTTAGCCGAACCGCGTCAAACCACAAGCAGTTTTGGCACGAATCTGGCTGTTTCGGTTTTGCCAAAGTAAATACTGGATTTTCCGTCGCTCCGGTAGCATCCTTTTTTAATGAAATTAATTTTATCCACGCACAACGTCACGCTGACCAAGGCCATTGAAGACCATGTTGTCGACAAGCTCGACAAGCTCGAACATTTCGATCAGCGCGTCGTGGATGCCCGCGTCACGCTCGAACATGACAAGACCCGCGTGCCGGAAAAACAGTTTAGTTGCTCCATGCGCCTCGGCGTGCGCGGACCGGATTTGTTCGCCAAGGACGTCGAAAGCGACCTCTACGCCGCGATTGACGCTGTGACGAAAAAAATCGAACAGCAAATCCGCAAACGCCACAGCAAAGTAAAGACGACCAAGCACAAAGTCGGGGCCAAACTCAAAACCGCCCGCCGCGTCAAAGCTGCCAGCGAGGAATGATCCTCCGCGCCCGGACCATCCTGCCCATCTCGTCGCCGCCCATTGAAAACGGCGCAGTTGTCATCACCGGAAACAAAATCCGCTCCGTCGGACCGTGGAAAAATCTCCGCGTGCCGGTGAATGAAAAAATCCTCGACCTTGGTAACGTCATCCTGCTGCCCGGGCTGGTCAACGCCCATTGCCATCTCGATTACACCGACATGGCTGGGCAGCTGCCGCCGCCGAAAAAATTCACCGACTGGATCGGCTCCATCACCGCCGCCAAGACCGGCTGGAGCTATTCCGACTATGCGCATTCCTGGCTGCACGGCGCGCACCAACTCGTGAAGACCGGCACGACGACCGTGGCCGACATCGAAGCCATGCCCGATCTGCTGCCGGAAGTCTGGGACGCAACGCCGCTGCGGATTTTTTCCTTTCTCGAAATGACCGGCATCAAGTCGCGCCGGAATCCAAAAGATATTTTGCGCGAAGCCGTGGAAAAAATCGGTTCGCTCGCCCACGCCCGGAACCGCGCCTCGCTGTCGCCGCATGCGCCCTACTCCACCTTGCCCGAACTGCTGCGGCTCACCGCCAAGCTGGCGCGCAAACGCAAATGGCGCGTCACCACCCACGTCGCCGAATCCGACCAGGAATTTGAGATGTTCCAAAACGCGCAGGGTGCCATGCACCAATGGCTCAGCCGCAACGAGCGTGACAATTCCGACTGTGGCCACGGTTCGCCGGTGGCACATCTCGCCCGACAGCAATTGCTCGGTGAAAACGTGCTCACCGTCCACGTCAACTGCCTCGCACGCGGCGACGCCACGCTGCTCGCCAAAAATAAAACCCACGTCGTCCATTGCCCGCGCAGCCACGACTATTTTAAACACCCGCCGTTCCAGCGTCAGCGGCTCGCGAACGCCGGCGTGAATCTTTGCCTCGGCACCGACAGCCTTGCCACCGTGCGCATGATTGGAAAACAAAAACCCACGCTGGATATGTTTGTAGAAATGCGCGCGCTGGCAGATAACGACAAATCTATTTCGCCGGCGGAAATTCTGCAGATGGCCACCGCCAACGGCGCCTGCGCCCTCGGCCTCGCCGGTAAAATCGGCGAGTTGACAGCCGGTGCTTGGGCCGACGTGATCGCCCTGCCTTTTGATGACTCGGCGACCAAAGCCTACGGTGCCGTGTTGCGGCATGCCGGCAACGTCGCCGCCAGCATGATTGACGGGCGCTGGATCATGCCGCCGCAAGCGTGACAAGCCTTGCTTTCCATCCGTGTCCATCCGTGTTTATCTGTGGTTGAAAAATGAATTCGTTCACTGACGAATTGAACCGCCGCCTCACCGCTCTGCGCGAACAAGGTTTGCACCGCGAACTGCGCCGCGTGAATTCCGCCCAAGGCCCCCGCATTGAAATCGGCGGCCAAACCCATCTCAATTTTTCATCGAACGATTATCTCGGCCTGGCCAATCATCCGTCGTTGAAAACAGCGGCCGTCAAAGCCGTTGAAAAATATGGCGCGGGTGCCGGCGCTTCCCGGCTTATCTGCGGTTCACTTGCGCCGTTTCACGAACTGGAAGAAACGCTCGCCGCCTTCAAAAAAACCGAGGCCGCGCTCACCTTTGCCACCGGCTACGCCGCCGCGCTCGGCACCCTCACCGCGCTCGTCGGCAAAGGCGACGTCGTCATTCTCGACAAGCTGGTTCACGCCAGCATCGTGGACGCCGCCAAATTGTCGGGCGCAAAACTCCGCATCTTCGATCATAACGATTTGAATGATCTGGAAGATAAATTGAAATGGGCGGATCAATTTTCAAAAGCGGAAAGCGCAAAGCGGAAAGCGGAAATTCTCGTCGTGACGGAATCCATTTTTTCCATGGATGGCGATGCCGCCCCGCTGCGCGAAATCGTCGCGCTCAAGAATAAATACGACGCCTGGCTCATGGTGGACGAGGCGCACGCCACCGGCATTTTCGGCAAAAACGGACGCGGTCTGGCGGATGAACTGGGCGTCAGCAGCCAAATTGAAATCCAAATGGGCACGCTCGGCAAGGCGCTCGGCGCGAGCGGCGGCTACATTTGCGGTTCCCGCGCACTGATTGATTTTCTGGTGAACCGCGCCCGCAGTTTTATTTTTTCCACCGCGCCAGTGCCAGCGGCGGCGGCAGCGGCCACGGCGGGAATTCAGTTATTGCAAACGGAAACAGGCGACCAACTCCGCTCGAAGGTCTGGAATCTCGCCAACCTGCTGGAACATTCCGTGCAAGCGTGTGGTTGGAATATTAGCGCGCCAGACAGTTTAATAATGCCAATGATTATTGGCGATGAGTCAGAGACGCTTTACCTTTCAAAGCAGCTTCGCGAACAAAACATTTTCGTTCCCGCCATCCGCTTTCCCACCGTCGCCCGCGGCGCGGCGCGGTTGCGAATCACTTTAACTGCCGCTCATTCTGCTGCTGATGTTTCCGAACTGGTAGCGGCGTTGGCTCGTTTGAAATCAGAAACCTCACATTTGGAATCGCCGTGAACAAACTCGCCCAACTGGACCACGCGCACGTCTGGCATCCGTTCACGCAGATGCGCGACTGGCTAAAGCGCGAACCGATCGTCATCACGTCCGGCTCGGGCGCAGTGCTGCGCGACGTTTATGGCAAGGAATATCTCGACGCCAATGCTTCCATCTGGACGAACCTGCACGGCCATCGGCATCCCCAAATTAATGTCGCCATCGACCGGCAGTTGCAGAAAATCGCGCACAGCTCCGCGCTGGGGTTTGCCAATGAGCCGGCGAGTTTGCTGGCCGGCAAGCTGGTGCAGGCCGCGAATTCAAAATTTAAAATTAATAATTTAAAACTTAGCAAAGTTTTCTTCTCCGACAATGGCTCGACCGCGCTGGAAGTGGCGTTGAAGCTGGCTTACCAATTCAGTTGGCGCGTGCGAAGCGCGACCTGCTCGCCCGCGCTGATGAAGAAATTTCCGCCGCGATTTCTTTCGCTCGACGGCGCGTATCACGGCGACACCATCGGCGCGGTCTCGCTCGGCCACATTGATTTGTTTCACAAGGCTTACGGCGGAATACTGTTCAAGACTGACAAGGTGATGTCGCCGTATTGCTACCGCTGCCCGTTCAACCGCACCAAGCCGGAACGCGCCGACGCGCGCCAATATCGGAAATGTCATTGGGAATGCGTCGGGCTGGTGGAAAAGAAATTTGCCGCGCAGAAGAAAAAGGGGAATCCGTTCGCGGCGTTTGTGTTTGAACCGTTGATGCAAGGCGCCGCAGGCATGATTCCGCAGCCGGACGGCTGGCTGAAACAAACGACGGACATCGCCCGCGCGCACGGCGCCCTGCTCATTGCGGACGAGGTCATGACCGGGTTTGGACGGGTCAATTCAAAATTAAAAATTACAAATTCAAAACTGCCATTGTTCGCCTGCCAGCAGGAAAATGTGCAGCCGGATTTTCTCTGCCTCGCAAAAGGATTGACCGGCGGTTATCTGCCGATGGCGGCCACGCTGACGACGCAAAAAAATTTCGACGCGTTCCTCGGGGAATACGAGGAGTTCAAAACCTTCTTCCACGGCCACAGCTTCACCGGCAATCAGCTCGGCGCGGCGGCGGCGCTGGCAAGTCTGGAGCTCTTGCAGTCAAAAAAATCCATTCAACAGCGCACGCAGTTGCAAAAAAATCTGCATACGGAATTACAATCGCTTTGGTCCCTGCCCTGCGTGGGCGATATCCGGCAAGTCGGCTTGGTCGCAGGAATTGAACTGGTGAAAAACTGGCGGACGCGCGAACCGTTCGCCTTGCGCGAGCGCACCGGCATCCGCGTGTGCGAGGCCATGGCCAAACGCGGTGTGCTGACGCGACCGGTCGGCAATGTCATCGTGCTGATGCCGCCGTATTGCACGACGAAGCCGCAGTTGCAGACAATGGTGTCCACCCTGCGCGAGGCGGTGGCAGAAGTTATGTGAGGTGGCTCGCGGGGAAGCTTGCCCCACCAGAATTTTATTTCTCGCCGAGCAGTTCCTTGAGCTTCGGCTCGGTGGCGGCGGCCCAGATATTGTAGCCGGCTTCGTTCGGATGTAGCGCGTCGGGCATGATGTTTTTGGAAATGGTGCCGTCGGCTTCAATCAACTGCGAGCCGAAGTCCAGGTAGAAAATATTCTTGCCGTCGTCCAGCTTGGCCAGCGCCTGATTGATCTCCAGCAGGCGGCCACGCTGCGAATTAAAAGTTTTGCTGCGCGGGAAAATGCTGAGCAGCAAAATCTTGGTGCCCGGCTGGCGCGTGCGAATCTGGTTCACGACGGCGACGACGCCTTCGAGAATGTCGGAATCGGAATAGGTATCGGAGCCATCCTTGTTCTTGTTGGAATTGTTGGTGCCGATCATGACGACGGCAACTTTGGCCTTGATGCCATCGAGTTGGCCATTTTCAAAGCGCCAGAGGACGTGCTCCGTGCGGTCGCCGCTCACGCCCATATTGATGCACTTGCGTCCGCCGTAATAATGCTGCCATACATTGGAGCCGGCGCGTTCCCAGCCCTGCGTGATGGAATCGCCGATGAATTCGATGTCGTAGTCGCCGGGATTTTCCTTGGCGCGTTGGAGCACTTGGGTCTGCCGGTTGGTGATGCCGCCGGTGCGCGAAACGGGAATGAGCGCGACGTTGACATGAGCCGCGAGGGCCATCGCCTGTCCGGTAGCCGGCGGGTTGGTCTGGGCACTGGCGGAAATTTGCAACCACAAAACGGCGGCAAGCGCGACTAAGGTTGAAATGGATTTCATGGGGCAAGCATGGCGAAGCCGGACGGCGACGTCAATTCCGGGTTGAACGGCGGCGGGAGATTATTTATTAACAACGCCCAGCGGCAGCACGGTTTTACCGTATAGCTCATTCAAGACTTGGGCCAGCCCGGTGTAAATGGCCGCAAAGCCGCAGACCAATCCTTCAAATCCAGTGAAATGCTTGAAGCCGGGACCCGCGCCCGTGAAGTCGCCGTAGGCAAGCAGGAAAAACAAAACCGTCAAGGTGCCGAAGACGAATTGCAGCGCGCAGCTCAACCGGAGCGTGCCGAGGAACATCACGGCGGTGAAAATTCCCCACATGGCGAGATAGGCGGACATCGCTTTTTCATCCGCCGGCGTGAGCGCCGGTTGAATGAAATTAATTTTGGGCAAAACAATCAGCGCCACCAGCGACAGCCAGAAAAATCCGTAGGAGATGAAAGCGGTGGTCGCGAAAGTGTTGCCCTTCTTCCATTCCATGATGCCGGCGATGATTTGCGCCGTGCCGCCGTAGCAGAGGCCCATCGCGAGGATCATGGTGTTCAGTTCAAAATAACCCGCGTTGTGCAGATTGAGCATTACCGTCGTCATACCAAAACCGAGCAAGCCGAGCGGCGCGGGATTGGCGGTGGTGTCTTTAATCTGCGTCAATGGCGTTTCATTCATGGCCGGATTTGTTTTGGTTTAGGTGTCGGGAACGCGCGATAATTACACTTCCAAAACTGCCGGGTCAAGCCCGACGGTCAAAGAAAATAATCTTTACTGCACCGGCATAATCTTCACCTCCACCTTCATTTTGTGATCGAGGGTGCCGCGATAGTTGCCGCTGATGGGCGGCACGTCGGCATAATCGCGGCCGTTACCAAGCTTCACATAAGTTTCGCCAATCTGACAGTTGTGAGTCGGATCCAAGCCGCGCCAGCCGTGGCCGGGGATGAACACTTCCACCCAGGCGTGCGTGGCGCTGGCGGCTTCGGTGGCGAGATAGCCGCTGATGTAGCGCGCGGGAATTTTCAGCACGCGGCATAGGCCGATGAGCAGGTGCGCAAAATCCTGGCAGACCCCGCGTTGGGTCTTCAGCACTTCGGCCATGTGCGTGTGGACGTGCGTGGAGTTGGATTCGTATTTCAAATAACCATGCACATACCGCATCAGTGCCAACACAGCCAGCCACGCGTCGTCGAATCCATGCGTGGCATCCACGGCGAGTTTCCAAGCCTCGGGCGAGAGTTCCACGAACCGGCTCGCCAGCATGTAATCAAAGCAGCGTTCAATGTTCGGTGCCGCGCGCATTTGTTCGAACGAGCAAAGTTTTGCATCGGGCAGCGGCGCGGGCGGATTGGTGATGACCCGGGAATTCGCCTCGATCATCAGATAGCTATGCGGCTCGATGATCTCGAAATGCTGGACCCAGTTGGAATAAAAATCCTTGAAGTGCGTCAGGCGGGCGGCGGGCAGAACCTTCAACAAAAAACTTTCCACTTTCTGCTCCGGAATGGGCATGGGCTGCAACCGCACGTCGTTGAAACTGTCGCGGACAGGTGCGGCGTAGGCGTAACTCGTGCGATGTAAAATGTCCCACTTCATAATGCGGTTGATACTCGTTTAGCCGAGCGGCTCCACGTCCACCGAAACCCTGACGACATGCGAGCCGCCGCCAGTGAGAATACCAGCCACCGGACTCACGTCGCCGTAATCGCGACCGTAGGCAACCAGAATATGTTCCTCGGCGGGCTGGACGTTGTTTGTCGGGTCAAAATCCACCCAGCCGGGGCCGGGACAAAAAATCCGGAACCACGCGTGCGAGGCGTCGGCCCCGACGAGCCGCGGCTTGCCGGCGGGCGGGCGCGTGCGCAAATAGCCGCTGACATAGCGCGCCGGCAAGCCCAGCGAGCGCAGACACGCGATGCCGAGATGCGCGAAATCCTGGCACACGCCGCGGCGTTTCTCCAAGACCTCTTCCAGCGGCGTGGCCACGGTCGTGGCCTTCGGGTCAAATTTGAAATCCTCAAAAATGCGGCGAGTGAGGTCGCGCGCGCCGACGAGCAGCGGCGTATCCCGGCCAAAACTTTCCCGCGCATAGTCCGCCAGTTCCTGCGACGCGCGGATTTGTGGCGAGTCAAAAACAAATTGATACGGCTCGATAATTTCCGGCGACACCGGGTCGCGGAACATTTCGGCCACAGATTCCCACGGCGTGGAGGATTCGGTCTGCGCGGGATTTCGCGGCTGCACCGTCACCCGGCTGCTGGTGATGATTTCCAGCTTGGAGTGGATTTCCTGGATCGCAAAAAAACAAAGCTGGTTGCCGAAATAATCCGTGCGCGCCTTGCGCAACGCCGGTTCGGGAAAAATCTGGAGCGAAAAACTGGAACGCGTCTGCGTGGCCGTGGCGCGCGGTTCCAGCCGCGCGACGTGGTGCGACACCGACACCGGCGCGGCGTATTCGTATAGCGTGCGATGGGTGATGTGATAGTCCATTAAATCTCCCCCCGGCCGGTGCGCGAAATGGTCGAATGCGCGAAATAGCTCGCGGCAATGGCGTCGGACAACTGCGGCAGTGCACGCGCCGTTTCCTGAATGATTCGTGCGAGCGCGGAAGTTTTCCAATCGGCCGAGGCGCTGGCCAGTTCGCGCGCGTCGGCACGCTCCAAGTGCGACAGGCAGTTCTCCAAAATAATTTTACCGGGACTGGCCACATCAGTGCGCTCCTTCGGCAGCTTATCAAAGTGTTTCACCAGCTGCTTGATCTGGAACAAGACCGAGCGCGGATTTTTATCATCGAGCAAAATCAGGTCGAACACCGCGGGGACCGTCGGCACCAGATTGTAGCGCGAGCGAAACGTGATGCTGCAATCCACGACTTCGAGGACGGCTTCGAGCAAACTGGGATTCTCGGCTTCTGGCGAACGCAGCGTCGCGTCCAGCAGTGTGCAGAGATAAACGGCACGTTCCAGGCGTAAGCCCATGTCCAGAAACCGCCACGCCTGCGCCCGCGTCATGTTCTCGCGGGCGAGACCTTGAAACGCGGCCAATCCCATTAGCGTCTGGTTCAGCACGCCGACGGCATCGCCGGCCAGCATGACCAGGCTGGTGGCCGGGGTGGCCAACCGGTCGTCAATCTGGCTCAACACGCGCCACATGTCGTTCGACGTGCGGTCGCGCACGAGCATCGCCAGCCGCTGCAGTTGTTCCGCCGTCTGCCGCAAACTGCCGGGACGCGTCGCATCAAAAATCGCCGCGAGTAGTTCCGCCTCGAACGCCTCGGCGTTGGTCCACAATTCCGGCTGGTCGGAAATGCCGGGCAACTGGCCCTGCGTTTCCAGCGTCTGCAACAATGGCGCAAGCGGCGGCAGCGCTCCGCCGGCGCGTTCGGGATTGAACCGCAGCAGCGCGCTCCGCAGCAGGCGCGACGTCGCGTCCGCGCGCTCCGAGTAACGGCCGAGCCAGAAAAAATTATCCGCGAGGCGCGACGGCAGATTGTTGCCGGTGCGGCGCAGCTCGACATTTTGCCGGGTGCTGTGAAGCAAGGTGATTTCCTCAACGGGCGTGGCGGAGGGAATCCAGGTATCCTTGCTGCTGCCGCCGCGCTGCATGGAAATAAATTTCCCATCGCTGTCCGGCGAAATTCGTGCCAAACCGCCGGGCATCACGCGATAACCGCCATTGCCGTCGGCAACCAGAAAAACGCGGAGGCTGACTGGCCGCGCGACGAGCGAGTTTTTCATCCACGACGGCGCGGTGGAAAGCTCCACGCGTTCCTGCGCCACGAACAGATCGGGATCAAATTCAATTCGCCGCTTCAATTCCGCGGCCTCGACCTCGGCAATTTTCAGGTGCGTGCGGAACGCCGGCTTCACCACGAGACGGTCGAGGTTTTTGAGGACATGTTCGCGCGCGGCCTTTTGGCCGCACCACCACGTGGCAACGGACGGCAGCTTCAATTCCTCGCCGAGCAAATGTTTGCACAAGCCCGGCAGGAAAGACATAAACGCCGGGCTTTGCACGAGGCCGCTGCCCAGCGCATTCGCCATGACGACGTTGCCGGCGCGCACCGCCTCAACGAGGCCGGGCACGCCGAGAATGGAATTGTTGATCAGTTCGAGCGGATCGCAAAAATCATCGTCCACGCGGCGGAGGATCACGTCCACGCGTTCGAGGCCGCTCAAGGTTTTTAGGAAAACCAGATTGTCACGCACGGTGAGATCCTGGCCTTCGACGAGCATGTAGCCGAGGTAGCGCGCTAGATAAGCCTGCTCAAAATAGGTTTCGTTGTGCGGCCCGGGCGTGAGCATCACCACGCGCGCCTTGTCGGCTTGGCGCGGGGCGAGCTGCGCGAGCGCATTTTGCACGGCGAGGAAAAATCCCGCCAGGCGATGAACCTGATTGTCGCGGAAAGCTTCAGGCAAAATGCGCGAGGTGACGAGCCGGTTCGCCAGCGCATAGCCCGCGCCGGTCGGAATCTGCGTGCGGTCGGAAACCACCCACCAGCGTCCATCCGGCGAACGCGAAAGATCGGCGGCATAGAAATGCAAAAAAGTGTCGCCGGGAATTTTGATACCGTGGCAGGGCCGCAAAAAATCCGGCTGGCCAAACACCAGCGCGGGCGACAGCCAGCGCGACCGGATCAAATCCTGCGCGCCGTAGCAGTCGGCGAGAATTTTGTTGAGCAGCGTCGCGCGCTGGATGAGTCCGGTTTCAAGCTGCCGCCATTCATCCGGCGCGATGACGAACGGAATCGGGTCGAGCTGCCACGGACGTTCCATGCCGCGCGAGTCGCCATACACGTTGTAGGTGATGCCGTGCTCGTTGACAAACCGCTGGCTGGCGTCCGTGCGCCGCGCCAGTTCCGCCGCGCCAAATTCCTCAAACTCACCCAGCAGCTTAGCATAGTGCTGAAAAATCCGGCCGTCCGCGGCAAGCAATTCATCAAACGCGCCGGTGCTGCGTTTGTATCCGGACAATAGATTTTCCGACGGCGTTTTTAAGCTGGTGTCGTTGGACGCGGATTGTGACTGCGATTGAATCATCGGCGGCTGGTCGTGGTCGCTATTTATATTTTCCGCGTCAGACATTGCGCAAATCCAGCGTAAAAGGAAAGTCGCTGTTCGGCTTTTCTGCGGGTGGCGTGAACTTGCCCTGCTGGTGTCCGTGACGGAAAAACCGCGCGAGCCGGCGCGATTCCGCTTCGTAGCTGTTCACCGGAAAGGTTTCCGAATTCCGGCCGCCCGGATGCGCGACATGGTAAGTGCAGCCGCCGAGCGAACGCTGATTCCAAGTATCGTAGAGATCGAATCGCAGCGGCGCATGCACGCCGATGGTCGGCTGCAGACAAATCGGTGGCTGCCACGCGCGATAGCGCACGCCGGCGACGCCTTCGCCGTTCGTGCCGGTGGGATGCAGCGGCACGCGATGGCCGTTGCAGGTGATGGCGAAGCGGTCGCCGACCAGTCCGCGCGCCTTGATTTGCAGGCGTTCGAGCGAGCTATCCACATAACGCACCGTGCCGCCGCCGCCGAGTTCCTCGCCGAGGACGTGCCATGGTTCGAGCGCAGTGCGGAGTTCGATCTGCAAATCGCGCTGCTCCAAATCGCCGATGCGCGGGAAGCGAAATTCGAAATGCGGCGCGAACCATTCGGCTTGGAACGGATAACCCGAGTCGCGCAGGTCGTTGATGACATCTTTGAAATCCGTTTCGCAAAAATGCGGCAGCATCCAGCGGTCGTGGATGTCCGTGCCCCAGCGCACGAGGCCGTTGTGGTAAGGCTCCTTCCAAAATTTGGAAACGAGACCGCGCAGCAACAGATGTTGCGCGAGACTCATGCGTGCGTCCGGCGGCATTTCAAACGCGCGCATTTCGACGAGGCCAAGCCGACCGGTGGCGCTTTCGGGTGCAAACAGTTTATCAATCGAAAACTCGGCGCGATGCGTGTTGCCGCTGGAATCAATCAACAAATTGCGGAACAACCGATCCACGAGCCACGGCGGCGTTTGACCGAACTTGCCGATCTGCCGGTCCATTTCCTTGAACGCGACTTCGAGTTCGTAGAGCGAGTCGTTCCGTGCCTCGTCCATGCGCGGTGCCTGGCTGGTCGGGCCGACGAACAGGCCGCTGAACATCCAGCTCAACGACGGGTGATTCTGCCAATAGGCCAGCAGCGAGCGCAGCAAATCCGGCCGACGCAGCACCGGCGAATCCTGCGGCGTCTCGCCGCCGAGGATGAGGTGATTGCCGCCGCCCGTGCCGGTGTGCCGGCCGTCGAGCATGAATTTTTCCGTGCCGAGCCGCGTCTGTCGCGCCTCCTCGAAAAGCGTCTTGGTGCGCTCGACGAGATCGACACAGGATTTGCTCTGGTGCATGTTGACATCAATGACGCCCGGATCAGGCGTGACGCCGAGCTTGTTGATGCGCGGATCGCGCGGCGGCGTTTCGCCTTCGATGACGACGGGGAAACCGGTTTCGTGC
>CAISEZ010000009.1 GCA_903884535.1 uncultured Verrucomicrobia subdivision 3 bacterium
CTTGAACCGTTCTTCCAGCGCGGCTTTCTGGGCCGGGGAAACGCTCAGTTTGAGATTTGGTCGTGCCATGCCATCGGTATCTCATAACTCGCCACTCATCGCAAGGCTTTGTTCCGATTAGTTTAGAGAAGTGGTATAATACTTCATTTTGCGATAATCAAACAGGCAGGTTGTCCAGCATGCAAAGTAGGAGTTTTCCATGTGGGCAATGTTTTTCAGAATCATTATACTGACAAGATTTCGTTAGTTGTGTGCGTCAAGTTCTGCAAATTGGTTTGGGATCATGGCATGACCACGAGGTAAATCGAGGCGGCACGGATAGCAAGCCATTCAGTTCACCGCCGCTGACATCGGCAAGAATCTTAGAGGATTATTTTCCAATGCAGAACGCGCTGAAAATGGAGTCGAGCAAATCTTCCGTGGTGGTCTTGCCCACAATTTCACCGACGGCGTTGGCGGCGATCCGCAAATCCATCGCCACCAGTTCCAGCGTGGCATCGGCGCGCAGCGCAGCGGTGGCCATGCGCGCCGTGGCGCGGGCGCGGTTCAGCGCGTCCTGATGCCGCGAATTGATCGCCACCTGCAGCATCTCCGCTTTGATTTCGCCCGCCCAGACAAGCGCTTTGATGGCATCCTTCAACGCCTCCACCCCCTGCCCGCTCACGCAGGAAACGTCAATGACCGGAAAAGTGACGCGTGACGCGTGACGCGTGACAAGCAAGTCCGGCGGCAGTTCCAGCTTCACCGGCAAATCGGTTTTGTTGCGGACGAGAATCCGTTTTTTGTCGGCAAACTCGTTTAAATAAATTTCATCCGCCGCCGTCAGCGGTTCGCTCGCGTCGAGGACGTGCAAAATGAATTCCGCCGCCGCGAGCGATTGGCGGCTGCGGCGGATGCCTTCCAGTTCAATTTCATCGCGCGCCTCGCGCAGGCCGGCGGTGTCGATGAAGATGACCGGCAGGCCGCGGATATTGGCGGTTTCCTCAATCGTGTCGCGCGTGGTGCCGGCGATGTGCGAGACAATGGCGCGGTCGTGGCCGAGCAGTTGGTTCAGCAAACTGGATTTGCCGGCGTTCGGGCGGCCGACAATCGCGGCGCGAATGCCGCGCCGGAGAATCTGGCCTTCGTTGGCCGTGCGCAGCAATTCGTCCATGAACGCGATGCCGTTTTCCAAGCGCTGCAATAATTGATCTTTCGTGTCGGGCGAAATATCTTCGTCGGGAAAATCAATGTGCGCCTCGACGTGCGCGAGCGTGAGCATCAGGTCGTCGCGCAATTTATTGATGCGCTGGGACAGTTTGCCGGCGAGTTGTTCGTTGGCGGCGGCGAGCGCAAGCTCGGTGCGCGAATGGATCACGTCCGCGACCGCCTCAGCCTGCGCGAGGTCAATGCGGCCGTTGAGAAAGGCGCGTTTGGTGAATTCGCCCGGCTCGGCTAGCCGTGCGCCGTTGGCCAAAATCGCATCGAGAACGAGCTTGGCGGGCAGCAATCCGCCGTGGCAGGAAATCTCCACGGTGTCTTCGCGCGTGAAGGTGCGCGGCGCCCGGAGGACGGCGAGCAGCACTTCATCAATCACGTTTTCATCCCGGACAATTTTGCCGAATTGAATGGTGTGCGTCGGCGCGGCGGAAGGTTTGACCGAACTTTTTCCAATCGGCTGAAAACTTTTGTCCGCGACGGCGAACGCGCCGGCGCCGGAAAGGCGGATGACCGCCAAGCCCCCTTCGCCGAGCGGCGTGGCAATGGCGGCGATGGTATCGTCGAACATGTTTTCAGGTTACAGGTTGCTGGTTGAAAGTTGCAAGTTGCGCCTGTTGAAATCCAACCTTCAACTTTCAACCTGTAACGTGCAACTCACACATGCCGGCAGTTGCCGAGCTGATTTTCCGCATCGCGGCCGTGCAAAAACAGCCGCGCCTTTTCGTAGCTTTTCTTGTGCAAATAATGCAGCAGCGTCGGGTCGGCGTCGCGCGGCAGTTGTTTTGTGAGTTCGTCGAGGTGCGAAAAGATTGGCAGCAAATTGGGTTTCGAATTTGTCGTCGGCATGGTTTTGACGGTTTCAGCGAGTTGCGTCAACGCCGCCAGCAATTGCCTTTCAACAGGGGAATTCATCGGTTGAAATTTATTGGCCGAGAAAATGGCCGATTTTCCGCGTCAGCCAGGAATGATTAAAATCAATGTAGCCGAGCAGATACAAGGCCGTGACGAGCCGGGTCAGACCGGTCGTCAGGATGATGACCAAAGCGCTGGAAAGATACAGGCCGAAGGCATGGGTCGGATCCGGCATCAACACGCGCGGCAGCCCTTGATACAAAATCCAGACGGACAGGGTAATGCCGATGAGCCAAGTGACCACCGGGTTCATCGTCGGGGCGGCGTCCAGCAGGCGCACGAACAGCAGCGGGCTAATGCCGTAGGTGGTTACGGTGAAGGCTTGCAGATAATTTTGTCGCTGATGAAAGGTCTGGCTGACGCGCAAAATCAGCAACGCGCTGACAAACACCGCCAACAGAAACAGCACAAATTGAACGGCCTCAAAACTGAAAACTTCCCGCGGCGTGAACGCCCGAAATTTCTGGAAGGTCGGCTGCCATTTGCCGTAGTTCTCCAAGCCCCAGCCTTCCACGGCCGTGACCAGCAGCAGCAGGGGCAGCAGGTTGGTTCCAAGGATAAAAGCAAAACTCCGCTGCGCCTGGGCGATTTTTTCCCAAGCCACTGCCGGTTCAAAAATGAGGAAGAACACCTTGATCATTCCGAGACAAGGATTGAACAATTTTTGAGTGGTGACAATAAAAACCGCTTTCACTTTCCGCCTTCACGCCGTTAAACTGACGGCGTGAAAGTTGATCTCGGCATCTGGAGCAAGCTCACGCAAGCAGTCGTCGTCCTCGTCGTGCTTGCGATTCTGATTCTTATTGGCATGACCTACCTGCCGCTCATCCACCAAAACGAACGGATGCGCACCAAATTGGACAAGCTCGATGCCCAGCTCCAGCAGCAGGAACAAATCTCCCGGCAGTTGAAGGCGGAAATTGACGCGCTGAGCAATGATCCCAAAACCGTCGAGCGGCTGGCGCGGGAAAAACTCGGTTATGCCAAACCGGACGAAACCGTGGTTCATTTTGAAACTTCCGCCAGCAGCAACAAATAATGGCGACAACCCATCGCCGACAGTTTTCCTGACGGCCGAGTGGCGTTTTCTCGCCCTGCTGAATTTCGAAATTGAACCGGCGATTTTACAGCCGCACATTCCCACCGGCACGGAACTGGATTTTTGGAACGGAAAAGCGCTTGTCAGCATCGTCGGCTTTTTATTTCAAAACACTCGCGTGCGCGGAATTTCCATTCCGTTTCATCGCCACTTCGAGGAGGTTAATCTGCGATTTTATGTGCGGCGCAAAACGGCCGAAGGCTGGCGGCGCGGCGTGGTGTTCATCCGCGAATTGGTGCCGCGTTGCGCCATCGCCTGGACGGCGCGGACATTTTACAACGAGCCTTACCTCGCGCTGCCGATGTCGCATTGCATTGAAAAAACAACCGACTCGCCGGAGAAAATAAAATCTGCTGCATATTTTTGGCGGTTCAAGGGGAAAGAAAACTTTGTGAGGCTGACCACGCGGGGCGCAGCCCAGTCGCTGCAGGAACACTCGGAAGCCGAATTCATTACCGAGCATTATTGGGGCTACACGGCGCAGCGCGACGGTTCAACGCTCGAATACCAAGTCGAACACCCGCGCTGGCGCGTTTGGGACGCAGCCGCTGCGGAGCTGCATTGCGACATCGCCGGGCTTTACGGCGAAAAGTTTTGCCCGGCGCTTCAGGCTTCGCCCGCGTCGGCTTTTCTGGCTGAAGGCTCGCCGGTAAAAGTATATGCTGGAGTGCGGCTGAAATCATGAACGAAGCAAAAACCAATCCGGAGGGCTGGATTCTTTACGACGACAGTTGTGGCATCTGCCGTCGCTGGGTTCCGTTTTGGGAAAACACGTTGCGCAAACGCGGCTTTGAAATCGCCCCGCTGCAAGCGGACTGGGTGAAAACAAAACTTCCGTTGAGCGAGGCGGCGCTGCTGCAAGATTTGCGATTGCTGTTGCCGGATGGAAAAATAATTTCCGGCGCGGACACTTATCGTTACGCGATGGAACGGATTTGGTGGGCCAGGCCGATTTATCTTTTTTCGATTGCGCCCGTTGGCCGAAATATTTTTGATTGGGGCTACCGCCGGTTTGCCGCCAACCGGCACAAAATTTCCACCGCCTGCCAATGGCCAGGAAAATCCGGCTGAAAACTCACACGGTGAGGATTTCTTTTTCCTTGTGCGCCAGGTGCGCGTCAATCTTGGCGACGTATTGGTCGGTCAACTTCTGGATTTCCTTCTCGGTCTTTTCCTGATCTTCCTCGCTGGTTTCGTGGGCCTTGACCGCCTTTTTCAAAAGTTCCATCGCGTCGCGGCGGACGTGCCGCACGGCCACGCGGGCATCCTCGGCCATCCGATGGGTAATCTTCACGAACTCCTGCCGGCGTTCGGTGCTCAATTCCGGAAACGTGATGCGGATGATCTTGCCCTGCACCACCGGCGAAAGGCCGAGGTTGGCTTTTTGAATTGCCTTTTCAATCGACTGGATGGTGGTCATGTCCCACGGTTGCACGAGCAACTGGCGCGCTTCGGGCGAGGAAATGCCGGCGAGTTCGCGCAGGCGCGACTGCGCACCATAAACTTCCACCAAAAGATTTTCAATCAGCGAGGCCGAGGCTTTGCCCGTGCGCACACCGGCGAATTCGTTGACCACGACCTGCTCGGTCTTGATCATTTTTTCTTCCGCTTCCAGCAAGATTTCATCGGATGACATGAGGCGAGCCTAGCAAAGTGAATTGCGGGTGTATAGTGGCAAAACACCTGATTGACCGGATCATCGGCAGGCGGTCACAAAGCCAGCACGCTCCCCGCTTCCGCCATCGTTTGGCAGGTGACGATGCGCGGCTGGTTGGGATAATGAAAAATGGAAATGATGTTCAGGCCGATATCCTTGGCGGGATCGGGAATCACCCGCACCACCAATTCCACGCCGTGCCGATCCATTAATTCCATGGTCTTGCCGACGATATCCGCACACGCGACGTCCATGAATTCGAGCCGGCTTAAATCCGCGAGCATCCGAAATCCGCCGGGAAATTCTGCCAGCAAAATCTCCACTTCCTGATAGCCGCGTTTCAATTCATCCACACTAACATTTTGGATGTAATCGAGCACCAATAACCGGCGCGCCTTGTTCGTCGTTGCTAAAAACATGGCACAGCTTACCACAGAATAATTTATTACCAAGTTTAGCCGCCCGCTCGGAAGGCCGGCCCGGCTTCGTGGCGTCTGGCATTGATTAACGCCAAAGCTGCTTTAAAGTAGGCGCGTGAAATCCAAAGTTTATCTCGTCGGCGCCGGACCGGGCGACGCGGGTTTGTTGACGTTGCGCGGCGCGGAATTGCTCCAGCGCGCGGACGTGGTCATTTACGACGCGCTCGCCAATCCCGAATTGCTGCGCCTCGCGCCGGCTTCTGCGGAATTTATTTCGCGCGGCAAAAACATGGCGATGCCGCAAGCGGAAATCACCGCGCTGATCATCGCCCGCGCGCAGGCCGGCAAAACCGTGGTGCGGCTCAAGGGCGGCGACCCGTTTGTGTTTGGTCGCGGCGGCGAAGAAGCAGAAGCGCTGGCGGCGGAAAAAATTCCGTTCGAGATCGTGCCCGGTGTTTCGTCCATCACCGCCGTGCCGAACTACGCCGGCATTCCGCTGACGCACCGGAGTCATTGCTCCAGCTTCACCGTGTTCACCGGCCACAGCGATTCGGCGGACGAGGCCACGGCCTTGCGCTACGATCAGATCGCCAAAATTCCCGGCACCAAAGTGGTGCTGATGGGCACCGAACAATTGGAGGACTGGACGGCGGCGCTGGTGAAGCACGGCATGTCGCCGCAGACGCCCATCGCCATCATCCATCGCGGCACCACCGGCCGGCAGAAAACGGTGGCGGGCACGCTCACGACGATTGCCGCGCTCGCGACGAAGGAAAAAATCGTTCCGCCCGCGCTCACCATCATCGGCGACGTGGTGAAGCTGCGCGGAAAATTGAACTGGTTCGAAAACCGTCCGCTGTTCGGCCAGCGCATTGTCATCACGCGTCGCTCGGAACAGGCCGGAAGCTTTGCCAAAAAACTCGCCGAACTCGGCGCGGATGTGCTCGCCGTGCCAACGATCAAAATCACCACGCCGACGCAGAAGGACGCCATCATTGATTGCCTGCTGGAATTGAACTCATACGACTGGCTGGTCTTCACCAGCGCGAACGGCGTCACGGCGTTTTTCGATATTTTCTTCCGCCGTTTCCAGGACTTGCGCGACCTCGGCGGCGCACGCATCGCGGCGGTCGGCCCGGCCACGGCCGCAAAATTGCGCGAACTGCATTTGCAGGTGGATGTGCAGCCGGAGGAATTTACCGCAAAAAAAATCGTCGGCGCATTCAAAAAATATCAGGACATCGAGAACGTGAAGATGTGCCTGCTGCGCGCCGAGGTGGCGAACCGCGAATTGCCGGAGGCGTTGCAGGAAGAAGGCGCGATCGTGGACGACATCGCCATCTACAAAACCATCCCGGAAACCGAAGATCACACCGGCGCCAGCGAGCGGCTGCTGGAAAGCGGCGCGGACTGGGTGACTTTCACCAGCAGTTCAACGGTGGAACATTTCCATGCGCGGTTTGATCTGCCGAAGCTGGTGAAGCAATTTCCGCAGATGAAACTCGCCTCCATCGGCCCGGAGACGAGCAAGACGATTGAAGCATTGGGATTAAAACCGGCGTTCGAGGCCAAAGAGCATACGACCGACGGTTTGATTGCGGGCCTGTTGAAAGCGGCGAAATAAAAAACCGCCGGACGAAACGATGTTCATCCGGCGGCGGTAATTTTGATTCCCGTTACCGCTTGTAATAACAGAGGTAGGCTACGTCGCCGATGGCTTCGACCTCGAACTTCACGCCTTGGGGCACGATGAAGAACTGGCCGTTGCCGTAGCTCTGCCATTCGCCGCCGGGCAGCTTGGCCTTGAGCGTGCCCGCCACGACGTGCATGTGCTCCACGCAGTCGGTGCCGAAACTATATTTGCCGGGTTCGATCACGCCGACGGTGGCCGGGCCGTCGGTGGTGCCCACGGCGAGGCTTTGGACTTTGCCTTCAAAATAGGAATTATGTTTCATGCGCGGCTTTTAATGCCGTTTTTTCGCGGGATTATCAATAAAAACCGTGCGGCGAAGTGCGGGGGTAAAATGGACACGGGAAAAGCGGCGGAGTGCGACGGGCGGTGTGGCGCTGGCTCCGGCAAAAGGGCGCGGGGCGGCACAAAACTATTTCACCTTTTTGATGACAAGCATTTCGCTTGTTTCGACGTCATGGCTGCACCTCCAACTTGTCGTTGTATGTAACCGATACTCGCTTGTCATCCAAACGTGTAATCAAAATGCCGGCTTGTTTCAACAACGACTCCTCAATCAACTCTGGCACAGCTTCCGCTGAACCTTTGAAATGGATTGTGATGTGGTGGTTTGCCAAGCTTACGTTTCTCGCAACAACCAACTCCTGCTTGCTCCATGCTTTGTAAACATTCAGAACCTCATTTAATGGGACGTTTTCCATTTTGATGAAGGCGTTAGGCTTATTGGTTTCTTGGGTGGATGTGGCCTTATGATACAATGTCTCCGCCAACTTTTGTTCAGCCATCATTACCTTGCGATTGGCGTCATCAGTTTGTTGTCGTAATACGCCAACCTCACCACGCAATTTCAGTAATTCGAGGTTGTCGGCTTTAGCCTTTGTTAATTCATCAGCCAACCACTCCTGCCGGTTGGTTGCGTCATTCCGCTCGCGTTGCAATTGCTGGACCTGTTCAGCCAGCGGCGCTTGCTGCTGCTGTAGCCTCTGCGCTTCCGCGCGGGCTTGGGAAGCTTCCTTGGCTTGGTAAATCCCCACGCCCACGCTGGCAACGAGCGTGGCCGTGATTAAAGTTTTTTGGATTGTAGTCATGGCAATGGCTTTGGTTGCGGCAACGAAGGCCGTGGTGGTGATGGCGGTTCCCGAAAGCGCGGCGGCAGTGATCGCCGCCGCCAATCCCGCCGGCGCGCCCTGCACCGCATTGGCCGAAACGGCCCCGACAATGGCGGCGGCGGACAGCGCGACGCCTCGTTGCGTGAAAAATTTCCGCAGCTTTTCCAGCGCTCGGGCGGTGCGCTTGTGCGCGGCGGCTTCCGCGATGCCCAGCAACGCCGCCGCTTCCGGTCCGCTTTTGTTTTCGTAAAACCGCAGCGCCAGCAGCGTGCGGTCGCGTTCGCCCAGTTGCGCCATGGCGGCTTCCAGATGCGGGGCCAGCCGCGTCCAGGCGTCGGCGGTGTCGGAGTCGGTCAAAGTGGATTGCATGTAAGCCTCCTGTTCGCGGGCGTGGCGGCGGGCGTTGGTGCGCTGCACACACGCGGCCGTCAACCGGGTGGTTTCATACAGCCAGCCGGTGAGCACGGTGCGGGCGCGCAGCCCGGCGGCCTTGAGGGCGAGAATCACAAAGACGGCCTGCGCCACGTCCTGCGCGTCGCCATCGCTGCCAGTGCAGCGGCGGGCGACCGAATAAACGAGGTTGACGTGCCGCTGGACCAGCGCCGCAAACGCCGCTTCGGAATGATCCGCCGCATAGCGCGCCAGCAATTGTTGGTCGTCCAGATCGTGCATCTACCTATTAAATGTCCGCCGCCGCCGAAAGTGGACAGATTATTTTATTTATTTTCCGTGAATTGCACGGTGAGCGGCGGCGGGCTGGCTTGCCGGTGAATTATTAAAATCACCAGTATTGGCTATTCAGCCGACGGGGGTTTCCGTCTATTCTGGCGTCACACATGAACCGCCGCCTGCTTTGTTCCGCGCTCCTGCTTTGCCTAGCCCTGCCGCTTTTGCGTGCCTCCGAAATATTGCCGCTGGCGGGCGAATGGCGCTTTGCGCTCGACCGCGGCAACATTGGCACGAACGAAAACTGGTTCGCCAAAAATCTGCCGGACAAAATTCAACTGCCCGGCATTTTGCAGGCGCAGGGTTATGGCGACGACATTGTCACCATCACGCCGTGGGTGCTCACGCTCGGGGATGCGTGGTGGAAAATTCAGCCGGCGGAACTGCGCGAGCATTTTTCGCAGCCGGGCCACGTGGAAGTGCCGTTCCTGTCGCAGCCGCCGAAACATTATCTCGGTGCGGCGTGGTATCAGCGCGACATCGAAATTCCAACGAACTGGAGCGGCAAGCATTTCACACTGTTTCTGGAGCGGGCACATTGGCAAAGCACCGTCTGGATTGACGAAAAGGAATTTCCCGCGAATGACAGCCTCGTCGCGCCGCACGTCACCGACCTTGGCGTGCTGACGCCGGGAAAACACCGCTTGAGCATCCGCGTGGACAACCGAATGCAGCTTCCGGCCGCCGGCCACTTGATTGACTCGCACAGCCTTTCCGATTCGCTCGGCGCGGCGTGGAATGGCATCGTCGGAAAAATCGAACTGCGCGCGACGCCGCCGGTGTGGATCGACAGCCTGCAAAATTTCGCAGACGTGAAAAACAAAACCGTCCGCGTGCATGTCAGAATCGAGAATATTACAGAAAGAACTGTCACAAATACTGTCACGCTTGGCCTGCTGATGTCCGGGCTGGATTCGACGAACATTCGTCGTGATGATTTTATGTCGTGGGAGATTCCACCCGGCGGGCTGGACATTGAGCGAAAAATATCCCGCAACATCCAGCCAAAGATGAGGTGGGACGAATTTTCTCCTATGCAATTTTTCGTGGCCGCCCGACTCGGTAAACCTCACTCGCCGGAGGAATCATTTCTATCAGAGCCAATTCCATTCCGCGAAATCACCGCGCACGACAAAGACATTCTCATCAACGGCCGGCCGGCCAATCTGCGCCTCACGCATTTTGGCGGCGATTTTCCGCTCACGGGTTATCCGGCGATGGATGTTGCGTCGTGGAAAAAAATCATCCAGGCGTGCAAGGATTATGGGCTGAACGGAATGCGTTTTCATTCGTGGTGTCCACCGGAAGCCGCATTTGTGGCCGCGGATGAAATGGGTTTTTATCTCCAGCCGGAATGCGGCCTGTGGGCGGATTTTGGCAATCCGCTGATGCGGCAATGGCTCGACGCCGAGACCGCGCGCCTGCTGGCGGCCTACGGCAATCATCCGTCGTTCATTTTGCTTTCGCCGAGCAACGAGCCGCGCAATTACTCGCGCTTCACGCCGCAATGGGCGGCCACGAATTATGCCAAGGATAATCGACGGCTGTATTCCGCCGGCACCGGCTGGTCGGATTCGTCGCAGGTCAACGGCGGCGCGCAATTCGCCACGCTCGTGCGCTATGGCGACGGCCAATTGCGCAACAGCAGCGGCTGGTTTGGTGGCGATTACGGCGACGCGCTTGCGGAGGTTCACGTTCCCGTGCTCGCGCATGAAGTCGGCCAGTGGTGTGCGTATCCGGATTTTGACGTGATGAAAAAATTCACGGGCTACTTGCAGCCGGGCAACTACGACATTTTCAAATACATCGCGGAACAAAACGGCGTGCTGGACGAGGACAAAAATTTCGCGTCAGCATCGGGCCGGTTTCAACTCGAATGCTACAAGGAAGAGATCGAGGCGAACCTGCGCACGCCCGGCCTTGCTGGTTTTCAACTGCTCGACTTGCACGATTATCTCGGCCAGGGCACGGCGCTCATCGGCGTGCTGGATGCATTCTGGGAAAGCAAGGGCTACGTCACGCCGGAGGAGTTTCGGGAATTCTGCGGGCCAGTCGTGCCACTGGCGCGCTTGAGCCAACGAACTTTTACGACGGCGGACAAATTTGAAGTGCCGGTGGAAATCGCCAATTTCGGCGCGACACCGCTCACCAATACCGCGACGAAGTGGGTTATTCAGGATTCGAGTGGCCAGAGTTTTGCCAGCGGTGAATTTCCCGAACAAAACATTCCCATTGGGAAAAATTTTAAGCTCGGAGGCATCTCCGCAGAATTGTCCAAGCTGCCCGCACCGCAACAATACAGGCTGGTCGTTTCTGTGGGCAACACAAAGAAGACTCCACAATCAGCTATTGAATGGAAACGTGCTTACGGCAAGGCTTATGCGAACGACTGGAATTTCTGGCTTTATCCCGCGCAGGTTGAGGCTTCCAAAACCAGCGATGTGCTCGTCACTAGCGTTTGGGCCGATGCGGATAAAAAACTCGCCGCCGGCGGCAAAGTGCTTTTCACGCCGACCGCCACCGACCTTGATCCGACGAAATGCCCGCCAATGCGAAACGTGCCGGTGTTTTGGAACATTCAGATGACCGTGCGGCCACCACAAAATCCGCTACCGCGTTTCGACGCGATGCTCGGGTTGCTCTGCGAGACAAATCATTCGGCGCTCGCGGAATTTCCCACCGAAAAAAATTGCGACTGGCAATGGACGCAACTCGTCAACGGCGTCCGCCCGGTGAATCTAACCGCCGTGCCGCGCGAGTTGCGCCCAATTGTTTGGGCGATTGACGATTGGAACCGCAATTGGAAACTCGGCGTGATTTTCGAGTGCAACGTCGGCGTTGGAAAACTGCTTGTCTCAGCCATCAATTTGAACAACGAACGCGGCGGTTCGGAATTAAAACAGTTGCGGCGCTCGCTGCTGGATTACATGGGCGGAGAAAAATTCAGACCGACAGCCCCGCTCACACCGGAACAAATTAGCGGCCTTTGGTCAGCAGATAGCAGCAAATCCGCGACAGCGGAGCCGGCGCGCAGGTTTGATCCGGACTTGAACGACGGCAGCATTCCGGTTCCCAAAAAACCGTAGCAGCGGCCGTAGTCCGCTCATAAATTTTTCTTACGAAATATCGAGCACAGCGAAGTTTTGAGCCGGCTCACGCCGGCTGCTACAGCAAAATTTATTTTTCGGTAATCACTGTGTCGCTATGCTCGTAGGCGGGCGCGCAGCAGCAGAGCAGGCGCAAAGTTTCAGTTCCGGTGGTCCACAGCTTGTGCTTCAGGCCCGGCGGAATGGCGATGGCATCCCCTGCTCTCACCTCACGAGTTTCATTTTCGATGCGGATTTTACCGGTGCCATGGGTGATGAAATAAATCTCCTCGGCGCGCGGATGAAAATGTTCCTGCGTCGCACCGCCCACGGGCAAGCGCGCTTCGGCCAAGCTTTGATTGCGAATGGCGGAATTGCGGTGCGCCAGGAGTTCGCGGATTTCCGAACCGTCCTTGGTGGTGAACGGCGGAACTTCATCAAGATTTTTAAGGTCCATAGATTTGATTGTTTAAAAACTTTCCGGTTCCCTGAAAATTTTTGACCAGTCCATCTGGCCAAGCGCCACGCCGGCGACGATTAAAACCATCGCGGCGCAATATGTCGAGGTGATGGGCTCGCCCAAGGTGAAATAGACCCACGCGGTCGTGGTCAGCGGAATGAAATTGTTGAACAGCATCACCTGGCTGGTGCGCCAGTGGCGGAGGGCGGAATTCCACAACGCATACGGCACCACGCCGCCGAAAAAAATGCACAAGCTTTGCACACCGAAGTGCCGAGCGTCCAGGATCAGACCGTGCCGAGCAACTTCAAACAGGCCAAACGGCAGGAGCCAGACGCCGGACATCCACATCGCGTTGGCGGCGATTTGCACGCCGGGAATATGGGCGGAGAGAATCCGGCTCTGGTGATTGTAATTTGCCCAAAGCAGGCTGGACGCGAGGCCGAAAAATTCACCGGCCAGATTGGTGTTCGCCGTTTTCAACGCGGGCCAGAACAAAACCAGCACGCCGGAAACCGCGAGCAGCGCCGCGCCGTAACGCCGAAAACTTGACCAGTTCCAGCGCGGACGTTCTTCCCACAGCAAGGCCCAGATGGGCGACGCGCCAAGATACAGCGCGACATGCGACGCAGCGGTCAAATGCAACGCCCAGCAAAACGCGACGATGTAAGCAGCGAGACTCAGCCCACCACGCAGCCAGAGGGAACGGCGCAACGGCGCGGTAAGCGGCTGGTATTCGCCCAGCCAATGGGTGAAGCGCAGCACGGCCAGCAAAAAAAATCCGGCTAGGAGAAATCGCGTCCCGCCGGTCCAGACAGGCGACCACGATCCGACGAGCCATTTGGTGCCGGCATTATTGCCGCCCCACAAAATGACGACCAGCAGCAGTCCACCGGCGATGGCCGTGTTGTTTTTCTTCTCCGACACGCGGCGAAGTTAAGCGAAAGCGGAAAAGTTGCGAAAGAAATTAAACATCCTTGCCACCGTTGGAACGGGCTTTGCACATTTAAGCCCGTTTGCACAAAAAGTCGGTGACTTGCACAAAAACTAATTTCCGTTTGACTCCGGTTGTTTACAGTCATCGCCAGTTTGAGGTTTTTGTGTGCTTATCATCGTCAGGCACGCCGGGCATGTA
>CAISEZ010000010.1 GCA_903884535.1 uncultured Verrucomicrobia subdivision 3 bacterium
CGCTGCAGGCGCTCGCCGAGCAGACGCCCAACAAGGTCATGCGCGACACAATCCGCGACATCTGCACGCGGGTGGAAAGCGGCGAAAGTTTTTCCGAGGCGCTTACGCGGCATCCCAAAGCCTTCAACCGGCTCTACGTCGCGATGGTCAGCGCCGGGGAAAAGGGCGGTCTACTCTCCGAAATCCTAGCCCGGCTGGCGACGTATCTGGAAAACACCGAACGCCTCCGCAAAAAAGTGAAAACCGCGTTGATGTATCCGACCACCGTGACCGTGGTGGCCATCGGCATCACCATTTTTCTGCTCGTGAAAGTGATCCCCGTTTTCAAGGAAGTCTATTCCGGCTTTGGCGCCAAGCTGCCGGCCCCGACCCAGGTGCTGATGGATCTCAGCGACGCCTTGCGGCATTATTTCGTCTTGTTCATTCTGGCGCTAGGCGGCGCGGTCTATGGCTGGTTGCACTTTATTAAGACCAAGCAAGGACTGGAATTCTGGGACAAGCAGCGAATCAAGCTGCCGATTTTCGGCCCCATCGCCCACAAGATCTGTCTCGCCCGCTTCACCCGCACGCTCGCCTCGCTGGTTCGCAGTGGTGTGCCGATTTTGGAAGTCCTGCAAATCGTCTCGCAGACCGTCGGCAACGTCATCATGGAAAAGGCCATCAAGACCTCGGCGGCGGACATCGAACGCGGCGAAGGCATTTCCGCCGCGCTGGCCAAGCACCCGATTTTTCCCAGCATGGTCGTCCGCATGTTGAGCGCTGGCGAACAGACCGGCAATATTGACAACATGCTCGAACGCGTCGCCGACTTTTTGGACGAGGAAATTGACAACACGCTCTCCGGCCTGATGTCGCTGCTGGAACCGCTGCTGATTGTGTTCCTCGGCGTCGTGATCGGCGGCATGGTCATCTGCATGTTCCTGCCCATTTTCAACCTCGCCAACATCGTCAGCGGCGGCAAATAAATCATAAAAGCCAAAACCGCCGGTGGAATTTTCCACCGGCGGTTTTTTTGTTTTGAAAAATCAGACCGCCGCCAACTTGCCCGGCTGCGGGTGGACCACTTTGATCTTCGGCCAGCGCTCGCGGATTTTTTCCTCGAACCAATTGCGCGCCGCGTCGTCGCCGTGACCGAGCAAAATCGTGCGCGGCGCCACCTGGCCGACAAACGTCATCAAATCCTCGCGGTTCGCGTGCGCCGTCAGATCGAAATCCAGGATTTCGCACTTGCGCGTCAACTGGCCGCCGCTCGGGCTGAACGAAAAAGTTTCGCCGTCCTTGGCCGCCTTCAACCGGCCCGCCGGCGATTGCGGATCCGCGTAGCCCACGAAGAAAATGCTCTGCCGTTCGTCGCCCACCATCCGCATGGCCAGATCGTGCGCCGCCGTGTTTTCGCTCATCATCCCCGCCGTGATCACGAAAATTTTTCCGCCGCTCAGCTTCATGCTTTGTGCCTGGCCCTTTTCCAGCACGACCAGTTGCAGCGCCTGGTTCAATTGCAGGTTTGGCAGCCGCCGGTGCGCGCGGTGCGCCTCCAAGTCGTAGATTTCCGTGAACACACGGCCCAGCCCGCCGATGTAAATCGGCTGCTCTTTCAACCGGCCGTCCCCGATCAAGCCCGCCAGCAGCGCCAGGATTTCCTGCGTGCGCCCCAGCGCGAACGACGGAATCAGCACGCAGCCCTTGCGTTTCTGCGCTTCCAGAATCGCCGCGATCAGCCGTTCAGCTTCCGTTTCGCGCGTGAAATTTTTCGGCACCTCGCGGTTGCCGCGCGTCGTTTCCATGATCAGCACGTCCGCCTTCACGCCTTCAAACTGCGCGCTGCGCAAAATTGTCTGGTCGTGGAAACACACGTCGCCGGTGTAAAATAATTTTTCCTTTTTGCCGCGCAGCAATATGCCCGCCGAGCCGAGCGTGTGGCCGGCGTCGAAAAATTCCAGCGTCGGCGACGGCACGCCCGCGCGCTGCTTTTTGAACGAGCCCCATTCCACCTCGCGGTTGTATTTGAAGCCCTGGAACTGCGGCGCGATCTCGTCCACCTCGTCGTGCGTGTAGAGCGGATATTCGCGGATGCCCAGCTCGTCGCGCTGGCGCGTCATCACGTTCACGGAATTGTGCAGCACGCGCTCCACGATGAAATAGCTCAGCTCCGTCATCAGCACATGCGCCTTGGGAAATCGCGCGCACGCCACCGGCAGCGAGCCGACGTGATCGTGATGGCAATGCGACAGCGCGATGGCATCTAGATCGCCGGCGCCGAGCTTGCCATACAGCGGCAGCCCGTCGCGGCCCTCGCGTTTCGGGTGCATGCCCGCGTCGAGCAAAATGCGGTGGTCGTCCATTTCGACCAGCCACGCGCTGGCGCCGATATCCGTGTCCGGATTCAAATTCGTAATATTCACAGCGGAGCATTAAACCATAGAAGCCCTTGGATGGACACAGATAAAACCGGGCCACCAAGAATTCAGAAAACCCTGTGATGCCGGAAAGTTTTTATTTTTAATTTTTCAGTTTTAACTACGCTTCCCCCGTGCCGCCGAAACCAAAATCTTCCGCCCGCGCCCGCGTTCTGGCGCAGTGGCGCGGCGTGGATTTGACCTCGCTGGAAACGGGCCGGGCCGTCCGTGCCCGACAAGCGGCCGATGTTATTCCCTCCCTGTTGAAAGATTTAAAGCTGGATTCCCGCCGCGCGGAAGCCGAGGTCGGCAAGGTGTGGAATGAATTGATTGACCCGAACGTGACTGCGCATGCGCAGCCTGCCGGCGTGCGCAACGGCACGCTGTTCGTGGTAGTGGACAACAGCGTGTGGCTTTCGGAAATCGTCCGCTACCGGCGCAAGGAAATCCTGGAGCGGCTGCAAAATAGCTTTGGCAAATCGGTGATCCAAAAAATCTCCTTCCGCGTCGGCTGAAAGTTTTCAACCACGAAATACACGAACCACACGAAAAAAGGCGGCGGAAACCAATTTTTGTTTCGTTTGTTTTGTGTATTTCGTGGTTTCAATTACCGCATCAATTTGAGCTGTGCCGGCGTGAGCAGCCAGGCGAGTGTTGCGCACTTTCCCGCGCGCAATTTTTTTATTTCCAATTTTGCCAGGCCGCTTTTTTTAAGCGCGAAGCCCGCGCCGGTAGTGCCCGTGACGAACCAAGAAATCAGGTTGCTCAAATCCGGCTCGTGGCCGACAAGTAAAACATTTTCCGGCGGCGGTTTCAGTGCGGCCAGGCTTTGAATCAATATCTTTGCGTTTCCACCCGGCTGCAATTCGTCCGCGAATGCGGGCCGCTTTTTCAATTTCAATTCCTTGGCGACGATTTCCGCCGTCTGCCGCGCCCGCAAAAGCGGGCTGGATAAAATGACATCAAACGACAGCTTCATTTGCCACATCGCCGCCGCGATTTTGTGGAGCTGCCGCCGGCCGTGCGGCGTGAGCGGCCGGTCGGCGTCATTGACAATACCGGCCGTGCCGCGTTCCACCGCGAGGCCGTGTCGCAGAAGAAAAAGTTCCATGCGGATAATTTAACCGCCGCGGCGCCGGACGCAATGCCTCGGAAATGTCACAATTTACCTTTTGGTTTCAGCGGCGGAATTCCTTATTTTCAAGGCCGATGGAATCTGTCCGCCGCGCCGTCATTGATGTCGGCACCAACTCGATCAAGCTGTTGGTGGCGGACGTGCGCGGTCGCGAGGTGCGGCCGGTCCACGAAGAAAGCCGGCAGACGCGGCTCGGCAAGGGCTTTTATGAAACCCGCCGGCTGCAGCCCGAATCCATCGCCTGCACGGCCGAGGCCGTCTGGGAATTCGCCGGCATCGCCCGCGAAAAAAATTCGGCGTCCGTCCGCGTCATCGCCACCAGCGCGGCGCGCGATGCGATCAATCCCACCGATCTCACCACCGCCATCGAACGCGCCTCCGGTTTGAAAACGGAAATCATTTCCGGCGCGCGCGAGGCGGAATGGGCGTTTCAAGGCGTGGCAACGGATGCGGAGCTGGCGCCGCTGCCGCTGTTGCTGCTGGATGTCGGCGGCGGCAGCACGGAATTTATACTCGGCCACGGCACCAAGAAAAGTTTTGCGCACAGTTTCCCGCTCGGCACAGTGCGCCTGATGGAACAATTCCCGCACGGCGACCCGCCCACGCGCGGCGAATTCACCCAGTGCCGCGACTGGCTGAAAAAATTTCTGCATGGCGAGGTCCGGCCGCAGTTGGGGCCAGCGCTGGCGCTGGAAACCAAACCGGTGCAGCTGGTCGGCACCGGCGGCACGACGAGCATTCTGGCGCGCATTGAAAACAAACTGGACCGCTTCGACCGCGAAAAAATCGAGCAGACCATTTTGACCTTTGAAAAAATTGTCGCGCACCGGAAAAATCTCTGGCGGTTGCCGCTGGCCGAACGTAAGGAAGTGCCTGGATTGCCGAAGCTGCGCGCCGACGTGATTCTTACGGGCGTGCTGATTTACGAAACCGTCATGGCCGAATTTGGTTTCACCGAACTGCGCATTAGCACGCGCGGCCTGCGGTTCGCGGCGGTGATGGATTGACGGGACGCCGGCACGATCACTTCGAATTCAAGATTGTTTTGCGCCGGCGAAGCCATACTTTGTGGCAAAGAAAAATCATGGCCAAATTAACCATCCACGACCTGTTTGCTGCAAAGAAAAACGGCCGGACCTTCACGGAAATCCGGACCAGCAATCTCAATGAAGCGTTGGCCTGTGCCGAGGCCGGCGTGGAAATCATCATGTGTATGCAGGAAGATCTGCCGGTGATTCGGCCGGCTGTTCCGAATGTGTTCATCATCGCTGCGCACAACGTCGGCGACCCGCGCGTCGCCAGCCCGGATCAGGCCGTGGCGGCGGGTTTCAAGTTGATGGAGCTGGGCGCGGATGCGGTCTATTCCGGGATGAGCCTGAAATGCGTCGAGGCAATGGCGCGGGAATATATTCCGGTGATCGGGCATATTGGCTTTGTGCCCTACCGGTCCACCTGGCTCGGCGGTGTTCGTGCGGTGGGCAAGACGGCGGCGGAGGCGCGCCAGGTTTTTGATGCGGCCAAGGCTTATCAGGATGCCGGAGCCATCGGCGTGGAAATTGAAATCGTCCCGGCCAAGGTCGCGGAAGAAATCAACCGGCGACTGGAAAAATTGATTTTGATTTCCATGGGCAGCGGCGGCGGCACGGTTCAATACCTGTTCGCCACCGATGTGCTGGGCACCAATACCGGCCACATTCCGCGCCACGCCAAGGTTTACGGCAGCATCGGCAAGGAAGAGGCGCGCGTCCAGCGGCTCCGGGTCGAAGCCTTCAAGGCGTTGCACACGGAAGTCCACAGTGGCGTTTATCCGGAAGCAAAACACATGCTGAAGATCAAAGACGACGAATTCGCCGCCTTCCAGCAGGGGCTCGACTGATGAAGCAAATGAAGAAATAATTTTGCCACGCCTTAACGGTTCGCATTCTTCATTCTTCATTCTTCATTCTTCATTCTGTAATGTTCCGTCATGCGTGTTTTAATTGTCGGTTGCGGTTACGTCGGCCTGCCGCTGGGGGCGGAACTCGTCCGGCAAGGTCACGCCGTTTTTGGTCTGCGCCGGAGCATTCACGCGGTTGAGGAATTAAGAGTCGCCGGCATCCAACCGCTGCTGGCCGACATCACCAAACCGGACGAACTAAAAAAGCTACCCGGCAATTTTGACTGGGTGGTGAACTGCGTGGCCGCCGGCGGCGGCGGGGCGGAAAATTACCGGCAGATTTATTTGGAAGGCACTCGGAATTTGATCGCATGGCTGGCCGGTTCGCCGCCGCAAAAATTTGTTTATACGAGCAGCACCAGCGTTTATGGGCAAAACGACGGTTCCGTAGTGACGGAAAAAAGTGCGGCGGCGCCGGAGATGGAAACCGGCAAAGTTTTGGTCGAGACGGAAAATGTTTTACTGGCAGCTGTGGCTGACCGCCAGTTCCCGGCGGTGATTCTGCGGGTGGTGGGAATTTATGGGCCGGAGCGCGGCCATTCGTTCAAACAATTTCTGCGGGGCGAGGCGCGCATCGAGGGCGACGGCGCGCGTTTTCTCAACATGATTCATCGCGATGATGTCGTCGGCTGCATCGTCGCGGCCTTGACGAATGGAAAACCTGGCGAAATTTACAACGCGGTGGATGACGCGCCGGTCAGCCAGTTGGATTTTTTAAAATGGCTGGCGGGTGAATTAAAAAAGCCACTGCCGGCCGGCATTGCGGCGGATGCGGAAGGTTTGCGCAAACGGGGCGTGACCAACAAACGCGTGAGCAATACGAAACTGAAGGCCGAACTGAAATATCAATTTCAGTTCCCTGATTTCCGCGCGGGCTACGCGGCGGAAATCGCGCGGCTCAAGACCGCCGGCGCACCGGCGACTTAAATCGCGCCGTCGCCCTTTTCGTCCGTGCGGATACGTGTGGCTTCTTCAATCGCCGAGACGAACACTTTGCCGTCGCCGATCTTGCCGGTCTTCGCGGCTTTGATGATGGCGGCCACGGCAGCATCCTTCTGGCTGTCGGCCACAACGGTTTCGATTTTGATTTTCGGCAGGAAATCCACGGTGTATTCGCTGCCGCGATAGATTTCCGTGTGGCCCTTTTGCCGGCCAAAGCCCTTGACCTCGCTGACGGTCATGCCTTGGATGCCGAGTTCGTTCAGTGCGTCTTTGACTTCGGAGAGCTTGAACGGTTTGATGATGGCTTCGATTTTTTTCATACGTTGTTATTCATTATACGCACTTTCACCGTGTTGGGAAAGGTCTAGTCCAATACTTTCGGATTCCGGATCCACGCGCAGGCCGATGACGGCATCCACGATTTTCAAAATAATAAAAGTGCCTGCGCCGCTCAACACCGCCGTGAACAGCACGCCGATGAGCTGGTTGAAAAACTGGTGCGAACCGCCCGCGAGCGAAACCGCCACGCCATTGGCCTTGAACGTGGTCGCGATGGCGGGATTCACCTCGGCGCTCGCGAGGAAGCCGAGCATCAACATGCCGATGATGCTGCCGACGCCATGCACGCCGAACACGTCCAGTGAATCGTCATAGCTGAAAACGGATTTGATTTTCGTCACTGCGAAGTAACAGACGACGCCCGCGACCAAGCCGATGCAAAATGCGGCCGGGATGGTGACGAAGCCCGACGCGGGTGTAATGGTGGCCAGACCCGCGACCATGCCGGCCGCCGCCCCAAGCACGCTCGGCCGGCCCTTTAATTTCCATTCCACCGCGGCCCAGCTCAGCGCCGCCGCCGCTGCCGAAAAATGGGTGGCCGCAAACGCGCTCGTCGCCAGCGAACCGGCGGTCAACGCGCTGCCCGCATTAAATCCAAACCAGCCGACCCACAAAAGCCCGGTGCCGACGAGTGAGAGCACGACGTTGTGCGGCACCATCGGTTCGCGCGGAAAACCGGTGCGCTTGCCGAGCACGATCGCGAACACCAGCGCCGACACGCCGGAACTGATGTGAACCACCGTGCCGCCCGCGAAGTCCAGCACGGGGATTTTTCCGCCGAGCGCCCAGTTCAGATAGCCGCCCTTGCCCCAAACCATGTGGCACAGCGGCAGGTAAATCACCGTCATCCACACCAGCATGAACACGACGTAAGCCTTGAACTTCACGCGTTCCGCCACCGCGCCGCTGATGAGTGCCGGCGTGATGATGGCGAACATCATTTGAAACAGCATGAAAGTTTGCGCGGGAATGGTGCCGGCGTAATCCGCATCCGGCGTGCCGCCGACGCCGTTCAAAAACAGATGCGAGAGTGGATTGCCGAAAAACGCGTTGCCCGCGCCGAACGCCATGCTGTAGCCGTAAACCATCCATACCGTCGAGATCAGCGCCATCAAAATCAGGCTGTGCATCATCGTGGACAAAACATTTTTCGGCCGCACCAGGCCGCCGTAAAACAAGATCAAGCCCGGCGCGGTCATCATCAAGACCAGCGCGGAACTGGCCAGCAGCCAGGCGTTGTCACCGTTGTTGATGGTGACCAGCGGCGCGACCGATGGCTGAAGCTGCGCGGTGGGAGCCAGCACGTCGGCCGCCGCCAGCGGAGCCCAAGCTGAAAGTAGCAAAATTAAACATGAATATAAAAATAGTTTTCCAAAGGCTGAATGAATGGGATTCATGGACGCGAAGTTCAACAAAACTGTTTTGGAGTGTCAACGCCGGTCTTGCGCAAAACTTGTTCGATTTTGTCCGCGTTCAGGTTTAGCCTGCCCGCCGCAATGTCCGCCGAAGCCCAACTCACGCCCATGATGGCGCAGTATCGCCGCATCAAAGGCGAACTGCCGAAAGACGCGCTGCTGCTCTTTCGCCTCGGCGATTTTTACGAGATGTTTTTCGAGGACGCGCAGACCGGCGCGCAGGTGCTCAATCTTTCGCTCACCGCGCGCAACGGCGTGCCGATGTGCGGACTGCCGCATCATGCGGCCAACGGCTATATCGCCCGCATCCTGAAAAGTGGCCGCAAGGTGGCCATCTGCGATCAGACGGAGGAAGCGCGGCCGGGAAAACTGGTGAACCGCGAGGTCACGCAAATCCTCTCGCCCGGCACGCATTTCGACGAACGGATGCTGGTCGCGGAACGGAATAATTTCTTGGCGTCCGTTTATCCGAGCGGAAAAACCTTCGGTCTCGCGCTCGTGGATTTGACCACGAGCGACTTTCTGACCACCGAGTTGGAGAATGAAGCCGCGCTCCTTGCCGAGCTGGAACGACTGCGCCCGGCGGAAATTATTTTCCCCACCGAAGGCACGGCCGTGCGGGCATTATTGCAAGGCGCGTTTCAAATCATCAGCGGCTACGACGACTGGACGTTTGCACCGGAAACGGCGTTTTATACGGTGAAGGAACATTTCAAGGTCGCCTCGCTCGACGGCTTTGGGCTGAAGGACAAGGCCGCCGCCATCGGTGCGGCCGGCGGCGCGCTGCATTATCTCACGCAAAATCTGCGGCGCGACGTGAAGCATCTCACGCGCATCTCGTTTTATCAGCGGAGCGATTTTCTTACGCTGGATTACACGACGCTGCGGCATCTGGAAATTCTCGAACCGCAACACCATGATGCGCCACGCCACGCCTCGCTTTACGGCGCGCTGAACAAAACCGTCACGCCGATGGGCGCGCGGCTGCTGCGCAACTGGCTTTCGCAACCACTCGCCAAAGTGGAGCCGATCCAGCAGCGGCAGGATGCGGTGGCATCGTTCATCAACAATTCCTACAGCCTTGACGCGTTTCGTCAGCAACTCGCCAAGGTGCGCGATCTCGAGCGAACGCTCGGTCGCTTGAGTTCCGGCAGCGGCAACGCGCGGGATCTGGTGGCCTTGCGCTTGGCGTTCGAACAAATACCGGCGTTGAAACAAATTCTTTCATCGGTGGGGCGAGCGTCCCCGCGCGCCGAATCTTTGGTTGAGGAAATCCCGGCGGCTCGCGAGGATGCGCGCCCCACCAACTTGATTTCGGGCTTGGATTCACAAATTTCCGAATCACCCGACCTGGTCGAAATTATTTTCCACGCCATCGTGGACGAGCCGCCGCTGCCGATCAAAGAAGGTGGCATGATCCGCGACGGCTTCGACGCCGCGCTCGACGAACTGCGCACCGCGCAGCGTGGCGGCAAGGATTGGATCGCCAAGTTGCAAGCCGACGAAATTGCGGCCACTGGGATTTCTTCGCTAAAAGTGCGCTTCAATTCCGTTTTTGGTTATTACATCGAAGTCACCAAGTCGAATCTCGACAAGGTGCCGCCGCATTATCACCGCAAGCAGACCGTCGCGAATGGAGAGCGTTTCATCACGCCGGAGTTGAAGCAAATGGAAGGCAAAATTCTCGGCGCGGAAGAGCGCAGCGTGAAACTGGAATACGAAATTTTCCAGCGCGTGCGCGAGGAGGTGCTGAGCCAGTTGCCGAAAATCCAATCGACCGCGAGTTCGCTCGCACAATTGGATGTGCTGGCTTCTTTTTCAGAAACGGCGCGGTTGCACAATTATTGCCGGCCGCAAATTTGCGATGACGGCGTTTTGCAAATCCGCGATGGCCGCCATCCGGTGTTGGAACAGCAGCTCGTGGAGGAGCGTTTCGTGCCGAATGACACTTGGCTCGGTAGCAGCGGACGTGAGTCCGCTTATTCTAAAAAATCGGAAATCGGAAATCGGAAATCGGAAACAAGTCAGAGCCGACTCACGTCGGCTGCTAAAGAAATAAAATTTGCCCAAATCGCTTTGATTACCGGGCCGAACATGGCGGGCAAATCCACCTACATCCGGCAGGTGGCGCTGCTCGGGCTGCTGGCCCACACCGGCAGTTTCGTGCCGGCGGCGGAAGCGCGGATTGATCTGGTGGACCGCATTTTCACGCGCATTGGTGCGAGCGATGATTTGTCGCGCGGTCAATCCACGTTCATGGTGGAGATGACCGAGACGGCGAACATCTTGAACAACGCCACGTCGCGCAGCCTCATCGTGCTGGACGAAATCGGCCGCGGCACCAGCACGTTCGACGGCCTGTCGCTCGCGTGGAGCATCGTGGAATTTCTGCACAATCAGGTCGGCGCGAAAACATTGTTCGCCACGCATTATCACGAGCTGACGGAGCTTTCGGCGCGACTAACGCGGTTGAAAAATTTCAACGTCGCCGTGCGCGAATGGCACGACCAGATTGTTTTTCTCCGCAAAATCGTCGAGGGCGGCACGGACAAAAGTTACGGCATCCAGGTCGCGCGGCTCGCCGGTGTGCCGAAGGAAGTGTTGGAACGCGCCAAGCAGATTCTCGGCAATCTGGAAGAATCAGAACTGACGCCGGAAGGCAACGTGCGCCAGGCGCGGCGCCAGCAGGATCGCGAAAAATTAAAATCGCTCGCACCGCCGCCGCAGCTGGATTTGTTCGGATGAAAAGTTGCCAATTCCTGACACCAGCGGTGGTGGTGGCAAAATAGGTTTAGCTGGGCTAACGATGCGGGATTAGCCCCCAATAAAAGTGCTGGCTGCAGGACACCGCAGGATTTACTGTTCCGCCAATTTATGTCTGCCGACGCCCAACCCCGTTCCCGGCTGAAAAGTTTCATCGAAAAATTCACCTGCCTGCGCACGGTTCCGCGCGAGTTGTGGATTATTTTCGCGGCTTACATCCTTTCCAATGTCGCTTACAAATTGAGCGCCATGAGCGGGGTGAGCCTGTGGCTGTCGTCGGATCTGGGCTACAGCGACCGGGATGCCGGCTTCCTTATCGCTGTGTGGTCGGCGGCGATGACCTTGGTGACGGTGATGGTCGGGTCGCTGGTGGACGCGATGGGCATCCGGCGGACGTTTCTGCTGGGCTTCGTGACCTGCCTGGTGGCGCGCATGGTGATGGCGTCGAGCGTGGACCGGTGGGTGGCGTTGCCGGGGCTGTTTGCGCAGGCGGTGGGCATCGCGCTGACGATTCCGGTGATGACGGCCGCGTGCAAGACGTATTCCAATGTGGCGCAGCGCTCCGTGGCCTTCGCATTTTATTACGCCCTGATGAATTTGGGCTACGCTTGCGGCGACGGGATTTTTGACCGCATCCGCGGCCCGCAGGGGATGGGCGAGCACGGACACTGGGTGCTGCCGGTGCTGGGCGCGGAGTTGAGCACCTACCGCGTGCTGCTGTTCATCAGTGTGCTGTTCACGGTGCCGGCGCTGTTTTTGGTCTGGGCGTTTGTGCGCGACGGCGTGGAAATGACGGAACAGGGCGTGGTGGTCACGCCGCGCAAGCTCGCCGTGGACGCTGGCGGCTGGCTGAAAACTTCCATCGCCAGCTCCCGCGAAACGCTCACGAAGACCGGCCAGATTTTTGCGAGCCTGTGGCGGGAAAAATCATTTTACCGGTTCCTGCTGTTCATGACGCTGGTCGTCGGCGTGCGGATGATTTTTTACCACTTGGCCTTCACATTCCCGAAATACGGCATTCGCGAGCTGGGCGCGGGTGCGCCGTTCGCGCATTTGAGCGGCATGTTGAACTCGGTGATGATCGTGGTGCTGGTGCCGGTGGTCGGCGCGGTGACACAGAAAATCTCCGCCTACCGCATGGTCACGGTCGGCAGCCTCATCGCGGCGTTGTCGGTGTTTTTCATCGCGCTGCCGCCGGAGTGGTTCAAGCCGCTCGCGGACGGCTGGCTCGGCGACCTCATCGCGCACCGCTGGCTCGGCATGGCCGGTCCGGTCAATCCGCTTTACGTCTCCATCTTCTTTTTTATCGTGATGCTTTCGGTGGGCGAGGCGGTTTATTCGCCGCGGCTTTACGAATATTCCGGGGCCATCGCGCCCAAAGGCCAGGAGGCGTCCTATCTGGCGCTTTCGATGCTGCCGTTTTTCGCGGCGAAATTCATCGTCGGCGGTCTGTCCGGCTGGCTGCTGGAAAAATTTTGTCCGGTGGAAGGCCCGCGTCACCCGGAAATCATGTGGGCGCTGATTGGCGGCATGGCGCTGATCACGCCGGTGGGCACGTTTGTCTTCCGCAAATATATTCAAGTCCACGAAGCTGGCCGCGAGCCGGTCGTCAGCCAGCCTGAGGCGGCCGCCGGCGAGGAAGACATTCTGCACGAATAATCCGGCTTGAAAAAATGCCGGCCATCGGGTCGCATCTGAATTTATGCAAACCAATCTTATCTCGGAAAAACTCCAGCGCCTGGCGATTCCCGGCCGCGTCGCAATCGCCGCCGGCACCGGCGGCCTGCCGCTCGTTAAAATCACGACGCCGTGGAGCACGGCGGAAATTTATCTGCTCGGCGCGCACGTCGCCGGTTTTCAAAAAAACGGCGAACCGCCGCTGTTGTTCATGAGCGCGAAAAGTTATTTCGCCGCCGGCAAACCGATCCGCGGCGGCGTCCCGATTTGTTTTCCGTGGTTTGGCGGCCGCGACGGCGAACCCGCGCACGGCTTCGCGCGCAGCACGGAATGGCAACTCGTCAAAACATCCGCCACGCCGGACGGCACAGTGATGGTGCAATTCGCGCTGCCGCCAATTCCCGGCCGCGAGGCGTGGAAAAATCTGCGCACGGAATTCGTCGTAACCGTCGCCGACACGCTCACCATGGAACTGGTCGCCACCAATGACGGCTGCGATGGAACGCTGGAAATTGAAAACTGTCTGCACACCTATTTTCACGTCGCAGACATCGGCGCGATTTCGTTGACCGGTTTGTGCGATGCGCCGTTCAATAATTTTGCCGCCGGCGACACCGGCACGCGCAAAGTGGAAAACGGCGCCATACTGCGTATTGGGAAGGAAACCAATCGCGTTTATGCCGACAACCCGGCCACCGTGGAAATTCGCGATGAAGAACTTCAGCGGACAATTCGCGTCGAAAAAGTAAATTCACAATCCACCGTTGTCTGGAATCCGTGGACGACGCAAAAGCTGCCGGACGATTTTGATCCGGCCGAACATAAAAACATGGTCTGTGTGGAATCCGGCAACGTGAAGCAGAATAAAATTTCCCTCGCGCCGGGAAAGACGGCGGCGTTGAAAGTCATATTGAGCAGCGGGCCGTTGAAATGATTTCCATTTCTGAACTGCAGCCGGTCGGCGCTGATTTGATTTCCCGCGTGGAGGAGATGTTTTCGCCCACCGGCATTTTGTCCAAGGCGAGTAATTTCGAGTTCCGCCCGCAACAGCAGGAGATGGCCGTGGCCGTGGCGCGGGCGTTGCAGAATCGCGAGCATCTCGCGTTCGAGGCCGGCACGGGCGTCGGCAAATCGTTGGCGTATTTGATTCCGTCAATTCTATTCGCGGTTTCGCAAAGTAAAAAAGCCATCATCTCGACGCACACGATCAATTTGCAGGAGCAGCTCACGGAAAAAGATCTGCCGATGCTCGCCGCCGTGCTGGGTTCGCTGCCGGAGCCGGTGAAGTTCAGCTACGCCATGCTGAAAGGCCGGGCGAATTATCTCTGCACGCGCCGACTGCAAAAAGCGATGCAGCAATCGGGAAATTTATTCACCTCGTCGGAAGCGGAGGAATTGCAGCGCATCTACGAATGGTCCAAGACGACGAAAGATGGCAGCCTGTCGGATTTTTCCATCGAGCCGGATCCGAAAGTCTGGGCGCAGGTTTGTTCCGAGCGGGGATTGTGTTCGCCGAAAACTTGCGGGCATCAGTCCGATTTTGCGCGCGACCATGAAGCCTGTTTTTTTCAGCGCGTCCGCAACCGCATCATGTCCGCCGACGTGGTGATTCTGAATCACACGCTGTTTTTCACGCTGCTCGGCGGCGTGGATGAGGAAATGGAAGGCGGCATTCTGTTCAAAAATGATTTCGTGATTTTCGACGAGGCGCACACGATGGAAAGCGTGGCGTCGCGGCACATCGGCTTGAGCGTGTCGAGCGGGCAGGTGCGGTATTCGCTGAACCGGCTGTGGAATCCCAAGACTGAAAAAGGCTTGCTCGCCACCTTGCGCAAAGGCGGCGCGGTGAAATTGGTCGCGGACATTTTGAGCGAGTCGGACAAATTTTTTGAGAATGTCGAGACGGCGTGCGAAGAAATTCAGGCGATGGCCAAACCCAAATTTGGCGGAGAAAACGCCCGCAAACGCGCGTGGACAGAGCTGCGCATCCGGCGTGCGGAATTGGTGCAGGACAATGTGACCCTGCCGATCCAGCGCTTGCGCGAAGCGGTGAGCGAATTAATCAAGCTGAGCGAGGACAAAGATATTGGCCAGGAACTGGTCGAATGCAACCGGCGGCTCGGCGAGTTGAAAGTCGAGGTCGCGGAATTTTTGAGCCAGGGCGCGGAGGACCATGTTTATTGGGTCGAACGCGGTGGCAAGTCGCAGCGGAATCTTTCGCTGAACGCCGCGCCGGTGGATGTGGCGGATTATCTGCGGCGGCGCTTGTTTGAAAGCGATACGAGCATCGTGATGACCAGTGCGACGCTGGCCACGAGTGCAGGCTTTGGGCGCGGGGCTTTGGGCGCGAGGTCAAAGCCTCAAGCCTCACAGCCGCTCGCCTATTTTGTCAAGCGCGTCGGCTGCGAATCGGCCACGCAACTGCAAGTCGGCACGCCGTTCGATTACGCGCGGCAGATGAAATTGTTCACCGTAAAAAAAATGCCCGATCCGCGCGAAGCCGGCTATGCTGATGCGCTGGTTCATTGGGTGGAACATTTCGTCCGGCAGACGCACGGCAAGGCGTTCGTGCTGTTCACGAGTTACAAGCTCATGCAGGAAGTCGCCGACCGGATGCAGCCCTTTTTTCACGAGCTTGGTTTGGAATTATTTGTGCAAGGGACCGGCACGCCGCGCTCGACGATGCTGGAAAAATTCAAGGACGACGTGGACTCGGTGCTGTTCGGCACGGACAGTTTCTGGCAGGGCGTGGACGTGCCGGGCGAGGCGCTGAGCAACGTCATCATCACGCGGCTGCCGTTCGCGGTGCCGGATCATCCGCTGATCGAGGCGCGCATCGAGGCCATCGAGGCGCGTGGCGGAAATTCTTTCGGCGAATTTTCTTTGCCCGAAGCGATCCTGAAATTTCGCCAGGGCGTCGGCCGCCTGATCCGCACCAAAACGGACACCGGCATCGTCGTCGTTTTGGACAACCGCATTTTGACGAAGCAATACGGCCAGGCGTTTCTCGACGCGCTGCCGAAATGCCCGGTGGCGATTGTTTAATTAGCTCATTCCACTGGCAGCATAAATGCCGGGCATGATTTCATGAAGATACCAAGGATTCCATTTCGATTGAAAATTGGTTCGCCCGTTAAATAGTGCCAATCGGGGCTTAATTCCCGCCGCCTCCACCATTCCAAACATCACGTCACAGGTGTTCATTATGTGGCTGGCGTCATTCGCAAAAGGCTCCGCACTATAAAATGTCGTCACGCCAGCCGGTGCGACAAGGATGACAAGATTCAGAAATTGGGTCACGCTTTCCAGACTTTTTCCGGCGCGACGCGGCAGGGTGCCAGTGCATTGCGCGTGTCCACGATGAGCTTTGCCCAATCCGCGAGCTGCTGAAAATTCACCGCATCGTGCTTGGTGGAAATCAACACCGAATCGAAACGCGAAATAACCTGGCGGTTCCAGTTCACGGATTTGGTCCCGGCCCAATGCGGATGCTCGCGCGTGGGTTTGATGACGGGCACATGCGGATCGTGATACGCGACTTGAGCGCCGCGCGCGGCCAGCAAATCCAGCAGCGCATAGCTGGGTGATTCGCGGTCGTCCTCCACGTTCGCCTTGTAGGCGAGACCGAGCACCAGCACCCGCGCGCCGCGCAATTTTTTCTGGCGCGCCGCGAGCGCCTGCGCCACGCGGGCGACGACTTTCGCCGGCATGGCGCGGTTGATTTCGCCGGCGAGTTCCACGAAGCGCGTTTCCTGCCCGACCTGCCGCGCTTTCCACGCGAGATAAAACGGGTCAATCGGAATGCAATGGCCGCCAAGGCCCGGCCCCGGATAAAACGGCATGAACCCGAACGGCTTCGTGCGCGCGGCGGCGATGACGTCCCAGATATCAATGTCCATCGCCGCATAAACGCCCTTGAGTTCGTTGACGAGCGCGATGTTGACGCCGCGAAAAACATTTTCTAAAAGCTTCGCCGCCTCGGCCGTGCGGCAGTTTGCCACGGGCACCAGCGTGCGGATGGCCTGGCCATAAATTTTTTTCGCCGCGGCCAGACACGCCGGCGTGTAGCCGCCGATGACCTTCGGAATGTCGGCGACCTGGCTGTCCGGATTGCCGGGGTCTTCGCGTTCCGGCGAAAACGCGAGGTGAAAATCCCGGCCGGCTTTCAGGCCGGAACCCTTTTCCAAAACGGCGCGCAATTCATTTTCGGTCGTGCCGGGATAGGTCGTGGATTCAAGGACGACAAGCTGGCCGCGTTGTAAATGCGGCGCAATGCTCTTGCCGGTTTTCAAAACGAAGGACAAGTCCGGCACGCGATTTTTTTTCAGCGGCGTGGGGACGCAAATCAAGACGGCCGCGACATTATTAATTTTCGCGAAATCGGTGGCTGCGGAAAACTTTCCCGCGCGGACAAGTTTTTTGATTTCCGCAGCCGGGATGTGCTGGATATAGCTGCGCCCGGCGTTGAGCGCGGATACTTTTTCAACATCAATGTCCAGGCCCAGCACGCGCACGCCGTTGCGCGCAAATTGCAGGCACAGCGGCAAGCCGACGTAGCCGAGTCCGATGATTGCGAGGTTCATGCCGTGGCACCAGCTTGCCGCAGTCGCGCGGCGCGAAAAAGAAGTTTCTGTGCGGCGGTTTGACCATTTCAAAATTTGGCCGGCACGGGGGTTGCGCCAAACCCCTTTGCCCCAGCGGCGTCCTGGGTAAACCGCATTACGAGGCCTACCGCGAACTTTCGCGCCAGACTCGTGCAAACTATTTCCCTATGATTTTCGAACCTGAGAGTTGGCGGCGGGCGTGCCATACCGATTACTTCGCAGTCAATATTACCGCAAAACCAATTTGATGAACTTGACGCACAAAATTCAGCTAGCCTTCAGTGCTTCGTCTTTTTGGGAGTGATCTCGAAGCAAATACGCACACCCGGCGGTGAGCAACAAGGCGCGACCGAAGGCAAAGGGTGCTGATTCCAACAGCTTGACCGTTCCGTTTCCCATTCCACTAAGCTGGAGAAAATCCAGATTCATGCAACCGCATGAAATCTCCAAACCGCGCGCCCACGCCTGACCGGTGGCGATCAAAAACAAAGTGCAGAGGATCAAAAGCCAAAGCAGCGTGGCGCGATACCACAAC
>CAISEZ010000011.1 GCA_903884535.1 uncultured Verrucomicrobia subdivision 3 bacterium
CGGCACAATGCTCGACATCGGTTGCGGCGCCGGGCGGTTCTTGGAAGCATTCCGCGCCGAAAAGCCGCTTTGGTCTCTGGCCGGTTATGATGTGGGCGACCTGCACAAGGACAGTGTGCGGGAGCTTTCCGGCGCGGATTTCTTCCATGGCCTTGATGCGCTGCGTGAAATTCCCCGAAAATTCGACCTGATTACGCTGAACCATGTGGTCGAGCACCTCACCGATCCAGTTGCAGTTTTGCGTGACGCCGCCGCGCTGCTGAAGCCCGATGGCGCCCTGGTTGTTCGCGTTCCCAGCTTTCTGGCAGTGAACACCGACTTCTTCCTGTTGGAGCATTGCTCGCACTTCACCACCGAAACACTTTCAAATACGCTGGCCCTTGCCGGAATTGAAATCGTAAAAGAGGTCGCTGATTTTTCCCCCATCGAAATCGGCCTGATCGCGCGCCGGGCGCAAAGTACCTATGTACCTGCGCCCTATGGCGTTGGGGTCATTATGCAAAGGGCGTTGCAGTGTCTGGCATGGGCCGAAAGTCTTCCCGGATTTGTCCGGGTCAATACGCACGGCCGCAAAGCCGGATTATTGGGTGTCGGCGGTGCCGGTATCTGGCTCGGCGTCTACCTTCGCGGCGAGATCGCTTTTTACGTGGACGAAGATCCAGGCAAACAGGGCCATAATTTCGCGGGCTGTCCCATCATTCGGGCAGGCGAAATACCGCCAGAGGCCATCGTCTTTGTGACATTCAACAACCCGGAAGCATCGCAGCGGATTTGCGCACGCCTGTCCGAAACCCACCCGGGCAATTTGTTTCTCGCCCCGCCCCCTGTTGCGGCAACGTAGGCCAGCGGTTGCAATAGCGCGCTGCAAACCGGTGCCGGGCGGTAATGGAAATTTTACAGTATGCCGGTGACGGGCTCCTTGGCCTCATAGGCAAGATAAGAACGTCCCCACCAGCCAACATCCAGGTGACGAATGAACCGCCATTTGGTCTTTTGCTGGTATTCCAGAAACGCACGCGCGATCCCCTTGAGGGGCGTTCCCTTGAAGCCCGCAAAAAGATCGTCCATGTAGATCACGGACCCTTCCTGCAGAAATTCATCGATGAATTTGAAAACCGGGATGGCCGACTCATACAAATCGCAATCGACCGTGATCAGGGATGCCTTTTTCTTTTGATCCGAAAAACTCTTGTGCAATTCGGCCGTCAGGCTGTCCGAGTAATAACCTTTCACCGTGTGCACGCGATCAGTGTAAATTCCGTGCTCATTCACCATACGCATGAAGTCATCCACGGCCGTCTTCAGGGCGCCCTTTTTCCAGATCTCCAAGCTCGACGCATGTTTCAGTTCCGGAAGCCCTTCGAAACTGTCGAAGGCCCAGAAATGCATGTCCTGCACGTTGTGCTTGCGCGCTTCCGTGAGCGCCATGCGGAAGGTGCGGCAGCGATGGCTGCCAAATTCGAAATAATCCCCTTTCACGCGGCTATCGGTGAGAAAATCAAATGTCCGGCGGAAAAATATGGCCTTTTCCGTCTGCCGGTTCATTTGATTATAGGCGATTTCCTCATCCTTGCCCCAATTCGCAAGCGCATGGCCATCCTCCAAGTGCACCCATGGCTCTCCCATCCGACCGTTGATGCTGACGGGCTGATTGTCGGGCGCAGACTTTGTCATTGGAAATCCCAAAGTTGGTTTCATAAGCGGCGGAAATCCTACCATATGCGAGAAATGGCAGAAAAATACAACAATAATTGGCGAAAAAATGCACGCTGCCAGATTGACGATGCGCGTAAAGGCTAAGCCAAATTCTCATAGAATTGCGTCAGGCGTCCGATATTACGGTCAATGGACAACTCCGTTCTGGCCTGCTGAAAATATCATTGCCCGTGGTTATGCAGCCGTGACATTCTATTATGGCGATGTGGACCCTGACAACCACGATGGCTTCACCAATGGCGTGCATGGCGTCTTCC
>CAISEZ010000012.1 GCA_903884535.1 uncultured Verrucomicrobia subdivision 3 bacterium
AGAAACGCGCTCTTGCCGTCGTAACTCTTGATCCGCTCCGCTGCAAAATTATCAATCTGCCGCGTCGTGATGCCAGGCTTGATGAACGCCGCAATCTCGTCCAACACTTTTCCGGCCACCCACCCTGCCGGGCGCATCAATTTCAAATCGTCCGCTGACTTGAGCTTTATCCCAGCCACAAAATTTTAGAACCGGCCGCGGATCTTGCCCTTTTTCAGGAACCCGTCGTAGTGGCGCATCATCAGGTGCGATTCCACCTGCCGCATCGTGTCGAGCAATACGCCGACCGCGATCAAAACACTCGTGCCGCCAAAAAAGCTGCTCACGTCCTGCGGAATCTGCAAATGCTTTCCAAGAATGATGGGGATGGTCGCAATGACCGTCAGGAAAATCGCGCCCGCCAGCGTGATACGGCTCATGGCATGATGCAGATAGTCGCTGGTGCCCTGACCGGGACGGACACCGGGAATGTAGCCGCCGTTTTTCTTCAGGTCGTCGGCAATCTGGATTTCGTTGAACTGCGTCGCCACCCAGAAATAGGAGAAGAACAAAATCATCGCCGAATAGGTGGCCATGTAAAGCCACGAGCCGGGATTGAGCGAAATGGCCAGACTGTTGAAAAAGTCCTGCAATGCCGGCACCTTCTTCTCGAAGGCCTGAGCCAGCCAACTGCAAACCGGCTGCGGGAACATCAGGATGGACTGCGCGAAAATGATTGGCATGACACCCGCGTAATTCACGCGCAACGGCATGAAGGACGTGCCGCCCGCATACATCTTGCGACCGACGGCGCGCTGGGCGTATTGCACCGGAATTTTCCGCTGCGCCTGCGTGATGGCGATGACACCGCCGACGACCAGCACCAGCAAGAACATCAACAGCAGACCCGTGCCCATGAAATGATAATCCGTCTCCTGACCGTTGGCCGGATGGAACATGTCAATCAACGAGCGCACCGCACGCGGCAGCCGCGCCAGAATGCCGATGGTGATGACGAGCGAAACACCGTTACCGATGCCGCGTTCCGTGATTTGTTCGCCCATCCACATCAGCAGCATCGTGCCCGCCGTCATAATCGTCACGGCCACGAAGTAATAGGCAAAATGATTTTCAATCAGCACCAACTGCCCGATGCCCGGAAACTGATGTTCCGGATGCAGCCAGCTGCTGGCAAAATAAATGCCCTGGCCGATGCACAACAGCACCGTGAGGTAGCGGCCGTATTTGATGATCTGCGTGCGACCACCTTCTTCCCGCACCAATTTGCTCAAGCGCGGCACCACGGCCGTCAGCAACTGGATGATGATCGTCGCGCTGATGTAGGGCATGATGCCCAGCGAACCGATGGCGCAATGTTCAAACGCGCCACCAGCGAAGGTGTTATACATTCCCAGCAAACCGCTGCCGTCGCCGTGAGCCTTGAAAAAATTCGACAGCGCATCGCCATCCAGACCGGGAATGCGGATGACCGCCAACAGACGGCAGACCGCCAGCAGACCAAGCGTGAACCAGATCCGGGATTTTAATTCCGGAATCTTGAAACAATTGCTGAGGGTGCTGGCGATGGAGCGAAACATGCTTCAGCCGAATTATTTCTTGGCCGGAGCCGAAGATTTTTTGACGATGAGTTCAACCGAGCCGCCCTTGGCTTCGATTTTGGTTTTCGCCGAAGCGCTGATGGCGGTGACAACCAAAACCAATTTCTTGGTGAGATCGCCGGTGCCGAGAATTTTGACGCCGAGTTTCGGGCCGTTGACGAGACCAACCGAACGCAAAGCCGTTTCGTCAACGCGCGCGCCATCTTCAAACTGGTTCAAGTCGCCGACATTCACGGGGCTGTAAGCAATCGTGAAGCGGGTGTTGTTGAAACCACGTTTCGGGATGCGGCGGATGAGCGGCATCTGGCCGCCTTCAAAACCGATACGAACGGAACTGCCGGAACGCGCGGTCTGGCCTTTGCCACCGCGACCGGACGTTTTGCCGTGGCCGCTGGATTCGCCCTGACCGAGACGTTTCGTGCGATGTTTCGCGCCGGGACGGGGTTTAAGATTGTGCAGTCGCATAAAAATTATTTATCAGGCAGCGATTGCTGCGGGCGCTTTCGGGGTAGAAACTTTTTTGATTTCCAAACCACGGTTTTGGTAAATCTGCTCGCGAGTGCGGAGGCTTAACAAACCGTTGAGCGTGGCTTTCACCACATTCGCCGCGTTGCTGGAACCGAGCGATTTTGTCAAAATGTCTTTGATACCGGCGGATTCCAAAACGGAACGAACCGTTTTGCCGGCGATAATTCCAGTTCCCGGGGAGGCCGGACGCAAGAGAATCTTCGCGCCGCCGTAGCAGGAATAAACTTCGTGCGGAATCGTCGCGTCTTTCAACGAGACGGCCTGCAGCTGATTGCGGGCGAGTTCGCCGCCGCGCTTGATGGCGTCCGCGACTTCCGTCGCCTTGCCGAGCGCCATGCCGACTTTACCTTTTTTGTCGCCAACAACGACGAGCGCGCTGAACTTAAAGCGGCGTCCGCCTTTGACAACTTTGGAGGAGCGGTTGATGAAAACCACTTTCTCGACAATTTCTTCGCCGCCTTTACCAAAAGCGTTTTCGCCGACATCGGGACGACGGCCACGGCCACCGCCACGTCCGCCCTGACCACCGCGTCCGCCGCCAAAGTTACCGCGACCACCGCGTGATTCGGACGGTTTCGGCGCTTCGGGAGCGACAGGAGCTACTGGAATGTTTTCGTTTTCAGCCACAATAAATTCTCCGGTTCAGGTTAAAATTTTAATCCCGCTTCGCGCGCAGCATCCGCCAGCGCCTTGATTTTGCCGTGGTAACGCGTGCCACCACGATCAAACACTACTGCCGAGATACCCTTGTCAATCGCTGCTTTCGCCGCGATCACGCCAACTTTTTTGGCGCCTTCCATGTTGGCGGACAAGGCGCGTTCCTTGCCCTTGGTCACCGTCGAGGTCGCGGCAATCGTCTTGCCCGCAACGTCGTCAATGAACTGGACGTGGATGTTTTCGTTCGTGAAGCGGACGCTCATGCGCGGACGTTCGGACGTGCCGCTGACCACTTTGCGAATGCGCCAGTGACGCAACTGCTTCAACTTTAATTTTTTTTCGGTTCTCATCTCAGTAGGTTCACGGTCTTGGCCGTAA
>CAISEZ010000013.1 GCA_903884535.1 uncultured Verrucomicrobia subdivision 3 bacterium
CCAACGTCAAAAGCTTAACACAGCTTCGGATTCTGGCTTGTCACCAATTGTGGTTACATGGTGGGGACAAGATACGGCCAGTGTTTTTGCGGGAATTCTGCAATTGGCCGGAGTTTCGCCTTCGCGATGCCGTTGGTCCAGATCGCAAACTAAGCGCGGGATTATTCCCAAAAGCCATGCAGCCCGGTTGCCGGCAGAACTACGGTGCCAACAGCCACGGATTCACTTCGATCTGGTAATAGCGCGGCGCGTTGGTGAGCGCGTCAAACACTGAGACGCGAGCCTGCTGATAGTTGTCCGTGCCGGCGGTTGGATTGTAAACCTGCGGCGAAGTGAAATTGGTCAGCGCTAGCCAGCCGGGCTGAAGAAAATTGGTCTTGTAATAGACGTAGTTGGTGGCCCGAGGAATCGTGGTCCATTGCAGGCGCACCGAGGGCGGCGGCCGGTTGGTGACGACAATTGTGAAGTTCAATTGCTGCGGCACCAAAAACGGTGTGGGATCCAAAGAGTTCACCGTGCCGTCACTGTCGGAATCATAGGTTCCGCTTTGCGCCAGCGCGGCATTGACGGTGTTGGTCACGCCCGGCGGATACACCAAGTTGGTCGAGCTGTAGTAACCGACATAGGTTGGCATCCAGCGAAAATGATTGGTGTTCGCAAAATTTAATTTTTCCGCGACCGACACGCCGTTCTGTAACGCCTGGGCATAGTAGATGACGGTATTGGGAGCAAAGGTGAACTCTTGAATGTTTCCCGATGCCAGGTTGGTGGCCTGGTCCAACAACACCAGACAGTCCACGTAGATTGCGTTGCTGCTGCTGCCCGTGCCGCCAAAATGGATCCGGCTGCTGGTGCTCAAGGGATCCAGCACCAGTCGGCCCAGCGCCACATTGTTGGAATAGCCGGAATTGGAGTAACCACGGTCCACGCCGGGCCAAGTGTTGTTGACTACGTAATTGGCCAGCGCAATGTTGGTAATTGTCGTGCCCAGCAAGTCACCCGTGACCGGTTTGATGGGCAGGTTGAAGCCGCCTGCACCGCTCAGACTGTGAGCGCCGCCGACCGTCCAGAAACTGTTGTTGGTCGGATTCGGTCCGGTATCCGTGAGCGAATTGGTTACCTGCAACGTCAAAGAACGGCCTGACATCACCAGATTGCTCGTTAACAGGCTGCCGGTCGTGATGGAAATGTCGCCATTGGCCGTGATCGAGCCGTTAGTGATGGTCGCGATCTGAGAATGCAGGAGGAAATTTCCAATGCCATTGGTAATAATGCCGCTGCTCAAAAAATTATTGGCATAGATGGTCGAACCTTGATTCGCGATCAATCCGTTGTTGATAACGGCGCCGTAACTGGTGGCGGCGCTGCCGAGTTGAACAAAACCCAGCGACCGGAAGGCACCATTATTGGTGAACCAAAGCAGATTAGGCAATTGACCGAAGCCAGTGCCGAAATTGGCGGTGTTTCCCCAGTTCAATTCGCCATCCACCGACGTCGCGCCGTAACCCGGAACATTGGTGCTCAAGGTCAGGTTTTGGGCGTCAATAAAAACAGAACCGAAAACATTCAGCGTGTCGCTGATGACCAAGCTGTTGGTGGCGTGCAACCGCAACGTCTGCACCTGCGGCGGCGTCGTCGGCGTCAACTGGCTGCTCACGAGCAACACCCGGTAGTCCGTGGTGAAGCCAAAAGCATCGGTATTCGTCCAGCGCGTGCTCCAGGCTGAAACCGAGCCGCTCCAGGCGGGAATCCCCGCCGCCAGCAGATTGCTGATCGTCATGAAACCATTCGTCACCCCGAGGCTGATATCCGAAAAAGGTGAATCAATCTGCGCGCCGTCACTGCCATCATATTGGTTGGTCGCGATCAATGACATGTAGTTCTGGCCGGTAATGGTGGCCTGGGTCAGGTTCAAATCCTTGGTGGCCGTGATCTGGATCCGGCCGGTCAAATTGGTCAGCGCCCCGCTAGGATTGTAGGCGGTCTTATTAGTGGCCACGGTGGTGGAAATCAACTGGGCATTGAAATAGGAATAGCGATTGGTGATGGTCTGATTCGGGAAAATATTCGTAAAGCTGCTGGTCGTCGGACCGGCCAAAAGTTCGGTGGTGGACGGGGTGAACGTAAAATTGTCCGGTATGCCGCTGTTGGCCCCGCCATTGCCGCCATACAGAAACACATTGGTGGACGCCCCCAATAAATAGTCGTCAGTCAGATAAAGATAGTTTGAAACTGTCTGACCCGTGGCCGGGTTCAAATAGGAACCAATCCATTCCACATCCACACCGCCATTTCCAAACAAAAAGCTATTCGGCGGTTGAAAATAGACATTCGTCGCCATGTTGGCGCTGTTATCCATGAGGAAGACGGCCCGCACAATCGCATTGCTCGGCCCGTTCGCCCGCACATCAAAATAGGAAGCGGAGTTGGTAAGGTTCAAATAGTTGCTGACTAAAATACCGCCGCCGACCGGCGTCCAACCAGAAAATGATGAATAGGCATAATTCGGCCCCAAATCAATGCCGGGATTCCAGTCTTGATTGGTGTCCGTTCCAAAAAAGCCCGTGGCGTTGAAGTTTTGACTGGAGTTGAAAAAGTTAAAAAACAGTCCGGAACTGGTGAAGATTTGACCCAGAACACTACCCTCAATTGTCAGCGTGCTGCGAGAAAAATCCGCGCCCTGCCCGGTGAATTGCATCAGGCCGCTGGCCCCCACATCCACTACGCCGGGGTTGATGATGTTGGTGGCAAGCACCGAGAACATCCCAATGCTGGTTTGGGCAAAGATGGTAACCCCAAACGACAAGCCGGAAAACGTCAGGATGTTGTTCCCCGTATTCGTCGAGTCGCAATAGATGGCGCCGGGATTGTAGAAAGTGTCGGCCATCAAATGCTGGTTGTTCAGGTTGGTGACCTGCTGATCAAAAGTGAAACCGCTGCCAACGCTACCATAAGCCAACAGAAACGAGCTGGTGGTAATCGGGCTGTTGGCCTCCATGGTGCCGTTGTTGGTATAGAACAAGGTGTTCAGGGTTTCATACATTTCCGGACTGGCGGTATAAACATTATAGCTGACACTATAATCGCTTTCGTTGTCGAACGCCCGGGCGTCAATCACCGGCGGTGGATTGCCAGGAACCGTGTAAGCAATGGGGGAAAAGTTCTGATAAATCGGATCGGTGGCCATCGCCACGCCCGCCACGATCAGGCTCAAAAACGCACAGAGCACCGGCCATTTCATCAAACGGTTCAGCGAATAGAGTTGGTAGTGAATGCCGTTCATTGGATGATAAGAGTATAGAACCATTGCACCGACCGACCTAAAGAATCGGTCAGTTGCAGCGTGATGTCAAATGTGCCGGCAACCGTGGGCGTGCCGGAAAGCGTGCCGCCGGAGGAAACCGTCATCCCGGTCGGCAAACTGGTCGCCGACCAAGTGAACGGCGGGCTGAATGATCCGCCCGTGGCGGTGAAGGTCACGGACGGATAAGCGGTATTGTTCGTGCCATTGGCCAGACTCGTCGGTGTGATCTGAACCAGAATTTCGTTTTGCAGGTTCTGGATGCTGTTGCCGTTGGGATAAACCACCGGGAGGTTGGTGGAAGAATCATACGAAGCCCACGCCAACACCGGCAGGGCCGTGAGTTCGCTCAAAAACTGGTTGGTGGTCAAAAGATAGTCCGCCAAACTGCCGTTCGAGAAAGCGTCCCCAATCTTGTTAAAGCTAAAAGTCACGGGCGAATTAATGACGCCGGGACCGGCCAAGCCGGGCAGCACATTGGCCGTGTCATACGAAATATTCCGCGTGACGGTGCCGTTAAAAAACGTGTTCGCCGCAATTTGGTTGTCCGCGGCAAACACAATATCCGGCTGGGTGATCACGCGCCGGTAATACTCGGTGACAGCTTGACTGTTGGTGATCTTGACCATTGAGTAAAAGTTGGTGATCGGCTGGAAGAACTGGCCGATCAGTGAATCGTAGTTCGCCCGCACAAACTGGATGCGTTCGATGCCCTGACGCAACGCCGGGCCGGGGGTTGCCAACGTGCAGACGATGGGTTGAATGATCAACAGTCGATTGGTGTAATAAGAAATGGTCGTGACTGAATAAAGCGACCCGACTGTGGTTGAATTCGTCGGCACTGTAATGGAAGTGTTGGTAACCCCCACCTTGGTGATTGACTGAGTAGAAACAATGGAATAACCACAATTCCAAGCTGCCGGCACGATGAAGAAATCTCCGGATACTGTATTTGCCAGATAGTTTGTCTGGAATATATTGGTGCAAAGCGTGCCGTCAATCCCGTTTGAACAGGCACCTATGTTGGTAATAATCAGGGTGGTCAAGGTTGTGCTGTTGCTGGAGAGAATTTGAAGGTTGGCAAAACTATCCAGATAATTGGTCCCGACGGTCGGCACCACATTCGTGGCAAAAACCAAGGCCGGCTCGCAAACTCCCGGAAATACCGCATAGACACGATTGGTGTAAAAAAAGATGGTGTTTTGTGAATACTGGGCCGCTCCCAATGAATTGGTGGTGCCAGTGGCGGTCAAAACATTAGTATAGCTGGCCACTCTTTGAACCGACCCCGTGGCCAAAATGGAGTAGCCGCACCAGTTGGTCGGAATGATGAAAAAGTCGCCACTGATGCTATTGGTCAGATACTTGGTTACGGTCGTCACATTGGTGGCCTGCGGACTGCCATACGGCGCGCCAATGAGATTTGTGACGGTGATAGTTTGAATCGTGACCTGATTGCTTGGGGAATAGGTATTGGTCAGAATATTAGCAAATCTATAGGTATAAGTCGGAACATAGGTGAAAGTATAACCATTGGTCACAGTCACCACAATGGGCGGCGACCCGTAAGGCGACCCAATGCTGTTGGTCAGATAGACGAACACCACCGGGTTGGAAAAGGTAATGAGACCAGTGATCGTCGAACTTGCAATATCCAAATTAGGATATAAACCCAGCAGCACTGCCGGGGCATCCGTCTTCGCCTGAGACAAAAAGAGGCTAAAGTCAAAACTCGACAAAAACGCGAGGTTTTGCGAATAGTTTGTCACGGACGGTCCCGGCTGATTCGTGTAGTAAGCCGTGACATTGGTCGTGTTTAGAAAGTAATAGTTAGTAACCGTAGTGTTTATGATCAGCCCCGGATACAAAGCCTGCAAGGTGGCCGGGTCATTGGTCAAAGCCTGGGACAAGAACAAACCCAAAGGCAGCGTGGTGATCAATTGTTGCGGCGAAAGATTAGTGATCTGCAACAAGCTGCCGGCCGCCGCGTTTTCGGTCACGACGTTGGCGGCATTCATCAAATACCGCAGCCCGCCCACGTCATCTCGCGTCAGGCCGGCGTAGTAGCCGCCGATTTCCAAACCGGAATATTCGGCGCCAATAACAAATTCAGACGCAATACCGCTAAAATTATTGGCGGCGACCGCCGTGTAATCCATCGCCTGCAACGGGTCCACAGGAATGGGCGCGGCTATGGCCAGCGTGGGATTGCCCGAGCATATTTCAAAAATTTGATAAGTGAAAAGCTCGTTGTTGACGTAGGAAGAATATTGAATCTGCGTCGGCGAGGACGGGATGATGTCAAAATTTCTTTGAATAACCAGATAGAGAGTGGTGAGCGGACAGCCGGGCGGAACCACGCGCTCGGCCAAGGTCCAGGTAAACCGCTCCGGATCCGTCAAACCCATTGTTTCCACGAGCAGATGCAGGGTCACCGATTTGACGTCCGTCAAAAACAGGGCCTGCGCTTGATAGTTTAAATGCTGTGAGGTGAGCGGAAACTCGGACAGGTCGCTGCTGTAACTGCTCACATTGGTCAGACTATTCATGATAGCAAAGGCGCTGTCCGCCGCCGCCATGCCGTTGGAACCGAAGAAGCCGCTATAGCTGGCATTGTAGGCGTAATAGATCACCGGATCATTGCGCCGGAAACCTTCACCGATATTCTCCGGCCCGCCAATGTCACCCAAGGCCACCGGCCCACCCGGAAGAAAATTATTCTCCTGATAAATATTATTGTTGTAACCGATGATGAGGGTCTGCCACGCGTTGCCCGTAAAGCCGCTCAAGGTTTGCGCGTTGGGTCCCAGCAAAGCGAAGCCCCAACCAGCCTGCAGGCCGGCGACGAGCAGGATAACGGATAAAAATCGTTTGATCATTGGCTGCATACAAATTTAATTATCGCAAAAGCACCAGGCGGTAATAGCCCACCGAATTGCCGCCGACATAAAGGGAGTCGCTGGTGCCAGCCGCAAACCGCGGCGACCCGACATTGCTCCAGGCGGTGAAATTAGTTGTCATCTGCACCTGATAGGTCGCGCCCGGCTGGGTATTCCAGTTCAGGAATAAGCCCTCGGAAGTGCGCGATAGAGTTTGCTTCAGCCAGGTGGTTGAATCCAGCGGGTTGCCACCGCTCACAAATACATTCAGCAGGCTGGGGCCACCGGCAACCAGCGGCGCATTGGGAGACGGCCAGTAAGTCGTCGTGTAGTGGCTGTTGTAATAGCCGCCAAAGAACTGCGCCATCCATTCGTAGGGAACACCATACCAGCTGAGTCCGCTCCAAGTGGTGCCGCTGGCGGAGGGGGAAATCGGCGAGCGCCGGCCATCCGTCGTGGTATAGTCCACTTGAAAAGAATGCGTGCTGTTCGTGGTCAGCCCGTTGATCGCTTTCATCGTCCATTGGTTACTCGTCACGGTCGCGGTCGGCGTGCCGGCCCCATCCACATAGACTTCGAAATTGGAAACAGAAATGCCGAGCAGATTGGGCCAGGTCACCACCAGTTGCGGCTGATAGACATTATTGCTGACGATAAACGGCACCCAGACATACGGAGCGGACATCGCTGACAACACGGCGGAGGCGTTGACGTAACGCTGGGCATAGAGGTCAAAGCTATTGGCTCCGCCCGTGTAGCCCGTCCAGACGGTGAGAAACTGATTCACACCATCCGATGCGACCACCGGTTGCATCTGTTGGCCAATGTAGGTGGTGTTGACCTTGGATTCACTGCCGATCAATGAACCATTGGCATGGACTAACTGGCCAAAGACACCTTCCCGCGATCCATCCTGCCCCATGCTGGTCCAAGTTATCAAATAATCCAAACCGATGGAACTAAGTCTGGGCGCATACTGGTCGCCAACAATGTGCGTGTTAACCCGCACCGCCGAACCACCAACTCCGGTGCTGGAAAATGGCCGGGCATAAACATCCCAGCTATTCGTGGGATTCGCAGAATCATTGGCGCTCCAAGCCACCAGAAAGCTGCTGTCGGTGGCAGCAGCCACGGTGGGATTCGCGCTCGGATTGGAATCCGTATTAACCAGGAATTCATTGCCAACGGGCGTGCCGCTACTGGTGTAGAGCCGGCCATAGATGTCCACGCTGGGTTTGGCAATCGTATTCGCGGTGGTCATGGCCCCACTGTTCACGTTATTGGTTCCCAAGTTGGGGGCCAACAGCCGTTCCTGCTCAGAAACCCAAGTCACCACAAAACCACCGTTCGGCAGGGCGGCAATGGACGGCGTGCGCTGATTGTAACTGGTAAACTGGTTGATCAAAAATTCGCCGCCGACCTTCTGTCCCGACTGCGTGAAAATCTGGCCGTAAACATCCTGCAAACTGGTGGCACTGGCCTGGTCGAAACTGCCCCAAACGACAACGACGTTGCTGTTATTCAAGGTGGCAACCACCGGATTGATTTGAAAATGATTGGTGAAAGTGTTGACCAGAATATCTGTGTTGCTGACAAACGTGTTGGTCGGCGTCAGAAACTGCGCATAGATATGTTGAAAGCCTTCCACGCCCCCCTGCCAGACAAACACCGCGCCGCCGTTTTTCAGTAAAGCCACCCGAGGATTTTCCTGGTCGTTGGGGCCGGTCTGGTTGACCCGGAACGTGCCCAAAGAGCCAGACAACGTGCTGTCCACCCGGCGGGCGCTGATGCCCCAGCCGCTGCCGTCGGTGATGTTGTCCTGCCACACGACAAAACCGCCGGCGGGGGAAATCGCCGCGTCGGGAAACATCTGGTCGCCGGGCAGCGAGCCGATGATGGCGTATTCGGTGCCGTTGGGATTGTAATAATTGGTCTGCGCAACGACGGAAAAGGTGCCCGCCAGCAAGGTCCCAGCAAGGCCGACGATAAATTGTGAAACGCGCGCGGTGTTGAGCATCATTGGACGACGGTATGATAAACCAGCGCGGCAAGTTTGTCCAAAAATCACTTTGGTCAAACTCGCCGTCGCCATGTTGTTAATCCAGCTTCGCAAATTCATTTTCAAATCAACTCCACCTGCCGCTCCCGGCAGGATTCTTCCAGTGCCGCCGCCAGTCCCTTGAAACCCCAGCCGGCAAACAGTCCGCGCAATTGTTCGCGGTCCGGCGCCGCCGGTTTTAATTTCTCCGGCACAAATTCACACGGCACTTCGTGCAACCGCACCAGCGCCTGATTCCGGCGCACATCGTCCGCCGCCGCGCGCAAGGCCGTCCGCAGCCGTTCAGACTTCACTTCATCCAAGTGCGCCAGCAAATTTTGCACGGAACCAAATTGTTTCAGCAATTCGGCCGCGGTCTTCGGCCCCACGCCGGGCACGCCGGGAATATTATCCACGGCATCGCCCATCAGTGCCAGCCAGTCGGCCACCTGCTCGGGCTCGACCCCAGCCTTCGCGTGGACCTGTTCCCGCGTCCACACCGCGCCGGTCTTGTCGTTCGGATTCAACAATCCGATCCGCGCCGAAACCAACTGCATAAAATCTTTGTCCGCGCTGGCGATCACCACTTGCCAGTCTGCCGCCGCCGCGCGCCGCGCGAGACAGGCGATGTAATCATCCGCCTCGACGCCGTCGCCGCAAAATTCCGCCACGCCCGCCGCCGCGAGATATTTTCCGATCTCGTCAAACTGCGGCCGCAACTCATCCGGCATTTCTGGCCGCTGCGCCTTGTAGGCCGGCAGCGCCGTCATCCGTTCCGCACTCAAACCGCCGTCCCACACCACCACCAGATGCGTCGGCACCAAAGCCACCCGCATTTTCTCCAGCATTTTCACGAAGCCAAAAATGGCATTCGTAGGCTGGCCGGACGGCGAACGCAACGCGCGGATGGCGTGAAAGGCGCGGTAAGCGTAGGCGTGTCCGTCAACAATCAACAGCCGGTTCACGGCGCCGCCACGGGTATCGCCATCTTCTCCACCGACTTTTCCTTGATTTCGCCAGCTCCAGGCGGCTGCGCCGGAATGGTTTGTTGCGCGAACGGCAGTTCGTCATCCGAATGCACGCGGTTGCCGGCCGGATCCACGATCGTGGCGGTCACGAAAATCATCAGGTTTTTCTTAACCGTGTTTTTGCTCTGGCTCTGGAACAGGCGACCGAACAGCGGAATGTCGCCGATGACCGGCACTTCGTCCTTCGTGCTTTGCACCTGCGACGAAATCAAACCGCCGAGCACGACGGTTTGGTTGTCCCAAACATTCACCGTGGTGACCACCTGGCGAACCGTGAAGTTGGGCAGCGCGACCGGGAGCGTGGTGCCGTTCAAATTGCCAATCGTGCTACCGGGCGAGTATCCGGGAATCGCCCCAGCCGGGATGGAGTCATAACCGTTAAAATCGGTCAGCGACGGAATCAGCGACATGTTGATGGTGTAGCCATCGGACAAGACGTAAGGAATCACGTCCAAAACCGGACCGGTTTCAATCTGCTGCGTGGTGGGAGAAACCGAGGCGATGCCCGCCTGATTGACCACCGTGCCGCCCGTGCTGCCGCCGGCGGAAGCGCCACTGGCACCACTGGCTGAACCGTTGTTGAAAGAAAAGCCGGTGACGACATTGATGATTTGCGAGGCGCGCATCTGGGTCTGGCGACCGCTGGTGGTGGTCACTTCCGGTTCCGCCAAGTTTTCAAAACCACCGCGCTGCTGGAGCGCGTGCAAGACCACTTGAAAATTCGGGTTGGTCAAGATGCCGGTGATGGTGGCCACGGCCGGACCGGAATTTTGCAGGCCGCCGGTCAGCAACTGGTCGGTCGTCTGCGGAGCCACAATGTTACCCGCCGTATTGCCCGGAAACGCGCCGAGCGGATTCGCGGCGGAAGCCGGCACGTTGAGCGACGGCGACGAACCGCCGGTGCCCACCACGTTGTTGCCCATGTTGAACTGGCCGAGATACCAGTCAAAGCCGAGCGCCTTGCTGTCGGTCTGCTGCACTTCAATAAAGCGCGATTTGACGTGAACCTGTGGGGCGACTTCATCCAGCGTTTGAATGGCGCGCTCAATTGTGTCCAAATCCTGCTCGGTGGCTTTGACAAACAGCTTGCCGGAACGGTCGTTGAAAAATACGGATTTTCCGGGCGGCGCCTGAAGATTCACTCCCAGCGAGGTGAAAAACGCCCGCGCCAGCGCGCTGACGGAAGACGCCGTCGTGACTTGGGTAATATAATGCAGGCCGCCCTGATTTTGTTGGCCACCGCCACCGCCGCCGGCACCGCCAGCACCGCCAGTGCCTGTATCCAGCGGGTTCGACACGCCTTGGCCGCTGCTGCCACCACCGCCGCCGCCGCCGCCGCTACCGCCTTGGTTGCGAAGCTGGCCGCCGCCGGAAAAAGGATTCACCACGCCGACTACTGCGCCACCGCTATTTTGGCCACTGCTGCCACCGCCGCCGCCACCGCCGCCGCTGCCACCGCCGCCGCTGCTGCTGCTGTTGGCACTACCGAAACTGGCTGCGCCGACGCTTTCCAAACCGGAATAAAAAGTATTGGGATCCACCTTGAAAGTGCGCATGAACAACTGGGGCGTTTCCGCGGCCTTCGAGGAAAACACGATGGCAAAATCCTGGACGGAATATTTTAACGGGTGATCGGCCACGAGCGTGATGGCGTCCAGCACATCGGCCAGCCGCACATCGGTCAAATTAAGTTTGATTTGATAAGACCCGACATCCACGGCTTCCCCGGCTCCACCACCAGGGGCACCGCCGGCCCCGGGAGCCACGGCCAATCCGGTGTTTGGATCAATCGTCGGTGCCGCGCCCGCGGCCGGAGCGGCAAAAGCAGGCGCGCCACCAAAGCCGCCCGCCCCGCCCGTCGCCGCTTCAACCGGCTGGCCAGACAGATCGGCATTGGGATTGATCAGAAAATTGACGCCTTTGCGGTCCGGATCGCGCAACTTGGATTGCTCCGTCAGGTTGCGCAGCACTTCGCTCAACGGCAACCCGTCATAAGTCACATTGTCGAGATGAATGCGGTCCAGCTTGGCGACGATGTTCTGTCGGCCAGGGCCGGTATAAACCAGATTATTGGTGGCGTATGGGTTGGGCACGCTGGGCAGCGTGACATTAGAACTTGGCGTGACCCATTTTTTCTCGACATTTGCCATGCGGTCCTGGGTGTCCACCGTGTGCTGTGCGGATTCGCGCGCATATTTGGCCTGCTTGATGAGATTCAAGTAATAGTAAGCCCCAGAGTTATCCGGATCCAGCTTCAAAGCATCGGCGAGCTTGGCCTCGGCTTCTTCCAGCTTGCCCATCTCATACAAAAGTTTGCCGTCCTGCAGGAGCGTGCCAGAATCCGTTTTTTGCGTGAGGATTTGCGGGACCTGCTCCACCACAGATGCACTGGGAATCCGGCCCTTCATGGCTGCGAGCAACTGGTCGTTCTGTTTTTTGAAGGCCAGCGCTGACGGATTTTTCGGATCCGCCTTGAGCACCTGGGCAACCTGGGTGCTGGCTTCGCGATAATCGCCACGGCTCTGGGCGTCCCGCGCAATCGTCAACCGCGTGGTGGCCAAGCCCGCTTTGGCCTGGGCATTCTCGGCGTCAATGCCAGAACCGATCTGGTCGGCCAGCGTGCAGGATTCCTGATATATTTTGGCGGCGGCAACAATGTTGCCATGTTGGGCGGCGGCTTGCGCCTCGGCCAGTTTCTGGCGCAACACAATCGTGTTGGCCTGACGCAACACCGCTTCGCTGTCAGCCATCGCGATGGAGGAATTATCTTGCGCTGGCACAAGGCTGGGAAACACCAGCACGGCGGCAAGTCCGAGTGAAAAGAGGGCGGCTTTGGTCATGGCAAATTCAGGTTCGTCTGGAATGGGCGCGGTTCAATGAAACGATGTTAAGCGGTCACGGAGTAAATGGCAAAGAGGTTTTTTTCTGATTCGACTGGTCGGATAAAATCAACTCGTTTTGATTGACATCCGCCACGAGATAGTCTGTCCCGTTGAAAGAAACTCGGTCGCCAATGCGGCGGGCATGGAAAATTCTTTTTTCCGGATCATAACGAAAATCCGCCGCGTAGGCATCCACCCGGCGATAGGGCTTGTCCTTCGCCACCGTCACGATCTCGCCGGTGTCGCCGAGTTTGACCAACAGCCCGTCCGGATTTTCCGGCGCGCCTTTGACTGACACGAGTGCAAACGTGTCGTTCGGTTTGTCGCCCAGTGAAATATAGCGTTGTTGTTTGTGGCGCTTGGCTGGTGATTTCTCGGCCTGTTTTTCCACGCCGATGACATACCGCGAGCCCAACTCATTGGTCGTGATCGTGTCCAACGTCAGCACCAGATACAGCGGCGTGAGGTTGGTGACGACCACCGCATGAATTCCGACTTCATTGCCGGTGTGAATTTTGATCGGCTGGCCATCGAGACCTTTTTGCCAATCCACGGGATTGAAAAGCTTGTTGCCGGTTTCAAAATCCAGTTTGTAATCCGACTGGAGCCGGGTCATCGCGGTGTTCTGCACGGTCAAATCCAGATTGGTCAGTGCCTTCACCGGCGGGTTGATGTATTGGTTCCGCAAATCGGCCATCTTCTGCGTTTCCGAGCCGATATAAAACGGCAGAAACACCAGCGCGCCGACCAGCCCGGCCAGCACGATGCCCAGCACGATTTTTTCGTAATGTTTTTTGAGAAAGTCCATTTAGCTTTTCGGCAACAGTTTTACGAATTCCACTTCCAGCGTGACCCGGAGCAGCTGCTCCTTCAAAATCGTCTGCAGGCCGCCCTTGCCCGCCACCGGCTGGGCCGCGGGCGCCATTTGTGGTGGCGGCGCAAATTCACCCGGCATCCGCATCAGCGGCATTCCGCCCGGCGCAGCGGCGGCTTCCGTCGGCATGGCCCCGGCCGCCCCGGCGGGCAGGACATTGATGGACTTCACAATAAACGCATTGCTGGCCGAGGCGAAACCCGCCAGGACGCGCGCGAGTTCCGGCGTGAAACAGCGAATGGTGATGACATACGGCGTCAACACCGCCAGATCATTGGTGACCGCATGTTGATCCAGATAATCCGACTGCGGTCCGGCGGCGTCATCATCCGAAACCCGGACGCGCTGGATGCCGTCGAGCGCATTGATGCGTGTGGCAAACAGAATGCCGCAGATAGTCTTGACCTCGCCGAGTTGGGTGGCCAGCGGCTGCAAACTGCCGGCGGCAAATTTCATCAGCGGCCGTTGGGCGGAAAATGAAAAATCATATTTCGGCGGCAGCAAAACCCCGGCGCTCTCCGCCGCATGTTGCAAACGATCCACGGTGACGCGCAGGGCTGCCGCATAGGCTTCACTCGAGATGGAATCCCCGGCGGCAATGGCGGGAATGGGTTTGAAATAGCTGGCGGATTGATTCACCCAGTCGCGCACCAATTTTTCCTGCTCCTTGGCGATTTGCGTGTTGTTGATTTTCTCGTTGCCCGGCGCCGGCTTCTGCTGCGCCAGATTCTGCAACGTGCCGTAAATCTCGTTGAGCTTGTCAAACGCCGTCGAGTTGCGCGTCCAGCCCGCGTAAATATAATAGCCCGCTCCGCCCAGCAGCATGAGCGCCACCGCCCCGCCGACGACAAAGAATAAATTGCGTTTGATCCAGGCCATATCAGAAGCTCGGCAGGTTGGTCGGCGCCACGTTCAAAGTAAAAGTGAAAGTGCCGGTGGCATCGTCAGGCACAATGTTCCCGACCAGCGAAGTGGCTTTCGGATCCACAAACGGCGAATTTTTCACTTCGCTCTCCACGGCAAAAGCAATGGCGCTGTTGGCGGCTGGATCCACGCTGGTCAGACTCACCGCGCGGCAAATAAGCGTGATGCCATTGGTGTTTGCCGCTCCCGGCTGGCCACCGGCATCCGGCGCAGGCGCGGCTTGCGGCATGGCTCCCGGCATCTGGCTGCGATTCAAATCTATCGGCATTCCAGGCGGCGGCGCGCCCGGGGCGCCGGCGGAAGCCCCGCCCAGATTAGCATCGGCCGTCATCTGCTCAATCCAGATGCCCGCCTCGACGTTCGGTTTCTGCGCGGATAATTTTTTCTTGATGCCGTCCTCCGAGCGGATCAGCGCGCGGCGCATGTCCGCCAGAAAATCACCCCAATAATAGCGTTGCTGCATCCAAGCCGTGACTTGGTCAGCCTCCTTCTGCGCCTTGGACAATTTCCCGTAGGCTTTCTTGAAATTATCCGATTTGTTGTTCAGCGCCTGCACCTGCGGGTCCAGATTGGCCACTTCATTTTCCTTGTTGACCGCCAGTTTCTGGAACAAAAATCCAATCGCGAACAGCACCAGCACCAAACTGAAAACGGAGGCGATGAGATACGGTTTTTTCTGGTTGAATGACTGCCAGCGCAACGTGCTTTCCGGCATCAAATTCATTTCCACCGGGCAGTTTGCCAGGTTGCGCAAACCAAGGCCGACGACTTCGCCCAACCCGTGCGCCACGCGCGATAGCTCTTCGAGATTCACGGCCGGATCAATCTGCACGTTGCGGAACGGATTAAAATATTCCACCGGCACGTTCAACTTTTCCGCGAAAAATTGCGCCGTGTAAGGCATGATGGACGCGCCGCCGGACAGGAACAAACGCTGCGGGGCCGAACCGCCCTGCTGGCCGCGGTAAAACTGCATCGTCTGATTGACCTGGATGTGCAGCTTGGTCATGAACTGGCGCGCGATCTTGGAAATCGCCGCCTGATGCGGATTGTCCGGCTCTTCATACGCGCCGCCGAGACTGACAAAACCCTCGGCAATCTTGATTTTTTCGGCGTCGTCAAATTTCAACTTCGCCTCGTTCGCAAAATCCTGCGTGATGGCGTTCGCGCCGAGATTGATGCTGCGCGAAAAAACTTTTCCTTTCTCAAAGAACAGCAGGTTGCTCGTCTTGGCGCCGATATCGAGCAGCATGGTGCAGTCCTCGAGATCGCCATAATTATACTTGAAAGCGTTGCACAAGGCGGCCGGCGAGGCATCGCATAACTGCAATTTCAGCTTGGCCTGGTCGGCCATGCGGAACAGTCCCTCGACGATATCCGATTTGATGGCGACGAGCAGCACTTCCAGTTCGCCACTCGCGGCGGAACCGAGGATTTGATAATCCCAGACGACTTCCGACAGCGGAAACGGCACGTTTTGCTGCGCCTCGTATTGGATGATCTGGCCGACCTTGGCTGCGTCCACCGGCGGGAGTTTGACGAACTTGGAAAAAACGTGAAAGCCCGGTGCGCAGACATTGACACTGGTGGCCTTGAATTTCTTCTCGGCGAGCACTTCCTGCAGCGCGGTCAAAATGGTTTTTTCCCGCGTCGCCTCCTGCGCGCCTTCCAGGCCGAGCGACTTGATGACAAAATTCGTGAGCAGCAAACCGCCGGCCTCGTTGATTTCAAACTCGGCGAGCTTGAGGCTGCCGGCTCCGAAATCAATGGTCAAAAATGACTTGGTGTTCAACATGCGTTTTTCGTCTTGCCCCGGCACCGGCAGATTTTTTCAAATCGTGTGATGGGCAGCGCTTTGATTATGGCAAATCATCGCGCGGGTCAAACTAAAATCAAAAAAATTTGCTCCGCCGCGCAAAAAACTTGCGTCGTCGCGACACCTTTGGCTTCATCCTGCCGTGCCGCCATCCGTCGCCCATCCCGCCCGCTGCCGCTTGACCGTGCTGTATTCCGGCCGCGTGCAGGGCGTCGGCTTCCGCTACACCACCAAAACCGTCGCCACCGGCTTCGAACTCACCGGCATCGTGCGGAACCTGCCCGACGGCCGCGTCGAATTAATCGCCGAGGGACTGCGCACGGAGCTTGACGCTTTCCGCGCCGCGTTGCACGATGCAGGTCTTGCTGGATTTATCCGCGACGAGCAGGTAAGTTGGGGCAACGCAAAAAACGAATTTCGAGGATTTGAAATCGTCCGTTAGTTAAATGAAATACGCCATCATCGCCGACATTCACGGAAATTTGGAAGCCTTCCAAGTTGTCCTCGAAGACATCCGCACGCAAAACGCCGACCAGGTGGTGTGCCTCGGCGACGTCGTCGGCTACAACGCCAACCCCAAGGAATGTCTGCAGATCGTGCGCAGCATGAATATTCCCTGCGTCAAGGGAAACCACGATGAATACTGCTCGAGTGACGATCATCTCGACGGCTTCAATCCGCACGCCGCCGACGCCGTCCACTGGACTCGCGCCCAGCTTGACGACGAGGAAAAACAGTGGCTGCGCGATTTGAAATATTCCCGCATGGTGGATAATTTCACCATCGTCCACGCCACGCTCGACGCGCCGCAGCGCTGGGGCTACGTCTTCGACAAGCTCGCCGCCGCCGCCAGTTTTCCGTATCAAAACACGCAACTTTGTTTCTTCGGCCACACGCATGTGCCCGTGGCTTTTATGCGCGACACCGTCGTGCGCGGTGGCACTTACTCAAAATTCAAAGTGGATGCGTCGAAAAAATATTTCATCAACGTCGGCGCCGTCGGTCAGCCGCGCGACAACAATCCGAAATGCGCCTACGTCATCTACGATACGACCGCCGCGACGATTGAAATCCGCCGACTGGAATATGACATCGCCGCCGCGCAGGCCAAAATTCTCGCCGCCGGCCTGCCCGAACGGCTCGCCGAACGCCTCGCCTACGGCAGATAAATGAAGCATGAAAAATGCAGAATGAAGAATTTCAATTTGCGCAAGCCGCGCCATTTTCGTTTCTTCATTCTTCATTCTGAATTCTTCATTTGAAAATTCTCCTCCTCAAACCCAGTTCGCTCGGCGACGTCGTTCAGGCGATGCCCGTGCTGCGTTTGCTGAAGCTGCATTATCCTGATAGCGACATTTTCTGGTGGATCGATTCTGCGCTCGCACCGCTGCTGGAAGGCGATCCCGACCTCGCCGGCGTGATCCGGTTCGAACGCAAACGCTGGGCCAAGCCGCCGCACTGGCCGGAGATGGTCAGCAGCATCCGCTGGCTGCGCGCCCAGCACTTCGATCTCGTCATTGATCTCCAATGCCTCGCGCGCAGCGGCGCGTTCGCGTGGCTGGCGAATGGAAAATTGCTCGTGGGCCTGGATGAAGTCCGCGAAGGCGCCCGCGGTTTTTACGATCTCGCCGTGCCGCGCAAAAGTTTTCACACACACGCGGTGGACTGGTATTTGTCAGTGCTGCCGCCGCTGGGCGTGCCGGTCCATAAAAATTTCACCTGGCTGCCGGAGCGCCCAGCCGTGGCCGCCGAAGTGAAACGAAAATGGTTCGGCCCAAATTCGAAATTCGCAGTTCCCGATTCAAAATTGATTTTGCTCCAACCCGGCGCGCGCTGGCTGAACAAGCGCTGGCCGGTAGAACATTTTTCTGAACTCGTCCGCCGGCTCGGCGAAAAATTTCCCGCCGTGCGCTTCGCCGTCATCGGCGGCAAGGACGACCATCTGCTCGGCGAAATCATTGCGACCGCCAATCCATCGCGCTGTCTAAATTTATGCGGCTCGACCACGCTGCTGGAAATGGTCGAGTGGCTGCGCCTCGCCGATTTGCTAGTGACGAACGACACCGGCCCGATGCACGTCGCCGCCGCGCTGGACAAACCGCTCATCGCGTTGTTCGGCCCGACCGAACCGCGCCGCACCGGGCCTTACGGTCAGTCGGAAAATGTGCTGCGGCTGGAACAACTGCCCTGCGTGCCGTGCATGAAATCGGTTTGCCATTTTGAAAACATGGAGGAATGCCTGCGAGCCATTTCGCCGGCGGCAGTTTTTAACCGGGTCGCGGAAAAAATTTCCTAAAGATTCCGGCGGGTTGGCCGATGGAAACGGAGAAATGTCATCGCCACCGGCCAATGCATGTTGTGACCAGCCAACCTCTGGCAAGGACGGCTTTTTGTGCCGGAGCGGTTCGCCCATGAATACTGCCACCCAGCCAAGCCCGCCCGCCGCACCCGCCACAAAAACCAGGATTTTATTTGTGGACGACGAGCCTTCGATGATCCGCGTGCTGAAAATGGGCATGCGTCCGATGGTCAACGAGTGGGATTTGCATTTCGCCGAAAGCGGCGAGGAAGCCCTGGCCCTTATTGGCCATCAGCCCTTCGACGTAGTCGTCACCGACATGCGCATGTCCGGCATGAATGGCGCGCAATTGCTGACCCACGTCATGCGCCAGCATCCGCAAACTGTGCGCATCGTGCTGTCGGGCTACGCGGATTTGAGCGAAGTGGTCAGTTGTGTCGGCCTGACGCATCAATTTCTCACCAAACCGTGCAGCCTGGAGGATTTAAAGAACTGCCTGAAACGCGTCACGGGCATGAAACAGCAGCTCGGCCACGAAAAACTCCGCGCCTTGACCGGCGGCATGGCTAACCTGCCCAGCCTCCCGAAACTTTATCTGGAAATCGCGGAGGCGCTCCAGTCGCCGATGTCTTCGACCGAACGTATCGCCGACATCGCCGCCCGCGATCCCGCATTGTCGGCCAAACTGCTGCAGCTTTCCAACTCCGCATTTTTCGGTTTCAGTCGCCGCGTTTTTTCCGTCGCCGAAGCCGTGCAATTGCTGGGCGTGGGCGTCATTCAGTCCATCGCGCTGGCCGTGCCGCTGTTCAGCGCCTTCGACCATCACAAATGCCCCGGCTTTCATCTCGAACAGGTTTGGGATCACTCCGTTGAAACCGGCGTGATCGCCTGCCGCATTTACAACCATCACCTCGATGACTCGCACCGCGCGGAACAGGCTTTCGCCGCCGGCGTGCTGCATGATGTCGGCAAATTGATTCTGGCGGAAAAACTGTCCGATCAATATTCCGAAATCATCCAGGAATCCCACGCCACCAAACTGCCGCTGCATGAAGTGGAGCGCAAACATCTCGGCGCCTCCCATGCCGAAGTCGGCGCGTATCTGCTGGCGCTGTGGGGTCTGCCCGTGCCGCTCGTCGAAGCCGTCGCGTGCCATCACAACCCGCGCCGCTGCGCCAATCACAATCTTTGCCTCGCTGGCGTCATCCACATTGCCGACGCGCTGCAACATGCCGGTTCCGCCCAACCCGACGCCTTGCCGACCCGTGTGGATGTAGATTACCTCAAATACATCGGCATGGAAGCCGACTACGAAATCTGGCGCAAAGAGCATCAGGAAAAAAACCGCGAATCCGTTTGACGCCCGGCCCGGCCCGGCGCATTTTTCAAAAATGAAATTTGCCGCCGGCTATAATTGCGAACTGCTCCTTGCCTGGTTTTGCGGTGTCCTGATGGCCGCCGGTTGTTGCGCGGCACAAGACAACATTCCCGAATATCCGCCCGTCCATTCGCGCGAGCTGTCCGTGCCGCTGTTCAACGGCAAGGATTTTACCGGCTTCACCTTTTGCATGAAGGACAATACCGACCCGCTGCAAACCTGGAGCGTCACCAACGGCGTCATTCGTTGCACCGGCAAGCCGACCGGCTACCTCCGCACCACGCAGAGCTACAGCAATTATTTTCTCACCGTCGAATGGCGCTTCGTGAAGATCGCGCCCAAGGCCGACAACACCGGCGTGCTCGTCCACATGCAGCTGCCCGACAAAGTCTGGCCGAAGTGCGTGCAAGTCCAAGGCAAACACACACGCCAGGGCGATTTGTTTTTGATGGCCGGCGCGGAATCAAAAGAACACCAAGGCAAAGATGCCAACACACCGATTCCGCTGCGCGGTGAATCGGTGGAAAAACCCGTCGGCGAATGGAACACGGCGGAGACCGTCTGCCTCCACCACCACGTCGAGTCCTTCATCAACGGGAAATTCGTGAACGAGACCACCGAATGCACCATTAATGACGGCTTCATCGGCATCCAAAGCGAAGGCGGCGACATCGAAATCCGCGCCATGTATTATTCACCGCTGAAGTATTAATCGGTTTTTTACCCACGCCGTCGCCTCGTCCGGGGTTTTCAATTCATCCGCCAATTGCAGTTCGCGGATCTCCGCCAGCAGCTCGCCGAGTTTTTTTCCGGGTCGCACCCCGAGTTTGATCAGATCATTTCCCGTGAGCAACGGCGGGCGGATGGCTGGCAGTTTTTCCAACGCCTCCGCTTGCTCCAGCAAAAAATGGTAATGCGCCAAATCGCCAAAGGAACCGAGGCAATCCAGCCGGTGCAACTCCAGTTCCAGCGGAAATGTTTCCCGCAACAACAATCGCCGCAACGTCGCCTTGCGCATCTGCTTCACGTCCTTGAATTGCATGTGATGCCGCACGGCGGCGACAATCTCTTCGATCGCGCGATTCGGAAATTTCAGCCGCTGCAAAATTTTTTCCGCCATGTCCGCACCGACTTTTTCGTGGCCGTAAAAATGAATCTTGCCCGTCGCCACATCTTTTTCCGCCGTCACCGGCTTGGCAATGTCGTGCAATAAAACCGCCCATGGCAAGGTTTCATCCGCGTCCGCCGGCATTTTTTCCAGCATCAGGCAAATGTGATTGAACACGCTGCCTTCCGGATGAAAATCCGGCGACTGCTCGCAGTCAGTCGTCGCCGCCAACTCCGGCAAAATAAATTCCAGCAATCCGCTGTCGCGCAGCAGCACCAGCCCGCGACTCGCGTGCGGCGGACGGAATAATTTCAACAGCTCGTCGCGCACCCGCTCGGCGCTGATGATTTTGATTTTGGGTGCGAGCGTTTTGATGGCGGCAAATGTTTCCGGCTCGATCTCAAAATTCAATTGCGCGGCGAAGCGCACAGCGCGCAGCAGCCGCAAATGATCCTCGCCAAACCGTTCTTCCGGTTTGCCGATGGTGCGGATAATTTTGGCGCGCAAATCTTTTTCGCCGCCAACCCAGTCGTGGATTTTTCCCGTGAGCGGATCGTAAAAAAGCCCGTTCACCGTGAAATCGCGGCGCAACGCATCGGCCTCGGCGTTGGCGAATTCGATTTTCTCCGGACGGCGGCCATCCTGGTAATCCGCCTCGGCGCGGAACGTGGCCACTTGAAATTGAATTCCGTTTTCGACAACGATGATGACGCCGAATTTTTTGCCGACGGGAATGGTTTTCTGAAAAAGTTTTTCGACCTGTTCCGGCTTGGCGTCCGTGGCGATATCGAAATCCTGCGGCTCGCGGCTCAGCAAAAAATCGCGCACGCAGCCGCCGACCCAAAACGCGGCAAAGCCCGCGCCTTGCAGGCGGGCCACAATTTCCCCAGCGGTTTGGCGCGGCGACGGATTCACGAAATCATTCTCCCGCAAAGGCGCAAAGGCGCAAAGGAATTTTGCGTTGCGGCTTTGCGGGAGACGAATTTATTCCTCGCCCCAAATCCGTTTCAGGTGCGCGATGCTGCGGGTCACGGAGTCGAGCGGCACTTTGGGGCTTAATTCAAACACCTTGATGTGTTCCGGTTTCACGAACGGTTTCAGCGACGCAAAATCAATGTCGCCGCCGCCGGGCGGAAAATGGTCGCGCGCGGGAAATTTCACGTCGTGGATGTGAAAGCCGGCGAGCCGGTCGGCGTGCGCGGCCAGGTGCTGCACATGGTTGATGAAACCAAGCTCCTGTTTGATGTGCGCATGGCCGACATCGTGCCAATAGGCGACATGCGGCGCGGGAAATTCGGCGAGCAGCGATTGGAAATCGGATTCCAGCGGCAGTTCCTCGACGGCCTCGCGGATTTCAATGGCCAGCGTGAGGCCGCGGTATTTGGAATCGGTCAGCAGATGTTTCAGCGATTCGCGGGCGTGGTCGTAGTTTTTTTTCTTTTTGGCCTCGCGCGCCGCGCAGGCTTCGGCGACGACTTTCATAAATTTGGGCGAACCTTTATCGCCGTGTTCCAGCAGTTCCTTGAGTTTGCCGGTGTAATCCTTCAAATCCATGCTGCCGAAATGGAGCACCACGGTTTTGGCGCCGACGCGCGTGGCGAATTCAAACGTGTTGTGCGTGTGCTTGATGGCCAGTTCGCGCTGGCGCGGGCGTTCGTCGGAAAGTTCGTAGAGGTTCGGCGACGGCGCACTGACGCCGACCGGCAGCGGACAGAAATTGTGCAGCGTGGAGATTTTGATTTCGCCGGCGCTCACCGCGTCGAGAATACCCGGCACCAGGCTCAGGCGGATGCCGTGGCTCAACTCGGCATATTCAAAACCCAGATCGCGGATCTCGCGCAGCATCGCGCGGCCGTCGGTGTGACGGCCGGAATTCCAGCAGGTCGAAAAGGAATACATTTGTTAGGCTCTCGGTTCCAGGCTTTCGGCCCTGGGCAAAATAAAAACCGGGCGCATCCTAACGAATGCGCCCGGCTGGGGAAATGCAAATCACCGACTAGTCATCAGCATGACGGGCGGTCAGCATGGCGGAGAAGCGCGCCACTTTTTCTTTGCGGCGGCGTTTTTCGCTGGGCTTTTCAAAGCGGCGGTTGGCGCGGACGGTTTTTAGCGTGCCTTCGCGGTCGACTTTTTTCTTCAGTCGGCGCAATGCGCGTTCCACTGGCTCGCCTTTTTTTAATTTAATTTCGGTCAATTGAACTCACTTCCTCTCGGGGGCGGGTAACAACTGCACCGGCAGTTCCCGCAAAATTTGTGAACGCAAAGACTACGTATTTACGCGGCAAAGTCAACGGATTAAACCGTTGAAACAAGTTTGATTCTTCATTCTGAATTCTTCATTCTTCCTGCGCATGAGCCTTTCCGAACATCGCCAGGCGATTGACCAGCTGGACGCGCAGATCGTCCGGCTGCTCAACGAACGCACCCGCCACGTCCTGGCCATCGGCGAAATCAAGCTCAAGGCCGGCGAGGAAATTTACGCGCCGCACCGCGAGCGCGCGGTGTTCGACCGCGTCTGCGGCCACAACGCCGGACCGATCACCAATGAGCAACTCCGCGCCATTTACCGCGAAATCATGTCCAGCGCGCTGGCGCTGGAGAAGACCATGACCATCGCTTATTTCGGGCCGGAGGCGACGTTCACGCATCAGGCCGCGATCCAGAAATTCGGCGCGAGCCTAAATTACGCCGCGCAGAAAACCATCGGCGACGTATTCACCGAGGTCGGCAAGCGCACGGCGGATTACGGCGTGGTGCCGGTGGAAAATTCCACCGAAGGCGTCGTCACGCACACGCTGGACATGTTCGTGGACAGCGAGCTGAAGATCGTTTCGCAAATCGTTTTAAAAATCCAGCAGTGCCTGATGAGCAATTCCGTGCTGGCGAAAATCAAAAAACTTTACGTCCATCCGCAGTCGCTGGCGCAATGCCGCGGCTGGCTGGCGAAAAATCTGCCGCGCGTGGAAATCGTCGAGACTTCATCCAACGCGCGCTCCGCCGAACTGGCCGCCAAGGAAAAATTTGCCGCCGCGCTGGGCGGAGTATTGGCCGCCGAAAAATACGGCCTGAAAGTTTTGGCGCAGGACATCCAGGACAATTCCGTCAACGTCACGCGCTTCATCGTCCTCGGCCGCACCTGCAGCCCGCCCACCGGCGACGACCGCACCAGCCTGATGTTGAGCGTGGCCGACAAGGCTGGCGCGCTGCACGAAGCCATCGCCGCGTTCCGTAAATTTAAGATCAACATGACGAAGATCGAGTCGCGCCCGAGCAAGCGCAAGGCGTGGGAATATTTCTTCTTCGTGGACTGCGCCGGCCATTTTCAAGACGCGAAAGTCGCCAAAGCAATCGAGCAGTTAGGCAAGCATTGCAATTTCGTGAAAATCCTCGGCTCGTATCCCAACACTGACTGAGCCTTTTTGCCTTGCAAAACTTCCGGCCGGTGCTAAAAACGCAGCATGGTTCAAACGACCGCAACCAACGATTTTTTCATCTGGGGCATTGACGATTCGCCCTACGGGCCCGTGCCTTTGCCGGTCCTGCTCGATTGGATCAAGGATGAGCGCGTGCTGCCGGACACTTGGATCTTCACGCGCAACGGTGGCGTCTGGCAAAAAGCCTCGGACTTTCCCCAGCTCAAGGAATACTTCGACGAAAACCCTTTCACCGACACTCCGCCCGCGCGGTTCAAGCCGGGTTCATTGCGCCGGATAAAAATTCTGGCCGACATGAAGGATGCGCAGCTCGCGCATCTCGCCGATTTCCTGGAGCTCCACGAGGTGCTGCAGCACACGGTGATCGTTCGGCAAGCCGACCCCGGCGACGCGATGTTTCTCATTTTGAGCGGCGAATTGCGCGCCCGGAAGGTGATCAACGACCGCGAAGCCATCCTCACGACCTTTGGCCCCGGCGATTTTTTTGGCGAGATGTCGTTGTTCGATCAAGGCCCGCGTTCGGCGGACGTCGTCGCAAACGTGGACAGCACCGTGCTGCGCCTGACCACGACGGCTTTTCAAAAACTGACTCGGGAAATGCCCAGCCTCGCCACGCCGTTTTTACAGGCCACCTCGCGCACGCTTTCCGCCCGCATCCGGGCGGACAACAAACGGCTGGAACGCATCACGGAACAATTCGCCAACAGCCGTTGAAATCTAAAATTCTTCACGGTTGAATTCGTCCGCGGTTGCGGGCAAGCTGCCGTCGTGAGCCACCTCGCCAAAGCCAGAGAAGTTTTCGACATCGAACTCGCCGCGATCAAAGCCGTCCGCGCCCTACTCGACGAATCGTTCGATCGCGCTATTGAAGCTGTTGTCGCCGCCTTAAAAAATCGCGGGAAAATCGTCATCGTCGGCATTGGCAAATCCGGCAACGTGGGCCACAAAATCGCCGCCACGCTTACCAGCACCGGCTCGACAGCGGTCATTCTCAACAGCGTGGACGCGCTGCACGGCGACCTCGGCATCATCAATGACGGCGACGTGATTCTCGCCTTGAGCTATTCCGGCGAATCGGAAGAACTATTGAATTTATTGCCCGCGCTCAAACGCTTTTCGGTAAAAATCATTTCGCTGACCGGCAATGTAAAATCCGCGCTCGCCCGGCACAGCGACGTGGCGCTGAACGTCAAAGTCCAAAAGGAAGCGTGTCCGTTCAATCTCGCGCCGACGAGCAGCACCACCGCGATGCTCGTCATGGGCGACGCGCTGGCGATGGCGATTTTATCGGCACGCGGTTTCAAGCAGGAGGATTTTGCGAAGTATCATCCCAACGGCGCGATCGGCCGCGCGATGCTGCTAAAAGTCGGCGATATTATGCGCAGCGGCAATCGCAACGCCGTCGCGGCTGAAAACCTGTCCATCAAGGAAGCGCTCTTTGTGATGACGCAGGCCAAATCCGGCAGCCTCGCAGTGGTGAATGCGCGCGGTAAACTGGCGGGCGTGTTCACCGACGGCGATTTCCGCCGGCACATGGCCGGCGACGAAAATCTGCTGGGCAAACCGTTGAAAAAAGTGATGACGCCAAAGCCGATTTGCATTTCCGAAAATGCGCTGGCCGTCGAGGCGCTGAAAATTTTTAATGAGCGGAACATTGACGACCTTATCGTGGTGAACGCCAAAAACGAGCCGGTCGGGCTGGTGGACTCGCAGGATTTGCCGAAGCTGAAAATCGTTTGACTCCAACGTCAAAGCGGCTCGGCTTTTTTAGTTTTCTCAGAAAGACGAGGCCCGTGGCCCTGTTCAACAACTTTCATCGGATCAATCGGCTGAAAACGCAACCAGGACAGGGCTTTTAACCAAGTCATCGGATCGCGGAACAGGCGCACTTTCTTGCCTTCCTTGAACGAGCGCGAGCGATAGTTCACCGGCAGTTCCAGCGGACGATAGCCTTTGCGGATGAGTTTGATGAGCAACTCAAAATCAAAATCGAAACGGTCGCACTCAAATTCCAGCGCGTAGAGACAGTCGCGGCGAAACACTTTAAACATCGTGAACGGATCGCGCAGGCGCTGAAAAAACAGGACGTTGATGAGCGTGGTAAAAAACCAGTGCCCGAGATTGACGAACAAACTCAAGCTGTGCTGGCCGGTGAATTGGCGCATCTTCCAGACATTGCGCCCACCGTGGCGGGAGCCAAGCACAAACGCAGCCCGCCCGGCGACGAGCGGCTCCAGCAGCCCGTCGTAATCTTCCAGATCATATTCCAGATCGGCGTCCTGGATCAAAATATAGTCGCCGGTGGCGGCGGCGAGGCCCGTGCGCACGGCGCGGCCCTTGCCGCGGGGCTGGTCTTCGAGGAGAAGTTTCACACGCGGATGATCCCGGTATTTCAAGGCGAGTTCGCGCGTGCCATCGGTTGAATTGCTTTCCACCACGATGATTTCCATTTGCAGATTCGGCAGTTCTTTGCGCAGGAGAATTTCCATCAGCGCGCCAAAGGTATTCGCCTCGTTGAAGGCCGGAACAACCACGGACAGCACCGGCGACGGCCGCAAGGCGGCTTTGCGCGAAAATACCATCATGCCGCTGGCAATGATTTGCCGCTGCCGCTGCCGCACGGAGCGCGGCAGCATGCGCGCCAGGCAGTTCAACCCCGGCGTCACCAGCGGAACTGGGAAACGCTGAAAGTGCATCTGGATATATTCAAAACTCAGAATCTTCCAGCCGGGCTGGACGAGGATTTCGCGAAAGCCGGATTGAAACAGCGCGGTCTGAAGATTTTGCCGGTCGAAGTAAGTCAGATGCTCGGGCTTAAATTCCATCCACTTTTGCTTCATCAAACGCGCGGACCAAGAATCGGTGGCCGGCGTGGCGATGAACAGTGCGCCACCCGGTTTGAGCACGCGGTAAATTTCCTTCAAAAAATCCAACGGCGAACGGACATGTTCGATGACATCGGAAATTACGCACAAGTCGAACTGGGCCGTGGGCAGTTGCGCCGCGTGAAGTTCACCGCATTTCACGTCGCCATTTTTCAAACGCTGGCGCGCTTTCGCCGCGGCATCGGGAGAATATTCCACGCCGGTGACCTGCCAGCCCGCGCTTTCGGCCGAGACCAGAAAATCACCGTCACCACAGCCGATCTCCAGCAGTTGGCCGCTTTGGCTGCCGCAATAGCGGCTGATTTCCGCCAGATAAAATCGGGCCGTGGCTTGTTTCAATTCGCTGACGGTCTGCCGGCCGGCGTCCGTGTCGCTGCCCAAAAAATAATGGGCGTGGTAAATCCGGGCCAGTTCCGCATCGCTGGGCTGCGGATTGAGAAACACCAGCCCGCAGTCATCGCACCGCACGACGCGATAGTCCGACACCGAAAATAGGTAGTAAAATCGGGCCCCTTGGCAGACATGGCAGTTTTTAACGGAAGGTCTTTGGTTGATGGAATTATCCATGAAGGGTGCGGGTCATTGAGGGTTGCGGTTCTTTTTGGTTTTGCATTTAGGAATAAAATTCCCGGGATTCGCCGCCTGCGGGCGAGTCCCGATCGAATTTTGGTTGTGATGCAAATTCATTCAATCCGCGAAAATAAGACGCTAGTTTTTAGGCATGGCAGTGTCAAAACAAAGCTGGGGCATTGGGTTTCAAACAGTCGACCCGCTGTTCCCGTCAATTTAAAAACTGGAGATAAATCACTTTCAAATACTCCGCTTCCTTGAAACCGGCGGGATGATCGGGCGGATGCCGCAAGGTTTTCAGTTCGGTGAATTTCCGGCCGGACTGCGCCGCCGCCCGGCGCACGGCGTCAAAAAATTCCGCCGCCGAAACGTGCGCCGAGCAGGAGCCGGCCACCAAAATGCCGTTCCGCGACAATTTTTCGATGCCGATCAAATTGAGTTTTTCGTAGGCGCGGATCGCGCCTTCGCGTTCGGTCGCACGTTTGGCCAGCGACGGCGGATCCAGCACGATGAGATCAAATTTTTCGGCGCAGGCCGGCAACCATTCAAACGTGTCGGCCTGCACGACTTCATGGCGGCAAGCCGCCACGCCGGAGAGACTTTGATTCAGCGCAAAATTTCTTTTCGCCGATTCCAAAGCGTGGGCGCTGATGTCGAGATCCGTCACGGATTGGGCACCGCCACGCGCGGCATAAACCGAAAAACCGCCAGAAAAACTGAACGCATTCAGCACGCGGCGGCCGCGCGCCAGCTGCTCCACTTCAGCACGATTCTCCCGCTGGTCGAGGAAAAAGCCGGTTTTCTGCCCGCGCAAAACATCCACCTCGAAACGCACGCCGTTCTCGGAAAAAATCACGGCACCTTCCGGTGAGGCACCGTGAAGAATTTGTCCATCCCGCCGCTGAAATTGTTTTTCGGCCAGCGCCTGGATATTCCGGCTCAAACGTAGAACGATGCGGTCGCATGGAATTTTTTCTTGGAACAGTGCGAGGATTTCATCCAGCCGCGGCAGCCACGCGGCGGTGTAAATTTTCAGCACGAGCGTCGTGTCGTAGCGATCCAGCACGAGGCCGGGCCAACCGTCGCTCTCGCCATGAATCAAGCGATAGCCGGTGGTGGCCGCATCAAAAAGGCCTTTGCGCCGTGCGAGTGTTTGCGCCAACCGCACCTGCCACCACGCGGCATCAATCGTCGTCGGCTTGCCCGCGTGCAAAATGCGGACGCGGATCGGCGAGTCCGGATCGAACAAACCAACGGCGAGAAACTTGTCTTTGCGGTCGTAGATGACGGCGAGTTCGCCGGCTTCCCCGACACGATTGATTTCGTGAACGCTGTCGGCGAACAGCCACGGATGGCCGCTGCGCACGATGGATTCCGCCGCCGCCGTGATGCGCAGGCGCAAGCGGGTGGCCGCAGCCGGCTTTGCGGCTGGATGGTTCATTCCAATCCGCTCGCCCGGCGCGCCCGCTTCAAAACGGTTTGCGCGAGTGTGCGGGCTTTGGTGGCGCCTTCGGCGAGCACGCCGTTGACGTAATCCAGATTGGCTGCCAACTCGGCGCGCTTCTGCCGGGCTGCGGCAAAATGAGTCCAATACGATTCGAATAACTGCTTTTTCAAATCGCCGTAACCGAGGCCGCCAGCACGCAGGCGATTTTCAAAATCCGCAGCGTCTTCCGTCGGCGCGACCAGTTTAAGCAGTTGGATTGCAAGATTCTTGTCCGCATCGGGCTTCGGCTCGGTCGGCGTGCGGCTATCCATTTTTATGCCCATCACTTTTTTGCGGAGTGTCTTTTCGTCGCCGAAAATTTCCAGCGTGTTGCCGTAGCTCTTGCTCATCTTCTCGCCGTCGAGGCCGGGGACTTTCGCCGTCTCGCCGCGAATCTGCGGTTCGGGAATGATGAAGGTTTCGCCGTAAGCCTCGTTGAATTTGATGGCGATGTCGCGCGTGACCTCTACGTGCTGTTTCTGGTCCTGGCCGACAGGCACAACGTTGGAATCGTAAATCAAAATGTCCGCCGCCATCAGCACCGGATACGCGAACAGACCGTGGTTCACGGGAATGCCCTTCGCCACCTTGTCTTTATAGGAAGTGCATTTTTCCAGCAGGCTCATCGGCGTGAGCGTGGACAGCATCCACGCCAGCTCGGTCACTTCCGGCACGTCGGACTGGCGGAAGAAGACGGATTTTTTCGGGTCGAGGCCGCACGCGAGAAAATCCAGCGCCACGTCCAAGGAATTCTTGCGACGTTCCTGCGCGTCGAACAGCGAGGTCATCGAGTGATAATCCGCGATGAAATAAAACGCTTCGCCTTTTTCCTGAAGCGCGATGGCGGGCTGCATCATCCCGAAATAATTTCCGAGGTGCAGCGCGCCGCTGGGCTGGATGCCTGACAAAATTCGCATGAACTGATTTTAACCGCAAAGAACACAAAGAACACAAAGAAAAAAACGGCGTTCGCCGCCGTTAAATTTTCTTCAACATTCCGGTCTGCACCTGCCACCGGTGCAAATCCTTTCCCAACTCGCTCGGCCAGTTTTCCTCGGTGCAGGTCATGAACACCTGGCCGCTGGTTTTGCGCGCATGTTCCAGCAATGGCAGCAAACCGCTGCGTCGCTTCACGTCCAGTTCACCCATCACATCGTCGATCAGCAGGATTGGCGCAGTGCCGTGGATGCCGGCGAGGTATTCCGCCTGCGCCATCTTCAACGCGATGGCCAGCGTGCGCTTCTGGCCTTCGCTGCCGAACTGCGCGGCGGATTTTTCGTTGAGCAGCAATTGCACGTCGTCGCGGTGCGGGCCGACGAGCGTGGCGCGAAAACTTTTTTCCCGCGCCCGCGCCTGTGCCAGCTCCACGGCGAAATCGTTCTTCACGCTCGGCGCATATTCGATGCGCAATTCCTCCGCGTCGTTGGAAATGCGGCGATACGCCAGGCGCGCAAGCGGCGAAAACTTTGGCACCAGTTCGCGGCGGGCGCGGATGATGTCGTTGCCGAGCTTCACGAGTTCGGTGGAAAAACTGGCCAGCGCGGCCTCGTCGGTGGTGCGCTGTTTCAACAGCGCATTGCGCGTGCGGACGCAGTGCATGTAGCGCTGGAGCAGCGGCAGGTAACCGGGCTGCGTCTGCGCGAGCAGCAGATCCAAAAACCGCCGCCGCGACCGCGCCGCGCCTTTGACGAGCTGCAAATCTTCCGTGCAGAAAACCACCGTGCGCAGCGCGCCCAGATAATCCGCGAGTTTTTTCACCGGCTGGCCGTCGAGCGCCAGATTCCGTTCGCGCGCGGACCAATACATTTTGATTTCGCGGTCGCCCTGCCCCACCACGTTGCCGCCGACAAAATAGCCTTTCGCGCCGTGCCGAATCATCTGCGCGCTGCCGACGCCGCGAAAGGACCGCAGCGTGGCCATGAGATAAATCGCTTCGAGGATGTTCGTTTTGCCCTGTGCATTGTCGCCGAGCAGCAAATGGAAGCCGGGCGCGAAATCCGCGTCCAGCCGGGCGTAGTTGCGGAAATCCCGCAGCCGCAAATGAGACAAATGCACGCCGCTAAAATGAATTGGAAAAAATCCGGCGGCGAGTTTTTTCGGCGGACCGATAAGCCGCCGGCTTCAGGAAGCCGCGCCCGACTGCCGGTGGCGGTGGGCACGGAAAAACAAAATCATTCCCATGCCGCCCAGCAGCGATAACGCCAGCGGGCTGGGTTCCGGCACCGCCTGAATCACCACCTGGGCGGAGCCGGGGTCAATGATGAGATCCAGATAGCCGCTCAGCGTGACGGTGTCCCCATTGTTAATGACGAGCGTTCCGGCTGAATTATTGGGGTCGGCGTGAAATGGCGTCGTGGTGTCATAGCCCCAAAAATTGGCGCTGGGGTTGACTCCCGTCGGATAGCCCGAAGAATTGGACCAGTCCCCGCCGATCGGCAGCGTGGCGGTGTGGATTGCCCCGGCATTGACTTGAAAATTTTCCTCCCCCGCCAGCAACACATAAGTTCCCAGTGTCCCGGCGAAATCCACCAGCAAATATTCCAGATTCGCCGTCGGCGTTCCCGAGTAAATGTAGGCGGGCGTCCAGTCCACCCGCAATTCGGCCACGCCGGGACCGGTGTTGTTAAACGTCATGGAAGTGCCGATCGGCGAAAGCTGGCTGGTGGAGTTGGATCCGCCCCCGGTGACAAACGTGGGCTGCTGGTAGCTGACTTGGGCGTTCGCATTGGCGCTGCTCATCGGGCCGGTATTATATGAGCCGCTATTCACCAGCCCGGGCGTCGTGCCGCTGGTCAGCCAGGCATAGCTGGTCAAGGGCGTGCCCGTGCCTCCAGTGGTATTGGGCGTGGGATCCGTGCCGGCGATGGTGCTGAAACCGTCATTGAAATAAACATTCAGATAATCACTGCCGGATAGCAGCGTGTAGGAAGCCTGCACCCGGCTGGCGGCCACAAGCAGCAAAGTCAGGACGGCCAGCATTCCAATCCGCGAAGAACGCCAGACGAATAGTTGGGGCAAGCATGAATTTTTCATAACTTAATCAATAACGGCTGGGAGGGTTTAGGGTTGTTGCGTTGTCATTAATAAAACGCAATGAAAAGCTTTTATTAACTAATCTACATTTTGTCAAGTTAAGATTGTGTAACAAAATCACTCTTTCTTGAGTTGGGTTCCCGCCCAACCCGGCGGCTTAATTTTTTGTCCCGTCCCCGTTCTTATTTTTGCGGCCGCAGCAAAATATGCGTCGGCTGATCGCGATCACAGGTTGGCCAGCCGTCCTGCACCTAGCAAAATCACGCCGCAGTCGGCGCAACAGCGCGAACGTAAAGGGTTGCCGTTTAAAACATGTTCCTTCAAAATAGAAAGCGTTAAACCAATGGGAGAATTTTTAAAATCTGAATGTCCGCACTGCGGCCAGGCCATTGAATATCCGGCCGAAGGCACCGGCCAGACGGTTCCCTGCCCGACGTGCGCAGAGCCGTTCGTCCTCAAGCCCGTGATTGAGCCGCCGCCTGAAATTGTCGTGCCGCCACCGGCCCCGCCAATACCGGCACCTATATTGTCAGGTCTCCCAATCGCTGCGCCGAGTGCTCCTGCAACGCCGCCGATGCCAGCGCAATCTGCGCCGCCAGCCGCGCCGGCGACCAAACCCATTTTGCCCGCGCCGGTTGCGCCCGCTCCCCTGCCGAGGCCAACGGCAACCCCAGCGTCCCGTGCGAAGCATTCGTCAGAATCCCTAGGCGGGCGGCTGGACCAAGCCTGCCGCGAATTTGCCAGCGCGCGGGAGTTTGAAAAGCTTCAGCCGACGCGCGAGCAAATTGCCCGCGCTTTGGTCGCCGCAAATTTCAATCGAACCACCGAAGCCCAATGGCCAACGCACGCGGAACTCGTGGCGGCATTGAAAAAATTATTTCCCGAATTCCGCAGCCGACCAACCGTCATCAAACCGATCACGCCGGATAAGAAATGAGATGGTCTTTGGTGATTTCGGGCGGGGGGACTGGCCAGTTTCCACTCGTCTCGTGCGAGTGAAAGCGGTGACGCGCTGAAGAAAAATGGCCTTGTCGCCGGGGCGGGCGGAGTTACAGTGGAATCAGCCATGAAAATGCTTTCGGCCAAGGAAAAAAACCGTCACGACGGATTTTCAAACCTCACAGAAGAGACAATTAGGAAAAAAACCTCTGCCGGCGACACTCCTTTACATCGGGCCGCAGGACTGGGAAGGATTTGCGAAATTCCAAAGCATCTTCTTCGACTGGAATTATTCTTGGTAAAAAATAATTCCAACAGAACACCGATACATCGTGCTGCAATGAATGGATTCCTTGATAAAGTCCCAAAAGAATTTTTGACCAAGGAGACACTTACAGTTTCTGCCGAATATGAGAAAAAAGAATCCAGAACTGGGCCGACACCGCCACGAACCGAAACGCCTTTGCATACGGCTGCATTCCACGGTCACGCAAATCAAATCCCCAAAGCGTTTCTGAAGCCGGAGTTTTTAAGTATCGAAGCCAAAGGCTACAGACAAACAGTTTTGCACTATTTTGCCATGAGCAAATGTCTGGATTTAATACCGGAAATATATGCCCATCATGGAATGTGGGACTTGAGAGACAGTTCAGGCAAAACGCCACGCGGTATTCTTGATGGTTTAATCGAAAGGGAAGCATATGTCGCCCATGTGCGGAGTGAATCAGTGACAGAAAAGCAAAAGGAAAAACTTCGCTGGTTCGGTTGCCCTTTTGATGAAGGGATGACAAAAGGACAAGCCAGTGATGCGCTTGATAAATGCGTCAGAGATTTTCCAGAACGGGAACGGGCTTATTACAGTCGTCCGGCAACGGAAGAACAAATGGCGATTCTGCATGCTCACTACGGGAAAAATCTTGATGAAGTTAATGGGCCATTCACTTACGGAAAAGTCAAAGATTTGATTTCAGAATTTGAGATGAATAAGCGTTGTCAAGATCGGGTAGCTGATTTGGAGAAAACGCATTATGAATTTATCCTATTAAGATTTCTCCGCTGGCGGGTGGAGCGTTATCGGCATCTGACTTACTCGCGAGTAAAAAAGGCGGCCAGAGCACTAGACAGGATCAATACCGGTTGGACGAATGCGAGGACTTATTGCTTCAAAAAGTGACGGAACTTTTCCCGGAATTGGCTGCGAAAGAGAATTGGTTGTAAATTTTGTTTGAGACATAAGTCCCGTGAAATTTTCTCGCCCGCAAACACATTTTTCGGTTTAATTCGCGCCACATGAAGAAGCAAAAAGCTTACGCCGCCGGCGCGGGCGTTGATCTGGGAAAACAATTCGGGCTTTGCAAATGATGCGGGCCGGTTTATTTTGTCGCCATGAGTTCAGTTCAAGAAATTGAAGCAGTTTTGCCCAAGCTGTCCCGCGCGGAAATTGAAGAGGTTCGCGCGTGGATTGATGATTTTCTCGAAGACCAGCTTGAATTAACCGATGATGTGAAAGCCAAGCTCGACCAGTCCCGCCACGAAATCGCCGACGGCAATTACACGACACACCAGCCAAAATAGTCGTGGCTGCCGCGCTCCAAATCTGGTCGCCCACCTTTTCAAAAGCCTTTGATGCACTGCCAATTTCTGTTCGCGAAACAGTGCAACACAAAATTGACGAAATGGGCACACGGCTGGAAAATTATCCGCATCAACGATTGCAAGGCCGCCCTGAATTCAAATTGCGCGTCGGGGATTATCGCGTGCTTTATGAGTTTGATTTGAAGTCTGGGAATATTTTTCTTCACTACGTTGGCAACCGCCGTGAAATTTACAAACGAATTTAACACATGAAACAAAAAGCTTACGCCGCCGCCGGCGTTGACATTGATCTCGGCAACAAAGTCAAAGCCACGCTGCCCCAATTGTTGAAATCCACGCATCGCAAGGAAGTTTTGGGCAAGGTCGGCGGCTTCGGCGGCCTGTTCGCGCTGGACGTCAAAAAATATCGCGAACCGATTCTCGTCTCCTCCGTGGACGGCGTCGGCACCAAACTCAAGATCGCCTTCCAGCAGGATAAGCACGACACCATCGGCGCGGACCTCGTGAACCATTGCGTGAACGACATCGCGGTGCTGGGCGCGGAACCGCTGTTCTTCCTCGATTATCTCGGCACCGGCAAGCTGGAGCCGCACGTGTTCACGGACATCATCAAGGGTTTCGCCCGCGCCTGCGCGGAGAACAACTGCGCGCTCATCGGCGGCGAGACGGCCCAGATGCCCGGCTTTTACCAGAAGGGCGAATATGACGTGAGCGGCACGATCGTCGGCGTGGTGGAAAAATCCCGGATGCTCAACGGCCAGAAAACCATCAAGCGTGGCGACATGGTCATCGGCATCGAATCGAGCGGCCTGCACACGAACGGCTATTCGCTCGGCCGGAAGATTTTCTTCGAGCAGCTCGGCTACAAACCTTCGAGCAAAGTGCCCGGCTTGAAGAAAACGGTTGGCGAAGAACTTTTGAAGGAGCACATCAGCTACGGTCCGCTGGTGCAAAAGCTGCTTAAGAAATTCAATCTCGTTGGCAAGCCGGATCAGGTGCGGGCTTTCGCGCACATCACCGGCGGCGGTTTCGTGGACAACATTCCGCGCGTGCTGCCGAAGTCGCTGGATTGCGTCATCAAAAAAGGTTCGTGGGACATGCTGCCGATATTCAAAATCATCGAGCAAAAGAGCGGTGTGCCGGATGACGAACTCTATCAGGTTTTCAACATGGGCATAGGCATGGTGAGCATCGTCGCGGCGGACAAAGCGGACGCCGTGCTGAAATTCATCAAGTCACAGAAGCACAAGGCCTGGATTATCGGCGAAGTCGTCAAAGGCAAAGGCGAAGCGCGGGTGGAATAAGTAGCCAGCGCCGCGCCTGCAAAATTTGGTGGCAACCGACGTGAGTCGGCTCATTCCGTTCCCCAATTTTTAAGTCAGAGCGGACTCACGTCCGCAGCTACAGTCAATACGGCAGCGGAAATTTCGCCGTCAGCTCGCGCACCCGATTGCGAACGTTGTGCGCCGCGTCCACGTTTTTGATGTCCATCAAGACTTCGGAAATCATGTCGGCGATCGCGGCCATTTCGGCTTCCTTCATGCCGCGCGTGGTGCAGGCCGGCGATCCGAGCCGGATGCCGCTGGCCTGAAACGGCGAGCGTGTCTCAAACGGAATCGTGTTCTTGTTCACTGTGATGCCGGCTTCGTCGAGCGCGATCTGCGAATCCTTGCCGGTAATGCCTTTCGCACCCACGTCCACGAGCATTAAATGATTGTCCGTGCCGCCGCTGACGAGGCGATAACCGTTGCGGGTCATACCTTCGGCCAGCGCGGCGGCATTTTTCACAATCTGCTGCTGATATATTTTGAAACTCGGCTGCAACGCTTCGTGGAAACAAACCGCCTTGCCGGCGATGACGTGTTCCAGCGGACCGCCTTGGATGCCGGGAAAAATATTGGAATCAATATCCTTCGCGTATTTTTCGCGGCACAAAATCAAGCCGCCGCGCGGGCCGCGCAAGGTCTTATGCGTCGTCGTCGTCACGAAATCGGCATGTTCCATCGGGCTGGGATGAATCCCCGCCGCGACAAGGCCGGCGATGTGCGCAATGTCCGCCAGCAAATACGCGCCGACTTCGCGGGCGATTTCGCCCATGCGCTTGAAATCAATGATCCGCGGATACGCGCTCGCGCCGATGGTGATCATCTTCGGCTTGTGTTCACGCGCCATCGCGGCGATCTGGTCGTAATCGATCCGCTCGGTTTCCTTGTTCACGCCGTAGTGGACGATCTCGAAAAATTTGCCGGAGAAATTCGCCTTGTTGCCATGCGTCAGATGACCGCCATGGCTCAAATCCATCGTCAGCATCTTGTCGCCGGGTTTCAGCACGGAAAAATAAACCGCCATGTTCGCGCCGGAGCCGGAGTGCGGCTGCACGTTGGCGTGTTCCGCGCCGAACAGTTTTTTCGCGCGGTCAATCGCCATTTGCTCAATGGTGTCAATGTTCTCGCAGCCGCCATACCAGCGCTTTTTCGGATAGCCTTCGGCGTATTTGTTAGTCAGCACCGAGCCTTGGGCTTCCATCACGGCCGGACTGGTGAAATTTTCGCTGGCGATCAGCTCGATGTTTTCCTGCTGGCGCACGCGTTCATGCTCGATGGCTTCGGCGACGAGCGAATCCACATTGCGCAATCGCAGCGCGGCGGGCGCGAGGCGAGAATCCATTTTGCGCACGCGGCGTTCATGGCGACCGCCCTCAAATCTCGCGCCGATAAATGCGTCGAGAATTTTCTTGGCGAGTTCCGGCGACGTTTTTGCGCCGGCGAGACAAATCGTGTTCACGTCGTTGTGCTGGCGGCAGAGCGCCGCGGTTTCGACGTCACTAATCAGCGCGGCGCGGACACCGGCCACTTTATTCGCGGTAATGCAGACGCCGACGCCGCTGGTGCAAATGAGCAAACCGGATTCCGCCTGGCCGGCGGCGACGGCATTGGCGACCGGCAGCGCGAAGTCGGGATAATCATCCGCCGGGTCCGGGGATTTGGCACCGAAATCCGTGACGCTCAAACCGCGTTCGCGCAAATAGGCTTTGAGAATTTCTTTCAGCTCGAAACCGCCGTGATCGGCGCCGAGCGCAAAATTGGCCGTGGCCGTGATGGCCTCGCCGCGCGTGGCGGGCAAAACATTGTGTTGTTCCATAAATTTCAAAAGCGTGACGATGCCTTGCTCAATCTGATCGCGGCAATCCACATAAACGTGATACGAGCTGCCGATGGGATCGCTGATGTCTTTTTCGTAAGGCTCCAACGTCTCGTCAAATTCGCGCAGCAAAAAGGTTTTTTCCGCCGCCGACGGATACAGCAGCGCCACCGTGTCCACGTGGCTGTGCGTCATGCCGAAAATATAATCCGCCGAGCGCACGAGTTCAGCCGTCAGCGCGCGGCTGCGCTGATGCGCAATATCAATGCCGATTTCCTTCATCGCCGTGACCGAATGATTCGTCGGCGGCTGGCCGTCCACCGCGCCGAGGCCGGCGGAAAGAATGCGGAAATCGCCGCGGCCTTTGACGGCATTGCGAAAAAGCCCTTCAGCCATGGGGCTGCGGCAAATGTTCCCGGTGCAGAGAAATAAAATCGTCTTCATCAATAAAAACGCGGACGTAAATGGTCGTTGGCTGGAGGCGAATCGTCAATGCGAAATCAATCGCGGGCCGGATGCAGGATGGCCAGCGCTTTCAGCAAATCCACCGCCCGCGCCAGCACCGGATCGCGAAGGATGGGCTGCGCGGGTTCGGCGCGGGGCGAATTGGTGGCGTCGCTGGCATCCTCGCCGTCCTTCACCCGCTTGCGGACCAGTTCCGCCTCGCTGGTGTGATCCACATACGGCAGCAGTTCGTTCGTCGCGGACAGCGTGCTGGCGGGATTGGTCGGAATCGTGGCGTAGGGATTTTGCAGAAATATTTTTTCGTCAGCGGCGCGACCGGCCACGGCGATGTCCGGCTGGACCTGGCCATCCGAACTGCCGATGACCACGCCGGCGCGCGCCGTGCGCAACTGCTTGGCCAAAGCCGCCGCCGCGCCGTCCGTCTGGCTGTCCACCAAAATAACCAGCGGTGGTTTGTTGCCGGAAAAACAATTTATCGCCAGCGCCGCCGCATCGGGGTCGCCGCTGGCGGCGCGCAGGTCGAGGATGCGGCCGATGACGTCGTTGCTGGGCGTGGCAGCGCGGAGCTGGGCCGCAAAATTTTCCGTCAACCGGTTCACGCGCACTCGCAGCACATTGGTTTCCACCAATGAAACCTCCGTATCCGCCGCCCGGCCAGCCGCGACGAGGCAGCTGACGGCGACAAATAAAATCGCGCACTTTTTCATGTGCCAAAAAAATGCGCGACCGGCTGGTGAAAGTAAAGGGGCTTGCGCCCGGCCACCCACATTTTTTGGGGAGCAAGCTTCTGGCGAACCCAAACTTCAAAAAATTGTTGTCGGATTCCGCCTGAAAATTTCCGAGGCATTATCCCCAGAATTGGCAGCAGATTTTGGATTCCAAATCCGCTTTGTCCGCGTAATCTGCGGGAAATGAATTCCCGTTTTGCCACACTGCTGCTCGTTGGGGTCTGCGCGAGCCTGATGTTTTCCATCCGCGCCGAAGAAGTTTCCGCCACGATTCAAACGCCGCCGCCGGCCGAGTCCGGCTATTTTAAACTCGGCTCAAATAAAAATCCCGCCGGCCACGAAATCGGCGTGAACAGCCGCAGTTTGCTATTTGATGGCCAGCCGGTATTTCCCGTGATGGGCGAAATGCACTATGCCCGCGTGCCGCAGGCCGAGTGGCGCGATGAGCTATTGAAAATGAAAGCCGGCGGCGTGGACATCGTGGCAACTTATGTTTTCTGGATTCACCACGAGGAGATTGAAGGCAAGTGGGATTGGAGCGGCCAGCGCGACTTGAAAAAGTTTTTGCAGACGTGCAACGAGCTTGGTTTGAAAGTCATCGTCCGCTGCGGCCCCTGGTGCCACGGCGAAGTCCGCAACGGCGGTTTTCCCGACTGGATGGTGGCGCACAAGGATTGGAAGCTGCGCTCGACGGACACCAATTTTCTCGCGGCAACGAAAATTCTTTACGGCGAAATCTCCAAGCAGCTTCAAGGCGAATTGTGGAAAGTCGGCGGCCCGGTCATCGGCATCCAGGTGGACAATGAATTTGGCGGCTCGCCGAATTACCTGATGGCATTGAAGAAACTCGCGATTGAAGCCGGCCTCGACGTGCCGCTTTACATCAAGACCGGCTGGCCCGCGATGCGCTCGCCCGTGCCGCTGGGCGAACTGCTGCCGTTGTTCGGCGCTTACCCGGATGGATTCTGGAGCCGAAGCATCAAGCCGATGGATGGCGATGATTGGGAGAATTTCACCTTCAAAATCACGCGCACCGACGCCGGCATTGGCAACGACACGTTGAAGAAAAACCAGGACGGCGACACCGCCGGCACGGAAAAATATCCGCACCTCACCTGCGAAGTCGGCGGCGGAATGCCCGCGTCGTATCACCGCCGCATCAATTACGATCCGCGCGATGTCGAGGCGGTGGTGCTGACGCAGCTCGGCGGCGGCAGCAGCCTGCTGGGCTATTACATGTATCACGGCGGCCAGAATCCCGAAGGCAAACTCTCAACATTGCAGGAGTCACAGGCGACTGGCTATCCGAACGATCTCCCCGTGAAATCTTACGATTTCAATGCGCCGCTTGGCGAGTTCGGCCAGGTCAACCCGCAATATTATTGGCTGCGCCGGCTGCACTTGTTTCTCCACGACTTCGGCGCGCCGCTCGCGCAAATGCCGACGACGCTGCCGGATTTGCGTCCAACGAATAAAACGGATTTTGCCACGCTTCGCTGGGCCGTGCGTTCAGATGGCAACCACGGCTACGTTTATGTGAACAATTACCAGCGCCTCCAGCCGCTGCCAGCGAAAAAGGATGTGCAGTTCAAATTGAATTTGCCCGGCGGCGAACTGGTTTTCCCCGCCAAACCGGTGACGATTCCGGCGGACGAATTTTTCTTCTGGCCGTTCAATCTCAACCTCGGCGGCGCGATATTGATTTACGCCACCGCGCAGCCGATCTGCACCACGGATGATGGCACGGCCCAAACTTTTTTCTTCGCCGAGACGCCCGGCGTGCAGGCCGAGTTTGCGTTCGACCCGCAAACCGTGGCGGGCGGCACCGACGCGCCAACCGTTTTCAAAAACGTGAAGCCGGGCCGGCGCGCGATGATCAAATTGCAAACCAAAGCCGGCGGCGAAATCCGGATTGTGTTGCTGGACGAAGCGGATTCGCTGGCGTTGCGAAAAGATGACGCGGGCCAAGCCGTTTTTGAGAAAGCTCCAAAGAACTCAACCCTGAAGGTCAAAACCGAATTGCTCCAGTCCGCCGGTCCGGCGCGAGAGGTCCCATTGAGTGGCGGCAAATCGCACATCGCCATCGCACCGAACGATGCGGATTTCACGAACGCGGCGATTTGGAAAATCAAGCTACCACAAAAACTGGATTTGGGATCGCATCCGATTTTGCGGATTCGTTACGTCGGCGATGTCGCGCGGCTGACGCTCAACGGCAAATTGATCGAGGACAATTTTTACTGCGGCCGCGAGTTTGACCTCGGCTTGAACCGCTGCGCGCCGGAGATTTTGAACGGCGATTTGCAGTTGGAAATCCTGCCGTTGCGCCAGGATGCGCCGATTTTTCTCGAGCCGAAAGCCCGCCCCGATTTTGGTGCCGACAAAACCTTACTGAAACTTCAGTCGGTGGTCATCGTCAATCAGGTTGCGTCCAAAAAATAACCCGCATGAAAAAAATCCTGACCATCATTGCGATCACCACGGCGGCGGCGGCTTTCGCCGCTGCGCCCGACACGACGATCTGGCTGGATCAGCCGGCGAAGGTTTTCACCGAGTCACTGCCGCTCGGCAACGGGCGGCTTGGGGCGATGGATTTTGGCGGCATCGAGAACGAACGCATCGCGCTAAACGAGGATTCGCTCTGGTCCGGGTCGGTGCAGAACGCCGATCGCACGAATGCGGCCGCGGCGCTGCCGGAAATCCGCCAACTGCTGCTCGCGGGGAAAAACCATGAGGCGGAATATCTGGTGAACCATAATTTCACCTGCGCCGGGCGCGGCTCGGGCAATGGCCGCAGCGCCAATCTGCCCTACGGCTCGTATGAATTGCTCGGCGATCTGCGGCTAAATTTTCATTTCGCGGACACAAATGCCGCGACTGATTACCGGCGCAAACTGGATTTGATCATGGCCACGGCCCGCACGGAATTTTCTCGCGGCGGCGTGAAATTTGTCCGCGAAATTTTTGTGAGCGCGCCGGATCAGGCCGTGGTCGTCCGGCTCACGGCGGACAAAAAAGGGCGGATTAATTTTGACGCAACGCTGGATCGTCCGGAGCGGTTCAAAACGGAAATCGCCGGCAAAAATGAACTACTCATGTCCGGCGCGATGACCAACGGCGCGGGCGGCGACGGTGTGAAATACGCCGCGCGCCTGAAGGTGTTAAACACCGGCGGGAAAAGTTCCGCGGCGGATGGAAAAATTTCCGTGGACGGCGCGGATGAGGTTTTATTGCTAGTGACGGCGGCGACGGATTATGAGCGGTTCGCCAAAATCAGCCGGCGCGATGTCGCGGCGGCAGCGGCAAACGATTTGAAACGCGCCGCGAAGAAAACATTTTCCAAGCTGCTGGCGGCGCACGTCGCCGATTACCGAAATTATTTCAACCGCGTGAATCTGGAACTGCCGGCAGTGAATTCGGAAATCTCCACAAAGCCGACACCGGAACGCATCGCCGCGAAAGATTTGGCGAACGATCCGGCGCTGGCCGTTTTGTATTTTAATTTTGGCCGCTACCTGCTGATTTCGTCGTCGCGCCCCGGCGGCATGCCGGCGAATTTGCAGGGCTTGTGGGCCGACACCGTGTCGCCGCCGTGGGGCGCGGACTACCATTTGAACATCAATTTGCAGATGATTTACTGGCCGGCGGACGTCTGCAACATGGGCGAACTGAACGAACCGCTCTTCGGCTATATCGAATCGTTGCAGGCGAACGGCACGAAGACGGCGACAAATTATTACCACGCGCGCGGCTGGGTGGCGCATGTGCTGGCGAATGCCTGGGATTTCACGTCGCCCGGCGAAAGCGCGGCGTGGGGCGCGACCGCCAGCGACAGCGCGTGGTTGTGCCAGAATTTGTGGGAACACTGGAAGTTCACCGGCGACAAAAAATATCTGCGCGAAATTTATCCGGTGCTGCGCGGCGCGGCGGAATTTTACAGCGACATGCTGATCGAGGAACCGACGCACCACTGGCTCGTGACCGCGCCGGCGAACTCGCCGGAAAACGCGTTTCTCATGCCGGACGGCAAGCCGGCGCATATCTGCCTCGGCCCGACGATGGACAACCAGTTGTTGCGTTTTCTTTTTGGCGCGTGCATCGAGAGTTCGGAAATTCTCGGCACGGACAATAATTTTGCCGCCGAGCTGCTGGCGAAACGCGATCGCCTGCCGCCGACGCAAATTGGCAGCGACGGGCGCGTGATGGAATGGTTGCAGGAATATCCCGAACAGGACCCGCACCACCGGCACACTTCGCATTTGTGGGGACTTTATCCCGGCAACGAAATTTCTTTGACGGCCACGCCCAACCTGGCCGAGGCGGCGAAGAAAACTTTGATCGCGCGCGGTGATGAAAGCACCGGCTGGGCGACCGCGTTCCGCATGGGCATGTGGGCGCGGCTGCACGACGGCGACCATGCGTTTGTGATGCTGCAAAATCTCATCAAGCCGGCGGCGGGCAAAAGCGCCAGCGGCGTTCCGTGGACGGGCGGCTGTTATCCGAATTTGTTTGATGCGCATCCGCCATTCCAGATTGACGGCAATTTCGGCGGCACGGCGGCCATTGCGGAAATGCTGGTGCAATCGCAGGCCGGCGAAATCGAACTGCTGCCGGCGCTGCCGCAAACCTGGCCGGCGGGAAAAATTTCCGGCCTGCGCGCACGTGGCGGTTACGAAGTCAGCCTCGAATGGAACGCGGGCAAACTGGTGGCCGCGACGATCAAAAACGTCAGTGGCGACGGCAACTGCCGCGTGCGTTACGGCGACAAAACCGTCGTGCTGGCCGTGAAACGCGGCGCGGAAAAAACCCTGAACTTCGGACTCGAATAAATTCCATGAAATTAAAACTGCTGTTGTGTCTCGGCTGGCTGGCGTGCTTTTCCGGGCGCGCGGCGGATGCGGCATCGCCGGATATTTTGGCCAACCTGCGGCCGGAACATCCGCGATTGCTGCTCACCGCCGCCGACTGGCACAATTTGCGTGCCCGGCGCACGAATGATGACGAGGTGGCGGCGATTCTCGCCAAGACCGTGACCGAGGCGCGCGATTGTTTGAGCGCGCCGCCGCTGGTTTACAAAAAAGACGGCAAGCGGTTGCTGGCGGTTTCGCGCGAGGCGCTGCGGCGTGTTGAACTCTGGAGCTTCGCCTACCGGTTGACCGGCGAAAAAGTTTTTCTCGACCGCGCCCAAACCGAACTGCTGGACCTCGCCGCGTTCAAGGATTGGAATCCGCCGCATTTTCTCGACGTCGCGGAAATGACCGCCGCGCTGGCGCTCGGCTACGACTGGCTGTTCGACGCGCTGCCCGCCGCCACACGCGCCACGCTCCGTCAGGCCATTTTGGAAAAAGGGATCAAGCCCGGGCTGCTGCCGCACAACTCGTGGCAGACCACCGCCAACAATTGGAATCAGGTTTGTTTTGGCGGCCTCACGCTCGGCGCGCTGGCTATTGCCGATGAAAATCCGAAAATTGCACGCGAACTGCTCACCCTTGCGCAAAAAAACAATCGGAACGGCCTCAAGCCCTATGCGCCCGACGGCATTTATCCCGAAGGGCCGGGCTATTGGAATTACGGCACGACGTATCAAGTGCTGTTGCTGTCCGCGCTGCAAACCGCGCTGGGCACCGATTGGAATCTGTCCGCCAGTCCGGGGTTTCTCACCAGCGCGGCCACGCTTCAGGAGCAGACCGGACCGACCGGCCGGCCGTTTAATTTTTCCGACGGCGGCGACAGCGCGGCTTTTAATCCGGCACTGTTTTGGTTCGCGCAAAAATTAAACCAGCCGTCACTGGTTTATTTTCAGAAGCAGTTGTTGCGGGAAAGACTGGTCACTCCGCGCAAAGATTCCGAAACAGACCGCTTTTTTCCCTTGCTCGCCATCTGGACCGCCGGCCTGCCGCCAGAAATTCCGCCGCCCGCGCTGCCGCTCGCGTGGCACGGCGGCGGCCCGAATCCGGTCGGCGTTTTCCGCAGTTCATGGACGGACACCAATGCGCTGTTTCTCGCTTTCAAAGGCGGCTCAGCCCAAATCAGCCACGCGCACATGGACGCCGGTTCGTTTGTGCTGGATGCCGACGGCGTGCGCTGGGCGTGCGACCTCGGATCGCAGGAATATTTGTCCATCGAATCCAAAGGCTGGAACTTGTGGAGCGAGGCCCAGACCGGCGACCGCTGGCGCGTTTATCGCCTGAATAATTTTAGCCACAGCACGCTCACGCTTGGCGGCCAGTTGCACAACGTGGCCGGCGAAGCACGCATCACCGCGTTTAACAAACACGCGGCGACGGTGGATCTCTCGAAAATTTTCGCCGGCCAAGCGAGCAGCGTGGTGCGGCAATTTTCGGTCGGCGCAAATAAAACGGTGACCGTGCGCGATGAAATCGCCGGTGCCAAACCCGGTTTGGCCGTGCGCTGGCAAATGGTCACGCGCGCAAATATCACCGTGAACAATAACCAGGCCACGCTTCGCGAGTCCGGCAAAATGCTTTCCGCAAAAATAATTTCGCCGGCCGGCGCCACTTTTGAAATTGCCAGCGCCCAGCCGCCCGACGACGGCGTAAACCAGCCCAATCCAAACGCGCGCATTCTCGCGGTCAGCACGACCGTGCCCGCCACCGGCAGTTTGACCGTGGAAATTGAACTTCAGCCAGAGGCGACGACCGCCGGCCATTGAAATTGATTTATTCCGGTCCCGCTTCCTGCTTGAATTTGCGCGCATGAAAATTTTGGTCATCGGTTCCGGCGGCCGCGAACACGCCCTCGTCTGGAAACTCGCACAGTCGCCGCACGCCACGCAAATGTGGTGCGCGCCGGGCAACGCCGGCATCGCCCAAGAGCGGCTCGCCAGCAATGGCGCGCTCGTCGAGTGCGTGAATATCGGCGCGGAAAACATTCCGCAGTTGCTGATGTTCGCGCTGGAGCAGAAGCCCGACCTCACCGTCGTCGGTCCGGACAATCCGCTGGCGCTCGGCATCGTGGACTGGTTTCAGCGGCAGGGTTTGCGCATCTGGGGCGTAAATGAAAAGGCGGCGCAGTTCGAGTCCTCCAAAGTTTTTTCGCAGAAGTTCATGGAGAAATACGGCATCCCGACCGCGGCGGCCGGAACTTTTTCCGAGGCCGGGCCGGCCAAGGCCTTTTGCGCCACGCTCGGCGGTAAGTGCGTGGTCAAGGCCGACGGCTTGGCGCTCGGCAAAGGCGTCTTGATTTGCACCAACCGGGCCGAGGCGGAAAAGGCCGTGGACGAAATCATGGTGAGCAAGGCGTTTGGCTCGGCGGGCGCGAACGTGGTCATCCAGGAATTCCTCGAAGGCACGGAGGTTTCCCTGCACGCCTTGTGCGACGGCAAAACCGCGAAGATTTTCCCGACCTCGCAGGATCACAAACGCGCGCTCGACGGCGACCTGGGCCTGAACACCGGCGGCATGGGCACCTATTCGCCGACGCCATTTTTGACGGACGCGCAACTCGCCGACACCGCCAGAAAAATCCTTGATCCCTTCATGCGCGGCTGCCATGAGGAAAAAATTGATTTTCGCGGCCTGCTTTATCCCGGCGTGATGCTCACAAAAGCCGGCCCGAAAGTTTTGGAATTCAACGCGCGCTTCGGCGACCCGGAGACGCAAGTGTATCTGACGCGCTTGGAAAACGATCTCGTGGAACTGCTCGACGCGAGCGTGAACGGCACGCTCGACAAAATTGAATTGAAATGGAAACCGGCGGCGAGCGTGTGCGTGGTGATGGCCAGCGGCGGTTATCCGGGAAATTATCCGAAAGGAAAAATCATCACCGGCCTCGACGCCGCGAACGCGTTGCCGCACACGAAAGTTTTCCATGCCGGCACCGCAAAAAATGGCAATGAAATCGTCACGAACGGCGGGCGCGTGCTCGGCGTGACGGCGCTGGGCCAGGATTTGAAAGCCGCGCAAGCCGCCGCCTATGCCGCCGTGGAAAAAATCCATTTCGACGGCGCGCAGTTCCGCCGCGACATCGCGGCGAAGGCTTTGTAGGAGTCGAGGTGACGAGACTCAAATCTTCCTGACCGCGAACCAAACGAAATACGCGAACGGGGTTTTATAGAGACTCCTCACGTCGTCTCCACAAATAAGAGCGGCGGAGGACCGCCGCACTCCAAGACGCTGGCGCGAATGCCGGCGGCGCACGAACCGCGCGCAGCGTCCTGGAGTGCGCCAGCCCTCTGGCGCTTTGGGAACGGACGGTGCGGACGGACGGAGCGCACTTCCGCCGCGACATCGCGGCGAAGGCGTTTTAAAACTAGCGTTTCGGCTCAATTGCAAAATCTTGTTGAGCCTTCGCTGTCTCGCCAATGGCTTGATAGCATTCACCTCGTGAACGGTATGAGTTTGGAGAAATGGGGTTTAACTGAATAGTCGCTGTATAATCTGCAATCGCACTTGAATAGTCATGTTTGTCGACTTTATAAATTTGCGCTCGCATGGTGTAGGCGCTTGCGATCCAATAACTCTTGTCTGTGTTGTTGCCCATGTAAACATTGGAAAAATCAGCAGTATTTTGATTTATACTTTCAATAATCGTCGTATAATCGGCTATAGATTTGTCATATTCTCGCAATTTTTCGTATGAGTCCGCACGCATGAGAAGAGAACCAACATCATTTGATTTCAACTCCAGACAATGAGAATAGTCGGCTACAGCCTGCTTTTCACCTCCTCGATCCTCAGGCAGGCGCGAATACAGTCCAGCTCGTTCCTTATAGGC
>CAISEZ010000014.1 GCA_903884535.1 uncultured Verrucomicrobia subdivision 3 bacterium
CCACTGCCGAGCGTAGCCAGAATTGCGAGCGCCATCATCGCCCAGAACGGTGGCAAATCCACCTTCGCCAGATTCGGCCACAGCCCAATGACTTTGACGATCGCCCCGGCGCTGCCGAGAATGACGCCGAGCAGCAGCCATGGATTGAAGCGTTTTAACCGGTCGGCATACCACGCCATGAACGGCATCACCATCGCGTTGGCCAGAATCATGATGGGCAGACCGGTGAGGGCGATGCTGGGTTTGGTGTAGTGAAATTGTTCGACCAGCATGAGATTGCTGAACGTGCCGATGGGCTGCACAAAAGTGCCGGTGACATAAAACAGATAGACCCACCACCAGCGTTTATCGGTGAAGACATCCTGAAAGAAGCGCACCAGATAAGCGCACGGAAATAGCAACAGGCTCAACCAGGCAAAACCCGGACGCAAACTCCAACGCAGCAACCACGGCGCGGGCAGCGGACTAATCAGCAGGTAATGCCACCAGCGCGTTTCACCGAGCGTGTTTTTGATGTAGCCAATCAAATGTTCCGAACGGATCTCGCCCCGGCGACGTAAATGAATGCCTTCCGGACGAACCTCGCGAATAAGAAAAGCAAGAATGGCCAGCCAAATCATTTGCAGCAGGGCCGCGCTCAGATAGCAGCACTGTTCGCCGCTGATTTGCAGCCCGCCCGGCAGATGAAAGACATGATCCATTTGTGCGAACATCACCTGGAAAAACAACAACGACGCCATGTTGATGGCCAGAATCCGGATCGACATGCCCTGGCCGCGCTGATTGGGCGGGACGACTTCGAGCCAGAGCGGTTCAATCGTGCTGCCGACATCGCCGAGGATGGAACTGACAACCACGAGGAGAATCAAGGGCGTCAACGCCGGCGCAAACGGAATGCAAAGCGTCGCCAGCAACGAACCGCATGCGGCCACCATCATGAACGGCCGCCGCCGGCCCAGCCGCGTCCAGATGCGGTCGCTGGTGTAGTTGACAATCGGTCCGAGCACGATGCCGAACCAAAGTCCGACGCTCGTCACCAACGCGATCACCCGCGTGTCGTCCGTGAAACGCCGCAGGGTGAATGGAAGAACAGCGCCCAACACGAACATCGTGTAGAGGCTGATGAACCACGACACGTTAATCAGCACAATCCACCACCGGCGGATGTGCTTTTCCTGGGTTAGGATCGGCAGCGGCGGGGTGGAAAATGTTTCAGTCATGGGTTTGCCTTGGTGGAATCATTGGAAAACCACCTCGTAGTAAATGGTCTTCTCCTTGCCGCTATCTATTTCAAAACGGTTGTGGTCCACCGGCAGCGTCCGGCCTGTGCGCTGGCCGTCGTGGTCGAGGATGTTCACGGCGGCGACGGCGCGACCGCAGGTGATGGCGGCCTTCACCGGTTCAAGCAGGATCGGTGCTGTGCCGTTGTCCAGCATCCGGTTGTCCACGCTGAGAATTTTATAGCCGCTGTTGCTATTGCGCGCCACGGCGGTGAGCAACGCGGTTTTTGTTTCGGAAAGATTTTTCCTCTTCTCCAGACTGGTGAGGAAGAGTGAAACATACGGACTGCGCACGGTGAATTTATAGCCGCCCAATCCGAGCTGCTTGTCCTGCGCAAACCCCACCACGGCTTTCGTGCCTTCGGTATTCACCGTGAAGTAGCCTTTCCCCGAATAATCCCACGCCAACTGCTTTGTGCTGGAGACGATGGTTTTGTTCCGGTCGAATTTTGTCATGTCCGGGAACACCGACGCTTCATCTTTGTCCGTGAATTTCACCAGCAGTCGTCCGGCAGCCAGCGCGGTGGGCGGAGTGTTGCCGGTGAAGGTTTTCACATCGCCCTGCTGCACGACCTTGTCCGAAAAATTGAATTTGCCCTGAGCCAAATTTGACGGGCTGATTTTCCGCACGCCGATGACTTCGCCCTCCTTCACATCGCCGCGCATGATCATCCGCGCCAAGGCGGGATATTGGCCGATTTGGGTCGGCACATCGGTGTTCCACACGCCCCACGGCAGTTTGCCCACGAGGTCACTGAAGCTGCCCGGAATCAGCGCCGACTGGAACTCATAGGAAGAACTCCAGCCCTGCAAGCCCATGCCATAGGCCGCAAAGATGGCCGGGCCTTCCGTGCTGTAAAGTGACGGATATTCATGAATCCACTCGGAAATCCCGAACGGCCGGCCTTCCACCTGTTGCAAGCCGGTGGACAAATTGCCGCCGCCGGGCTGGTTCATCATCGTGTCATTGAGTTTTCCGCCGAAATAATTATGGCGGTCAATGTAGCCGACTTCGTAATCCGACTTGAGATTGTAGTAATGCGGCAATCCCGAAGGCGCTTGCCACGGCGAACCGCACAGCGGCCCGGCGTAACCCGTCGCGCGGATGGCTTTGACGAACTTGGTGTAAAAAGCGTTTTGCACCGCATGGAAAAACGCGGCGTTGTCGAGCAAACGCTGCCGGATACCGCCCGATTTGTCCTTCAAACCGTCTTCGCTCATTTCCCAAACCTGCGAATGAATGCCGATGTTCCTCGCCGCGAGCGTCTCGTCCGGCTGCAACGCGTCGCCCCAAGCTGCTTTGAGGCCGGCCTGGCTCTGATATTTATTCTGCAACCAGACGGCGTAGCGTTCCATCAAGTTCTTTTTGTAAGTGGGAAATTTGTCAAAGAGGTTGCCGGTCGTGTAGAAAAAAATGTCATCCTCGTTTTGCAACTCGATGTAGGCCAGCGCCGGATCTTCCGCGTAGGTTTTTCCAGTATAAGGATTCTTGTGCTGGAGGAGTTTCACCACCGTCTCAATCAGCAAATCCTGGCAGTCCTCAGCCCAGTTGATAAGGCCATAGGTGTCGCTGCCGTCATTCTTCATGATTTCGTCATACGCCAGCAGCCGGTCTTTGTTCGCGGGTTTGGGCCGGAAGTGATACGTGTGCGACCAGCCGTAATAAACGCCACGCTTCGCAAGCTCATTGGCGAAGTAATCTAGCCGATCCAAACCCGCCGCAGTCATTTTGGTCGCGTCGTTCTCGTCGCCGATGCCTTCCCAGCCGACGCCGGTGAACTTGTGGAGGCGAACGGCGTTGACGCCAAATTTGGCGAAACGCGCGGCGGTGAATTCGGCCTGCGGCTTCTCGGGAGCGCAGAGGGCGTTGGCCAAATTGACACCCCAGAATTTCACCGGCGTTTGGTCGGCGAATTCGAAGTGGTCGCCCACCATCCGCACCCCGCCGTGTTTGCCGGCCGGCTGGTCCAGCCAGTCTTCGAACCCAATCACGCTCGGCCTCACATCGCTGGTGGCCGTCACGGGAAACCAGTCTGCGCCCGGCAACACTTTGGCGAGCTGATCAATGTCCGATTGCTTTGCCAGCAACTTCACCGCGCCGGGCAAATGAAAAGTGATGGTAACGGATTTCTTGCCGGCCTTGAACAACTCCGCCGCAAGCTGGATGCGCAGCGTTTCGTGATAGGCCACCGGCAGCGGCGGGCTGAGCGTCGCGGTGAAATCGCCGAGCGTCTTGGAACGAAAGACCAGCGTTTTGGTTGCGGGCTGCTGGCCCGGACCGCCAATACTCAAGGGCAGCTTGCCCTCGCTGCCGTCCGCGTGCTTGAAAAGAATGTCACCATCCTGAAACTTTTCCTCAAAGCCGACGCCCGCGATGAGCATGGTCAGCGGGACATCGTTGGTGGCGGAAAGCTCGAACACCATGGAAACATCCTGGTCACCGCTTTTCCAAACGCGCTGTTTGAGTTGGATGACCTGACCGGACGCTTGGCTGGCCACGAACGGAGCGGTGAGCACCAACTCATCGCCGGTAGCCTTTTCAGTGGAACGAAAATCCGTCCAGCCCCAGTTTGGGCCCCAACCGCCCAGGGCGGTCGTGAACACTTTTTCCCCTCCGCGCAAAAACATAAAGGACAGCGAATTGTCCGGCGCAACGAGAGCACCCCAGCCAGTTGCCTGTTCGGTAGCGAATACAGGCGGGGCGAAAAGTATGCCGCACAATATGGCGGCGGAGATGGCCCACGCCCAACCAAAGCGAAGTGTCCGACATAGAATATTCGCAAAGAATTGCAGGCTGACATCCAGCCCACCAAGGTGCAAATAGCGCGTCAGCGATTTTTTTACTTTTGTTTTTGAATTCATTTTTTTTCTAAGATGCGATCTTTTGGTTCACCGGCCTTTTGCAGAAAAAAGAGCCTGCTGGAGCGGGGTTCCGGCAGTTCGACGCGGATTCCTCGCTGCATGAGAGTATTCCCAGTTTCGCTCCAACTGCGCTTGGAGTCGAAGTCTTGGATTGTGTAACTCGCCCCCGGCTCCAGACCCTGCAGCCTGATGGAGGCAGACAAATAATCTGCTTCCGGCCGGCGAAAGACAAACACGACACCCCGACCGATATCCGGTCGGTAATATTCCGAACTGCTCCAGACCTTTGGAGAAAGAGAGACTTCCCCGGACAGTTGGTAGAAATCACCGGACATGCAATCTTTGACCTTGTGAAATTCTTCCAGACATTCTCTTAACCATTCATCCGGATAATCGACACCGGGAACCGGCCAACTACCCGGAGTAGTTGCGGCGGCGAGTCCGCCGGACGGCACGGTAATCCCGGCGGCCATGGCGCTGCGGAAAGTGTAGATGTCTGCCCCTTTTTCGTTCTGGGTTCCAAATGCGAAGAACGGAATCCAATGCGAGAGCCCGGAGACCTGTGTCTGGTTGTAATCCGGATTGAATTCTTGGCATTGCATGTCGCTGGCCCAGAGTGGAACGCTCAGGCGCAGCAGTTCGATGTCGATCCGCCGCCCGCCGCTGGCGCAGTTATCAATAATCAGCTTAGGGAAACGTCTCCTGAGCTCGCCCCAAAATTGATAAAGCCCCTCGATGTGCTTAATCTCGGTGATCCCCTGGCGGTCGGGTGCGTCATTGGCACGCCAGTAGGGAAGCGGTTCTAAGTTGAAATCCTGGCGGTATACATCGAGCCGCTCTTTTTCGATCATCCCGGAGACGAATTGGATCGCCCAGTCGCGCGCTTCGGGATTGCCGAGATTGAGGAGCAGCGTCGCGCCCGGCTTTTTCTCTCCGAGATACCAGTCCGGATGTTCCGCGGGCAGACGCGTGCCGTAGATTGCGCGTTCAGGCTCCACCCAGAGCAACAATTTCATCGAAGTCTTTTGAACCGCCTCGGAAACTTTGCCCAACCCATTGGGCCAGCGTTTGGGATGAAAATTCCAGTTCCCCGCGTTGACACCCCAATCGGTCATCACGTCTTCCGGCTCGCCCGGTTTCTCGACGCCGAACCAGCCGGCGTCAATCCAATAGACGTCAAAGGGTATTTTCTTTTCGACGATGCGGGCGATGCGTTCAAGATGCTGCGGCTCGGGCATGCCGCCCCAATATCCGGCCGACGCCGGTGGGACGATCGGCTTGCCGTCGTATTGCGGGGCGATTCTCTCCCGCAAAAACCGGCGCAGAATATTGTTGCCCCGCATCAGCTCGCCGCCCGCATACCGGAGCATGTAGATGGATGGAAGCGTGATGCTTTCGCCCGGCAGTAGTTTCGTGTTCAAATGCTCTAGACCGGCCTCAATGCCGGTTTGCGTCACCCTCGCCCGCCATTGGCCGGACCAGCCAATTGCAAAGACAAATCCCCCGTCACCCGGCGGCTTCAAGTTAAAAAATGGCAGCCAAGGATCGGAACTGCGGCCGCCGCTTGAGCCGAATACGATGTCACTGCTCCTGACCACATCATCCCGAACCGGCAGAAAGCTATAACGGAAAATTTCGCCAATAAACGGATAGGAATCCAAGTTGCATGCGCCCCGTCCCCGAAGGAGAATCGAATCGCCCCGATTTTCGCGGCCGAGGGAAAGAGATTTGACATCATGCAGGACCGGCGTCGGCGTCTTGCCTTCATTCTTGAAACGAATGCGCCATTCGCAGACAGGAAAATCCTTCTCCTTTTTCAAGGTGAACTCCAAGGCCAATCCCGTTTTAGGATCGCGGGAAGTGAAGAGGACTTCCCCGCCGCTTTCGCGCCGTTCCAGTCCGCAGCGCAGGATGAAATCCTGCATGGATTCATCACCAACCTTGAAGTCCATGGGCAGAAAACCGGAGAGGGAAAGTTCACCCGATGCGCCAATCCGCACCATCTGGCCATCCATCGTCTCGGCGCAGAGTTCGCCCCAGTTAATATGCCCCTGCTTCGAGGGCGTGTCGGCGACGGCGCACAGCGTCAGCTCTTTTTGACCGTCCAGTGCGACATCAAATTTCTGCGCGGATGAGTTGAGATCGAGCGGTTCGCTGGTCCAGAGTTTTCCAGCGGCACTGACAATCGAAAAGACGGCCTTCGTCTTGGATTGATGTTCGAGCGTGGCCGGGTTGGATTCGATTCCAACGAAGCCTAAAATCCGTTTCAATGGAACAGTCGAATTCAGTTGTATTTCACTATCGGCGTGCCCGGCAAGCCCCCAACCGAAAACGCGGTCATTGATCTTGAGTGAGCCGCCCAAGAGTCCCTTGTCTTGAACCACATGCCCCCAGCCCTGCTTGATATCGCGGACGCTGATCTTTCCGATCGCCTCCATGAAACGGTCAATGTCGTTGGTCTCCAATGACTGAATGTTATAACCGCTTGCGTTCATGGTTGTGGTTGGGTTCGGGTTGTGAAAATCGTTGGCCATGACAGCCGGACCGGCCAGCACCAGCGCGCAGAGCAACGCCATACCGGCACGCTTGAAACCGATTGGGGCACGGTGATCAAAAGGCAACGAATCTCTCATGTAATGATCGGATACATAATGTTGGAAATGCGTTCTCGGTAGTCACGGTTAATTATCGAGTTGATCCGCGAGAACGGTCAACTTGAGCGGCAGTGGAGCGGCGGAGTCAAATCCAAGGCCGAGGCGAAATTCGCCCGGCTCGACTTCCCAGCGGCAGCGCGCGCCGTAACATTCGAGTTCGGCGGCGGTGATCTTGAAGCTCACAACCTGGCTCGCGCCGGGCGCGAGGACGACCCGCTGGAATCCTTTCAGTTCGCACGCCGGTCGGG
>CAISEZ010000015.1 GCA_903884535.1 uncultured Verrucomicrobia subdivision 3 bacterium
AGACTGCGGCTCTCCACCACTCGGACAGTCGCTTTGCTGAAAGTTTGACATTGTCCGCGCCGAAGATTTCCAGCGTCGTCGCGCCGTCAAAGCCCGATTGCTTGAGCGCCTTCACGATGGCGGGAATCCCGACGACGCCGTCTCCCAGCGGAATCACACCCATGCCGCAACCATAAATCTTTCCGCGCTTGGGCAGCCATGATTCGGGCATGTCTTTCCAATGAACATGCTGAATGCGTTTGCCGAAGGTCTTCACATAATCCAGCGGTTCGGCTCCGCCGAGCCATGAATTGCCGGTGTCGAGGCAGATACCGACGGTTTCCGGATGGCCAAGTTTTTCCAGCACAGCGGCCATGCCGTCAATCGTGTCGGTTACCGAGGCCACGATCAAACTCGCCGTTGGCGGCTGGGCTGACGCACCCAGCCAGTGAGGCTGTGAGCTAGCTAAACATGAATGGCTACGACCACGGCAACTCTGGATCCACACACACCAACCGAGGCGATAATAATTAGGTTTAGCGAACTTTGCTGGCCCCGTCTAAAGTCAAAACTTCGCTTGATTGATAGATACGCAACACTGCGTTTGTCGGCGAGGAGGTCGGTCCGTATGGCCCGGACCAAGGAGAAAAATAAGAAAACCAAACGCCAAATTCGTGCATCTTTTCAATGTCCGGCACGCCGCCGAATTCCGTCAAAGCAATCAGTTTTTTACCATCAAAACGAGCTTTCATGGCCTCCCACCTACCAGACAATGGATCGCTTCGGTCATTGGGATATGCGTCTATTCCAATAATGTCCACGACATCATCGCCGGGATACCAGGCAGGATCATCATTGGTCAGAACCCAGATGAGGTTATGTAATCCGTGATCAATAGTCAGGCGGTTGAACATCAGCCGCCAGAGTTTCTTAAATGGCTCCGGGCCTTTGGCTCCCCACCAAAACCACTTGCCTTCCGCCTCATGCAATGGACGCCAGAGAACTGGAATTTGCTTGTCGGATAATTTCTTTAATTGGCCTCCGATCGCATCAATGTCGCGAAGGATCAAATGGTATCCAGTGGAATTAGTATCTGCCAAGGCTGCTGCGAGATCAAAGGATGTGGCGTCGGTGTAGAATCCTCGCCACCACTTATGATCAGGCGTATTCAGCAGATTCGTCGGGGCATTCCAATGCCAGCAGAAGGAAAGAACATGACCTTGTTTATGCATGGCGATATAAGACTCAACCATTTGGCCTGGTTTCGCGCCAAACGCGATGCTGGATGGCGAATAATTCATCAAGTCACCGCAAATAATAATCGGTTTGTGGCCCGTCAGGTTGAAAATATTGGTCACCTCATTTAGTTCTGCCTGCCCCGACCATGTGACCTTGCCATAAGCGGCGACCAAATCATTCATCAGCAATCTAGCTTCTGGGGTAGCTTGCGAATCCACAAGCGTCGCGGCAACCGGCAAAGGCGGAGTTGTATTGGTTGGCATTAAATCGACTCGATCAGATTTGAAATTATTCCCGGATTCAAATGATTTCAACGCCGGCAGCGCATGCCCGTTGAAGTCAAAGAGCGCCGTGTTGGCGACGACATTGCGCGCGCCATTTTCCCAACCCTGGCCCGGCACACAGATGAAAACTGGATCCCAGTAGATCAACCCAAGACAGCCGCCGTC
>CAISEZ010000016.1 GCA_903884535.1 uncultured Verrucomicrobia subdivision 3 bacterium
GAATATCGAGCCGCAAGGATCAAATTCCAACGGAACCACCGTGCGGCCGTCCTCTTGGTGGAAAGCCGTTGCGTCGCGTATTTTGCCCGTCACTGCGTCCCACAATTCCGGCTGTTTGCCGGACACGCGAAACGTGCACACTATTTTTTCGGGATGCGCCCAGTGGCTGGTAACGTAATAAATTTCAACGTCACCGACCTTCCGGTGAATCCAATCAATCGTGCCGGCGTCACTTATGCCGCTTGCTTCAAAATCCGGCGGGGTGGCTTCCTTCTGTAAAACCTGGCGCGCCGTTTGACCCCAGATCAACTGTCCGGCACCCACATTTTTTTGCGTGACATTAGTGCCATCCAGGCCGCCCCAAAGTTGCGCCGCTGCGGCGTTGAATTTGTCCTCTTCGCCGAGATATCGAGGCATTCCAGCCATTCCGGCTGGGGGCGGACCGACGACGGTTGCCCCCGCTTTGATTAAAGCCGCCACTTTGTCGAGAACTTCAAGAGTCATCGGCAGATTATCCGGCAAAACCAAAACGCGGTAGCTCATTCCGTCGGGCATGACAATACTCCCTTTGCGGACACTCATTCGGGTAAGGATGACTTCCGAGTTGCAGTTATCATGGTCGTAGCCTTCGCCCAACGTGGGTGGGATTGTTTTTATCCCTTCGCCCTTGCCGATGTTATCCCCGCGGTAGAAAATTGCATCCGCCACGAATTTGCCTTGCTGCAACAGGTAGGAACAACGCGCAAGATACGCGTTGAAGGCAGGCGTTTGATCCCACCAGGTAATGCCGGGTTCGTAATGCGTGCCGGCATAATAAACGTAACCGGGCTTTGCGGTCAGCGAGGGTGACTGGGCGAAGTTATGGAAGCAGATGCGATTCAAGCCGTCGCAGAACACCTGGTCGGCGACGGGTTTCATGGTGAAAGGCGTTTGTTCCCACTCCGGCCCCATTGAAGTGAACGCCTCGCACATGGTCACCGGTTTTCCATAAATGTGGTTGGCGGTGGCGGCATTGCGCACGCAAAGAAGGGCTTGCATGTCAGTGGGACAATTCTCGGAAGGCATCCAGAATTCAGCCATCGCCACGTCAACCCGGCTGGAAGTTTTGAGAACGTCAGTCTGGTCGTAGTTCGGTCCGGCGGCTTCCGAATAGCAGGTCAGTCCATTGTCATTGGCCAGCTTTTTAAGATGGGCGTAATGGTTGTCAGCGATCAGATCGCTGATGGTCAGCGCGTAATCGCGCAGCACCCGCACTTGGTTGGTCGCGTCGTCCATCTTGATGCCCGCAAGCAAGGGCAGCCACGGAATGAGATCGTAACCGCGCCGCTGCTTGAACTCTTCGGGAAACAGCTTCGTCCACATCGTTTTGCCCGATTCCCAACTGTCGTCTTCAATGCCCTTGAGTCCCCGGCGTTCCTCGGGGATCATTGCCTTGAGCAACGGCATGATGGTCACCGCCCACAGCTTGTCGAGCGCTTCGGTGCTCATGCTGTCGGCGTAATAGCCCCAGATATTGTGGGCACCGGTGGAGACCTGCAAAAACCGGATGATCTTCCAGCTTCCCTCAGGCGCAGACCAACGCAGATGTCCGGTGGCATCCATTTTTGAAGTGAGGTCAATCACCTTGTCGGGGGAAAAGCCGGCTTGGTCTGGAACCGCGAGCACGGCCACGTCACGATGATAGAATGCCGGCCCGGGGTGAGGAAAAACACCTTTCGGCGCGTCAATAACGGGTTCAGGCAATATCCCGTCATATACTTGGAGTCCATGAACCGGAGTCTCCGTCCAGACCAATTTCTGCAAACTATACTCTTCTGGAATAGGGCCGGAAGTGTTCCCCAATCCGTCGGTGACCACGAAGTCAAGCCCCAGGCGGTTGGCCTCCTTGGCAGCAAAGCCAACCAACTCATCCCAACCAGGCGACCAAGTGGCCAGTGGGCCGGTCGGAACCGGGGTCGTATAGGCATCCTTGAATTCGTCGGTTGGAACACCACGGTATTTCTTGTTAACCAGAATAAGCTTTCTTTTGATCGGGCCGACTTTACCCGCGCCACAATCGTAGAGAATGCAGCCGACGATGCCCTTGGCCTTCATTTCCTCCAAATCGCGGGTGATGGCGGCGTGCGTGGTGTTGGCATTGAGCCAGACCCAAAAAACCCAGGGCTGCGCCTGACGGGGCGGCGTTTGAAATTGCCGGGCCAAATCTTCCGCCGCCGCTTTACCAACGGCCAGCGGCGAGACTGCAAAAAATAGAATCAATAATAATTTATTCATTGTATGGAAACCTCTGAAAACTACTTTTCAAAGATAGGTTGTGGCTGGTCACCTGTTTTGCGCCAGCATCGCTTTGGCTTCCGCGCCGCGGCAGGCACTGTCGGCATACACCGCGCCGACTGTGGTTTCTACCAACTCCGCCAAGATGGCGATCATCGCTATAATCACCAGCAATTCGATGAGAGTATGTATAATCATGACAGGCCGTAAAGTGTTATTTCTGTTTCGGAAAAAATTAAAATAGAATGCCATTATGCCACCAGATTGATTGCCTAAAAACCAAACAATGCCAACAAGCATGCGGAACCCGCAGGATTTTATTGATTCGTCTCTTTACACTTAATTTATTGAAACAAAAGGGTTTGCAATCCATTTTTCACAGGACATTTTGCGAGCCAGTGATTCGCCGAGGCCGAATGCAAGGAAAAATATTTCAAAGTGGAAGATGGGATGCCGCAAAATTATCTGATGTTGACATTGTTGTAACTGTAAAGTTATTCTCGAAAAGAAATAAGTGCATGGATCCGAATCCAAAGACCAGTGCTCGGAAGATTGGTTCAACCACACTTTGTTGGCGGTCGGTGAAAGCGGAGGCTGACGACGCTGACCGAAATGCTGTAAAATGAAAAAAAACTCGAAGGCTGAAAATGACAAACGACGAAATCCGCATGACGAAAGAAATTTCAATGACCAGTTCCTCGAAACTCATGCGCACAGCCCAAGCCATTTTGTCATCCGCCATTCTGCTGGCGGTTCTGCTGGCCGTTCCGATCCGCGCGGCGGAAAGTTCGGAATCGTCGGCGCTGGCCGCCGTGCGCGGATTGATTCAGCGGGTTGTGCCGAAGCAGGCGGGCCAGTTTGTCGTTGAAACCATTCCAGCCGACGACGGCCACGACGTTTTGGAAGTCGCCAGTCGCGACGGCAAAATCGTTTTGCGCGGCAACAACGCCGTTTCCATCGCCTCCGCGCTCAACTGGTATTTGGAAAATGAATGTCACGGCGACCTGTCTTGGCATTGCGGTGACCAGATGAGTTTGCCCAACCCCTTGCCGTTGGTTTCGGAAAAAATCCGCGTTGTCAGCCCGCACCAGTTTCGTTACGCCTACAATTTTTGCACCTACGGTTACACGATGGCGTGGTGGGACTGGACGAAATGGCAGCATGAACTGGATTATCTGGCGATGCACGGCATCAATCTGGCGCTCGTCATCGAAGGGCAGGAGGCGGCCTGGGTCAACACCTTTACGAACTTCGGCTTTTCCGCCGATGAAATGCGCGGCTGGGTGGTTGACCCGGCGCATCTGCCGTGGATGGAAATGGACAACATGGAAAGCTACGGCGGGCCGCTCTCGCCGCCGCTTGTCGCCGGCCGCCTCGCGCTCGGCCAGAAAATCATTTCGCGGATGCGCGAACTCGGCATCGAGCCGGTGCTGCCCGGTTATTACGGCATGGTGCCGCCGGATTTCCGCCAAAAAAATCCCAACGCGAATGTGCATGTGCAGGGCGACTGGGTGAAGCTGAAGCGTCCCGACATTCTTGACCCGTCCGATCCGCTGTTCGCCAAAGTCGCGGCGGCCTTTTATGCGGCGCAAAAAGATTTGTTCGGCGGCGCGAATTTTTACGACGCCGACCCGTTTCATGAGGGCGGCGCGACGACGAACATTGACATTCCCGCCGCCGGCCGCGCCATTCAAAAGGCGATGAACGGCGCGACGTGGGTGCTGCAGTCCTGGTGGAAGAATCCGCGGCAGGACATGGTGGACGCGCTCGACAAGAACAAAACGCTCGTGCTCGATTTGTTTTGCGAGGATCACGAAAACTGGCGGCAGCGGAACAATTTCAACGGCGCGCCGTGGCTGTGGTGCGTCATCAATTGTTTCGGCGGCAACATGAAGCTCGGCGGTCGGCTCGCGTGGATGGCGCACGGCCCGGATGACGCGTTGGCCGATCCCGGCAAAGGCCGCATGTCCGGCATCGGTGCGCTCATGGAAGGCACCGGCGTCAATCCCGCGCTTTGGGAAATGCTGCTCGAAAATGCCTGGCGCACGAATGCGCCGGACCCTGACGGTTGGCTGAACGATTACGCCCGGCGCCGTTGCGGCGCGAAAATTCCCGCCGCCGAAGCCGCGTGGAAAATTCTGGCCGAAACCGCTTACGCTGGAGACCACACGATCAAGCCTGCGGTTTGTTCGCAGCCGGTTTTGGAGCCGCCGAAACTACCCGCCGCCAAGACGCGTTCCGATCCAGCGAGATTGGTTGAAGCCTGGAAACTTTTGCTCGCCGCCGCCCCGCAGGCAAAATCGTCCGATGGCTACTGCTTCGATCTGTGCGACGTTGGCCGGCAGGTGCTCGCCGATTTGAGCACGCGTTACAACCAGCAAATCATCGCCGCCTACCGGGCTGGCGACGTGCCCAAGCTGCGCGAGTTGAGCGGTAGAATGCTTGGCCTGATCCGCGACCTGGACAAATTGACCGGCACGCGCCGCGAATGGCTGCTCGGTGTCTGGCTGGCGGACGCGCGGTCGTGGGGCGCGACGCCGGCGGAAAAGGATTTGTGCGAACGCAACGCCCGCGAACTGCTGACGACGTGGACGCGCTATGACAACATTCCCGATTACGCCAACCGCCAGTGGAACGGCCTGCTGGGCGGTTTTTATTATCACCGCTGGGCGATGTGGCTGAAAGCGCTGGACGATTCGCTCGCGCATGGCACCGGATTGAATAAAACGGCCACGCAGGATCAAATCCGCGACTGGGAACTTTCGTGGACCCGGCAAACCAGCGGCCATTTCGCCACCAAACCACAGGGTGATGCCATCGCCATTTCGCAGGAACTATTCAAAAAATACGCCGCCGCCGCTTCGCAATGAATGGACGCATCCGCCATCGCGCCGCATGAATGAAACCTGTTTTGTGTTTTTGACAAACAGGGCCATCAACGGACTTTGAAAGCGGAATTGATGGGTCAATGGCCGTCGCGGTCTGGCGGAATTTCTTTTACGTTGTAATCCCAGCTCCACTGGTTGAAGTAAAGGTTGCCGCCTCGCCACTCGACTTCGCCGCGTTGGAAATCAACAATCTCGGATCGGAAGAATGTTTTTGCCGGATACAGCGGCTGGGCGTAATCGGTATTAACCACAAATCGCGCGGCGTCAATGTTGCCGAGGTAAAACCACTTCTCCCGCTCGTTGCGGCTGTCCACCAATCCGTAAGTCACGTCCACCGGCACCCAACCGTAGGGCGCGAGATAAATTTCGCACCAGTCGTGCATGTCTTCGACCGGGTCCGTGGTCCAGCCTGTTTCCCAGCGCGTGGGGATGCCGTTGAAGCGGCACAGGGTCATGAAGGTCATCGTCTTGATGCCACAATCACCATGACCGCAGGCCAGTGCGTAGCGCGGCAGGCACTCTATCGTGGAGTATTCCCGCGCCGACGCCCACGGAATGTGCTGGAACGTCCATTCAAAAATTCTCCGCGCCTTCAAATAGGGATTCGTTTCGTCGCCGACAATTTTTGGCGAGAGATTTTTAATTTCATCCGAAAAAACAATTTGCGGCGGTTCTTCGCCCAGAAACGGCGCGAGCGCCGGGTCGTTGGCGGGTTCCGGTTGAACCCGGGTTGAGTCAATCGGCTCGTAAAATGCAGCGCTGGTTAATTCAAAAACAATTTTGAATGACGTTGGCTGGTTGCTTGCCGCCGGCTTTTCCAGATACACCGAGGCGAGTGCCGCGTTTGTATCCAACATGACTACCTGAGGCGGATCGGCGGAAATGAGCCGGATGCCTTTCTGCCGTCCGCCCACATGGGGAAACGGCAGCCACGCGCGGATGATTTCTCCGGCGGGAACAATTCCTGGCTTGACGGTTAAAACATAGGTCACGCGCCAAGTCCTTGGAGAGTTGAACTGCTGGCCAGTTTTGTCAAAATTTGCGATCACATCCCGAACGTCTTCCACATGGTAAAGTGGTTTCGGCCCGGCTTCAGGATGCAGTTTCATCTTAAGCGACCGGGCTTCCGGGTTGATCAGAAATAAATTGGCCGCCGCTTGGGAGAAATACCTGTTTGTGCCGTCAATATTTAAAAGCTCCAGCGCCCCGACTTTTTCCCAGTCCGCAAACTGTTTTTCATTGATGGATGGAGTGGTCGCGCAGACCTCTTGAAAAACCTGTTCGCGTGTTTTATTAAAATCCAGGCTCATGCGTGTCATTCGATCCCGCTGAAAAAGCAAATCCTCCCGCGCTTGGAATCTTAGCTCGGGTTGAGCCAATGCCTGCTCAATTTTCTGCTGCGCCTGTTGCCAGTGGCCTTCGCTGACCAGTTCGTTGATGGGTTCAATCTCGGCAGCCCGAATCCGAACGAACGATAGAACTATCACGGCAAAAAGCAGGGGCAATCTCATACGCAGAAAAATGATGAAGGCTTGAAAATTATTGTAAATCAGTTTTTGGCGGGCGGTTCAAACTGCCATTGCCAGCATAAGCGTCTTGGCGGTCTGCTGTGGTTGGAGTCCATCGGCACGTTTTATCGCAAGGCTCATGGCCACGCGCTCGCCTGCCAAAACGCGGAAAAATGCCTGCGGAAATCAATTTCACTTTTGTTCACTATGGCTGGCGCAATTGCGCCGCCGCGATGGTGAATGGCATTTTCAAGCGGATGTCATCCGACGCCGCACCGACGAACAGTTCATAATCACCGGGTTCAACGACATATTGTTTTTTGTTGGTGTCCCAGTAACGAAAGCGTGCCGCCGGTATTTCCATCGTGGCCCGTGCTGCCTGGCCTCGCAACAAATGAAGGCGGGTGAAACCGCAGAGCGCGAGTTTCGGTTGGTGCACCGCCGATTTGCGGTGCCGGAAATAGACCTGCGCCACCTCATCGCCGCCGCGCGAGCCGGAATTTTTCACGGCAAACGAAATTTTCACCGTGTCCTCTGCGGTGAAATTGTTTTGATTAAGTGTCGCGCCACCATAATCAAACTTGGTGTAGCTCAAGCCGTGGCCGAAGGCGAATTCCGGCTTGCCGCTGAAATAGCGGTAAGTGCGGTTGCTCATGGAATAGTCGTCAAACGGCGGCAAGTCCCCGGTTGATTGATAGAATGTGATGGGCAATCGCCCGGCGGGATTCACGTCGCCAAACAAAACCTCGGCGACGGCGCGGCCGCCTTGTTCGCCGGGATACCAGGCCTGCACAATGGCCGGAAGATGTTTTACCGCCCACGGCATCGCCATGGCGCTGCCGCTGCAATTCACGAACACGACGGGTTTGCCGGTGGCTTGCAGTGCCTTGAGAAATTCAGTCTGCACTTCGGGCAATTCAATTTTCGTGCGGTCGCCCCCGTTGAAGCCATCGCAATTCACTTTCATTTCTTCGCCTTCAAGCTGGGGGCTGATGCCGCCAACATAAACCACCACATCGTCGGCGGCGGCGGCGGCGAGGGCATTTATTAAATTATTCGTGCTTGGATCGTGATCGCCTTTTTTTAACGCCAGCGGGCAGCCGGTTTCATAAACCACTTGAATATTGGGGCCGGCGAGGGCCTTGATGCCGTCGAGGATTGTGATCGTCCGGGATGGTCTTCCCTGATAACTGCCGAGCAGCATCCGGGCGGAATTCGCATTGGTCCCGATGACGGCGATGCGTTTGAGCCGGGTTCGGTCCAACGGCAGGACGCCGTTGTTCTTCAAAAGCACGATGGATTCCTGCGCCACCTTAAGTGCGAGCGCCTCATGTTCGGGAGTGTTGTTTTGATCCATGCCGATTTTAGACCAAGGCACCAGTGACGGCGGGTCAAACATGCCCAGCCGGAATCGGGCTTCAAGCGCGCGGCTGATGGCGGTATTTATTTCCGTTTCAGAAATCAAGCCCGCCTGCACTGCCGGAATCAGAGAATCGTATTCCGGGCCGCCGCCGCTGCACATATCGCAACCAGCCTTGACGGCCACCGCCGCCGCCGCTTCAGCCGTGGAAACATATTTGTGATGCTCGTTTATATCCCGAATCGCCCCGCCATCGGAAACCACAAAGCCGTCAAATCCCCATTGCTTGCGGAGCAGGTCGGTCAATAGGAAAGGGTTTGCGCAAGCCGGCACACCGTCGAGCGCACTGTAGGCGCCCATCACGGAATCCACATGGCCTTCGCGCACGGTCGCTTCAAAGGCCGGCAAGTAGGTTTCATACAGATCGCGTTCGCTGGGTGTGGCATTGAAGTGGTGCCGCTCCGACTCCGGGCCGCTATGCACGGCAAAATGTTTGGCGCAGGCGATGGTCTTGAAGTAGTTGGCATCATCGCCTTGCAATCCCTGAATAAATGCGACCGCTGTTTGCGCGGTCAGAAAGGGATCCTCCCCGTAAGTTTCCTGCCCGCGTCCCCAGCGCGGATCGCGAAAGATGTTAATGTTGGGCGTGTAAAAATTAAGGCCCATGTGAACCGCGCTATTGCCAAGGTGCTTGGCAATGTAATCATTGTGGGTGGCGCGGGCTTCGGTGGCAATGACGTCCGCCTCTTCGTGGATCAACGGCGCGTCCCAGGTGGCGGCCAGGCCAATCGCCTGCGGGAAAACGGTTGAATAACCTTCGCGCGCGGCGACCCCGTGCAGACATTCATTCCGGTAGCTATACGCGGGAATGCCCAATCGCGGAATGGCGGGGGAATCGCAATTGAGCTGCGAAACTTTTTCCGCCAGTGACATCCGGCCCACCAGATACTGAATGCGGGCGTCCAGCGGGCAAGACGTGTCCTTCCAGATTTCCGGTTTGCTTTGCGGTGAATTTTTTGAGACGGCCGGATTATTAGTGTCGGTGACATTAGTTGATTCTGCCGCCTCCAAGCGTAAAACCAAAACTAACGAAGAAAAAAAGAGAATGGAAAAATGCCGGGTGAAACGTGTTCTCATTTTGTGCGGATGCTTGTGATGGTTGTTCTGATTATAGTTTTGCGGAAGCCTCGTCCGAAGATTTGCCTTCAATGGACTCGCGTTCATGAAGCATGGCCTTGGCCACTTGATCAAAGGTCCGGGTCGGTGCAGCGGTCAGCAAACTTACCACGATCAAGGCCATCGCTCCGGTTAGCGTGGCGGGTAGAATTGGGTTGTTGATGAAAGGCATGGCTGCCAGAGACACCGCAGGTGTTACCACGAGCGCGGCCAGCGCCCCACGCCAGTTCGCGCGTTGCCAGAATCGTCCAAGCACGATGATGACCGCCAAGCCGCTCATGGTGACGGGTAAAAACTTGACGACGAATCCAACGATGCTGCCGGTAAAGAGAGCCATGGTCGTGGAAACGATAAACACGCACGCCAACGCGCGCCGCACAACGACCAGGGGTTGTTTCGGATGACGGCCAGTTACCATGTGAAAAATGTGACGCACAAAAAACGTGCCGGCAGCCGCGGCGGTGCCATTGGCGGCGGAGGACATGCCTGAAACAATCGCAACCACGATAAAGGCGGCCAGCCAAGTTGGCAGGACATTCATGGCCAACCATGGCAGCGCCTCGTCCGTGACGGTTAGATTAGGGTTTAGTCGAAATGTGTAGATGCCCGCAATGCCAATGGCTACCGAGAATATAACGACCACCACCCCGGAAGTCATCATGCTCCATTTTGCGCCGGCTTCAGTATGGGCGCAATACATGGTCAGCCGGCGACCGGGATCAGCCACCACGCTGACCACCAACACCATTATCAGGTTGAAAACATTCCAACCGCCAAAAGAGTCAACGCCTAGGAAGGAAAAATACTCGGTGGGAACGGCTTGCCGCAATCCTTCCAAGCCGCCGGCGGCGTGCAATACGGAGTGAATCAGGCAGCCGAAGCCGCCGAACAGTATCAATGTCTGAATCACATCCGTATAAACTACTGCTTTCAATCCCCCGGGAATTGAAATGAGGGCTTTCGCAAAACCCGCCAGGACGATGCAAACGCCATGGGGCAATCCGGTGACAGCCCCAACCACGGCAGCCCCGCCTAAAATTTGAACAGTCAGCCAGCACAATTGAGAAAAAAACACCGCGATGTTTGAAAAGCCAACAATGGTCGGGTTTGCCTCGTAGTAGCAGGCAATTTCTTCACTGAGAGTCATGAAATTATAACGCCGCATTATAGCGAAGAAAAATCCGGTTAGAAGCGTGCCCAAACCCAGCCCAATCGGATAGGCGCATCCGGCCCAGCCGTGTTTATAAGCAAGACCGGAACCACCGATGATCACTCCGGTGCCAATGCAAGTGCCGACAATGGTGCCCGTCAGTGCCCAATAGGGAAGGCCGCGTCCTGCCACAAGGTAATCGGCAGCCTTTTTCGTTCGCCTCATCCAAAAGAATGAAACGATAGTCGTCAGGACTAAATAAATGATCAGCCCTATGGCGATGGCGGCATGTTTGGCCATTTTGTCAGAAATCAGACTTTAAGCTATACCGCGGATTGGTGTCCATTTGTTAAGTCCTCGGATTTATTTGATTATTGCGCATTAGAAATAAAGCGGTCGGACTTTCAAAGCAATAAAAAACACTTTATTCTTTTCGGGGCGATTTTAACTGATGAAGCACATTAAAAGCGAATAAAAAAGGCATTTGCCTGCCAATTTAGAGGGCCATTAATTTTCAATGATGCTGCTAAAATGGTTGACTTGTTTGTTATTTCGTATTAAAAACAACTAAATCCCGTCGTCAGCGTGCATATCCAATCTAAACTTATGAAAAAAATTGTCGTTTTGGCCGTGGTTTTGCTCGGTATTTTGAACAGCAAAGCGCAAACCTCAACCTATTTTCAAGCGGTAACGAATCTCAATCCCGTCGGTTATTGGCCGATGCACGAGGTTGAGGCGGCCGCACCGGGAGATATTGAAACCAACTATGGCACGCTCGGGGTCTTGGCCAATGGCTATTATCCTGATTGGGTGTCCGCAAATGCCAACTCGAACATC
>CAISEZ010000017.1 GCA_903884535.1 uncultured Verrucomicrobia subdivision 3 bacterium
CTTTCCGTCAGCCCAGCGGTCGGATTTCGGCCTCGGTTGGGACAAACGTTACTGCTGTTCCCACGCCGATTTCTGAAAATTTCACCCATAAAAATTGCAGGTCCGAAAATTCACCCGTAGTTCAACAGACTGTTAGGCAATATTATTCAAACTAAAACCAATTTTGTTTGCCAACCTCGGCGCGCGAAAGCAGACTGCCTTTTCATGGACGAGGATCCGGACGAATTGATTCCGACGCGCGCGACGCTGCTGCACCGGCTGAAAGACTGGCAGGATCAGGCGAGCTGGCAGGTTTTTTTCGACATCTATTGGCGGCTGATTTACGGCGTTGCCCTCAAGGCGGGTTTGAGCAAAACCGAGGCGGAGGAAGTGGTGCAGGAAACCATGCTTTCGGTGGCCAAGCACATGCCCAAGTTTGAATACAAGCAGGACGGCGGTTCTTTCAAAGGCTGGCTGTTGACCATGACCCGCTGGCGCATCACCGACCAGATGCGCAAACGGGGGCCGTTGACGCCGGTGTCGCTGGCTTCCGACTTGTCCGGATCCGACACGGAAATTGAAGCCCGTATGCAGGAGTTGTTGACGCAATCGGTCAGCCATTCGCTGGACAAATTTTGGGACGCCGAATGGGAGAAAAACATATTGGAGGCCGCCCTCAAAAAAGTGAAACGCCAGTTGGATCCGCAAAAATACCAGGTTTTTGATTTTTATGTGAACAAGGGGTGGCCGGCGGAGAAAGTCGCTACGACGTTTGGAATCAGCGTCAATCAGGTTTATCTCGCCAAGCACCGCGTGACCGAGTTGATCGCGGCAGAAGTAAAAAAACTGGAACAGCAGCCGAACTGACCGGCTGGCTGGCGGAGGCTTTCACGGGTATTTCGCCCGTTCGGGAATTTCTTGAAAAACCTGTCATTTTTGTCCGCGCCGACTAGACTTCGCCCCTGTTGCCAATATGAATCGCAAACCGTCCATGCTCGTCATTTTTCTCACGGTCTTCATTGACCTCATCGGCTTCGGCATCGTCGTGCCGCTGGTGCCGATGTTTAGCCGGCATTACGGCGCGAGCGGTTGGCTCATCGGGGCCATCATCGCCTCGTTCTCGGCGATGCAATTCATTTTCTCGCCCATCTGGGGCCGGTTGTCTGACCGTTACGGCCGCCGGCCAATCCTGCTGATCAGCACCGCGTGTGCGTCGGTGTCGTATGTGATTTTTGCCATAGGTTCCGGGTTGGAGAACCACACGCTCGCACTCTGGACGCTGCTGCTTTCGCGAGTGTTCGCGGGTGCGTGCGGCGGCAACATCACCGTGGCGCAGGCCTATGTCGCGGACATATCCAAACCGGAGGAACGCTCGAAACGAATGGGCCTCATCGGCATGGCGTTTGGTCTCGGCTTTATTTTTGGCCCGGCTATCAGCGGCGTGATGCTCAAGTTTTTCGGCGCGACCGGTCCCGGTTGGGCGGCGGCGGCGCTGTGCGCGTTCAACTTCATTCTCGCATTCTCGATTCTCGTCGAAAGCTGGAAGCCAGAGGCCAACCCGGTTGCGCGCCGGCCGCGTTTCACGCAATGGGGACACACGCTTTCGCAGCCCAAGATTGGCCTGCTCATTTTGATTTTCTTTCTTGCCACGTTCGCCTTTAGTTGTTTTGAAAGCACGTTGCCGCTGCTCGTGAGCGACAATTTCAACCTCGGCCTGTCCGCGAGCCAAACCGCGCCGGCCAGCAGCGTCATCTCCTTGTTTGTTTTTTGTGGATTGATTGCCGCGTGCATCCAAGGCGGCGCGATCGGTCGGTTGGTGAAAAAGTTTGGCGAGCCAAAATTGATCTGTGCGAGTCTGGTGATGACCGGCGCGAGCCTGGTGCTGCTGCCGCTGATTCACGGCGATGGGCCGCTGCGCTGGTCGGCGGTGCTGCGCGGTGCCGACGCGCCGTGGATTAAAATGCTCGCGGCGCTCGTGCTGCTTTCGGTCGGCTCCAGTCTGTCCCGCGCGCCGGTGTTTGGGATGTTGTCTAACCTCACGCCGGCGAACGAACAGGGCGCGACCATTGGCGTAGCCCAAAGCGCGGGCAGCCTCGCCCGCATCGTCGGCCCGTTATTCGCGGCCTCGCTTTATTTCCACCTCGCGATGCTGCCGTATTTAATTTGCGGCTCGATAGCGATCGTCACCGGTCTTCTCACCGTGCGGTCACTGACAGCAAAATAAATTTGGCCGCGGAAGTATATCCGCAGCCAAATCTGGTATTTGAATTTTGAAAAGAGCGGCGGACTGACTTCGCACCCGGAATTTATCAATCCGCCGCCTTGCCGTTCACACGAACGGAAGTTATTCAGTTGCTTCCCGGAGGCGGACCGGACGGGGCATTGTTGCCGCCGTCTTCGCCCGCAGGCGGACCCGAAGGCCGGCCATCGCCCCCACCAGGGCCGCCGCGCATTTGGCCACCGCCCTGACGCATGGGCGGCCGCATATTTTTCAATTGTTGCATTTGTTCCGGCGTGAGGATTTTTTCCAGCTTGGCCTTGGTGTCGGCTTCCAGGGCCGCGATTTGGGTTTTTTGATCGTCGGTCAGTTTGAGCTGATCTTGTGCGCGTGGCGGCAGCAGATGGAATCCGCCGCGTTCACCGCGTCCACCGGGACCGCCGGTGTGTTGCATGTTTTGTTGCGAGTCAGATGGCGGCGGTCCGCCGGCCGGCTGATTGTTGTCTTGAGCATTGGCCGCCAGCGCGAGCGCGCCGATGATTGCCGCCAGTGCGATGGTCATTTTAGTTTTCATAGTTTTGTTTTGTTGTTGTTTGTTTCAGGTGCAAATTGTTTATGCCTTTGCCAGTGATTCCATTTTCACTCCCGCCCCGACCAATGCCTCGCGGAGCACCGCCAGCGGAAATGGTTTGTTCAGCAGCGCGCAGAAACCGGCGTGCCGCGCCGCGGCCTCGGTGAAAAATCCACTGCCGGTCGCGAGGAAAATTTTCTGCGCCGGGGAAATCGCCCGCAGCCGCCGGCACAACTCCACGCCGTCCATGCCCGGCATTTCATAATCCGTGATGACCAGATCATATCGTTCGGGCGCGGCGGCGAAGGCGGCCAGCGCCGACCCGGAGTCCTTATGGCACTCGATCTCCGCGTCCGTCAGGTTGCCGATGACGGCGGCGAGCATCAGCAAAATGTCCCGGTGGTCGTCCACCAGCATCCAGCGTTTGGTTTCGTTCGGCGTGAAAGGGTTGTTCATACAGCCACCAGTTAGTTTTTGCGCACCACGCGCACCACAAACGTCACCAGCAACTCCCGCTTGGGACAATCCGGTTTGGACTGCGTCTGGTTTCAATTTTCATGGTGCCAATTTACCCCAGGCAACCTTAAGTGGACGTTAAGCTGATAGTTTTTTTATATTTATTTTTCAGCCGCGCCAACCGGGGTGTTAACGGAAAGAAATGTTTCATCCGTCAGCGTTTTCAAAAACGCCACCAACGCGCGCTGGTCTGCGGCCGTCAGCGGCACGCCGCCGTCGGGATGCTTGGCGATGTTGGGATCCAACGTCGCGCTGCGCTTTACCCCGGTCGCGTAATGTTCGACAACTTCCGCCAGCGTGGCGAACCGCCCGTCGTGCATGTAAGGCGCGGTCAGGGCGATATTGCGCAGCGACGGCACGGCAAATTTTCCATTGTCGGAATCTTTGCCGGTGACCTTGCCGCGGCCCAAATCGGAAAATGCCGCATCAAGGCCATTGTTCGCAAAACTCTGGCTCTGGAACAGCGGGCCGCCGTGGCAATGAAAACAATCCGCACCGAACTGTCCGTGCCGCGGATCGTATTCGGTGGAAAATAAGGCAAACCCGCGCTGCTCTTCCGGCGTGAATTTTTCCTCGCCGCGCAGCACGCGGTCGAACTTGGCGTTGAACGACGTGAGCGTGAGCAGATAATTTTCCAACGCGAGCGCGATTTTTTCCACCGAGATTTCCGGCGAGCCGAAGGCGCCGGTGAACAGCGCAGCGTAATCTGTTTCCACTTTTCCAGATCTCAGTTTCTCTACCAGGTTCGTCAGCGACTGGTGCATCTCGATGGGATTCTGAATCGGCTGCAACACCTGCTCACGTAAACTTATTGCGCGGCCGTCCCAAAAAAATTCCCGCTTCCACGCGAGGTTGAACAGCGGCATGGAATTGCGCGGGCCGAATACGCCTTCCGCGCCGCGCGCGGTTTTGCGCCCGTCCGTGAACGCCTTTTGCAGCGCATGACAGTCGGCGCACGATTGCGCGTCATTGATGGAAATTCGCTTGTCGAAAAAAAGTTTTTTGCCGAGCTCAACCCGCTCGACCGTCAGCGGATTGTCCCGCGGCAAATCCGGAATCGGAAACGTCGCGCTCATCTGGAACGGATACGGCGTGAATTTTTCCGGCAGATAAAGTGGCTTGGGATGGGCCATGGCGATTTCCGCATCCGTCAGCGACGTGATTTTATGAACGCGAAACGCGCCCGTCAGATTCACGACCAGCGCGGCGGAAATCGGGTCGCCATCGCGCGAATGGGTCGAGGAGCTGTCCTTGCCAAATGAAAGCGGCCGCGGCGCATTTAGCAACGTTGCCAGATCAAAATCCAGTTTCAGCTTGGTTTCGTTGGCGACGACGAGCGGCACGGCGAGTGTGATGCGCGTGGCGTTGGTGTCGCGTGCCAAATGATACGCCCAGCCGTCGAGTTCCCCGGCGGCATTACGCCACAACCCTTCGAGCGCGAGAAAAATAAATCCACCCTGCCAGCTCCAGTGCAAACCGTTGAGATTGGGATTGAGCGGATGGCTCGCCGGAAATGTGGCGATATCGGTGTGGTTGAGATTGGTGTTTAGTCCGACGGTGAATCGAACAGTGCTGAATTCGCCAGCCGGGATTTTTTCCAGCCAGATGGAATTTCGGTTCTGGTCAAAATCCAGCCACGCCACGGAATTGGAAATCTCCAACCACGAGCCGTCGCTGCGTTGCAGCGCAAAATCGCTAACCAGATAACTGACGCGTGTGATGGAAAATGTTTCGCCGGCCGAGGTTTGGTAACGCAGCGAAGCGGGCTGAAGATTTTCTCCGGACACTTTCGGCGTGATTTCAATTTGCAGCGTGGCGGCCGGAACCCGGGTTCCAGCGATGATGAACAAGGTGGCCAGGCTGATTAACCGCAGCGCATTCATTTTGCGTCATAACCACCGGCCCCGGCATTCCATGTCAGCGTTTTGGGATTTGCTTTTTGGGTGCTAACCACAGATTGCGCGTGGGCGAGAAAGTTCGTTGTCACCGGCTCGTGAATGCCGGTGACGAGACGACCGATCGGATTGCCATGATAACGACGACCCATGTTGTAAGGATAAACGGGTTTGCTGTGCGCATCAATCGTCGTGAAGTAGGCGTAAGTTCCCTGCGGAAATTCCGGCGTGACACACCACCGGCCATTAAATTCATCGAGATCAAAATCTTTGCCGAGAATTTTTCCGCAATCACCCAGGTAGGCGTAGTCCTCGATATAATGTCCCACTGGAAATTGTTCGCTGACGTTTGGGCCGAATTCATTCGCGTCGAGTTTGGCGGGCGTCTGGGTTTCGCGCGCGGCCCAGGCGGGCCAGGTTCTCCTGCCGAATTGCACAAGATTGTCCGCGCCGTTTTCTCCTTTGCGCAGGACAAAACCGGAAACCATCCGGCGCAGGCCGCTGGCGGAATTTGTCGGATTGGAATAGCCGTATGGTCCGTAAACAGGATAACCGTCCTGCATCCAACCCAGAATCGGTGAATGCATCGTCGGCGCGCCGAAACTCTCGCGATAAGTCTTAGTGCTCGGATCAAAATCCACATGGTCGCCGAGTTCATAGCGCAGCGCGATGGGCTCGACATGATAATGATAAGTGCCCTGGTTTTGTTGGTGCGCGAGCGCGGCGTCGAAAGTTTTTCCTTCGTTCACCAGCGCGTCGCGGTTCCAGACGTGATCGCCTTGGCCGATACCGGCGCGCGGATTGGCGTCCTGACCGTTTTGGTTAGAGTAGGAAAACGCGTCGCAGGCGTCGAACATCCGCACGCCGTCCACGAACATGCCGATTTCAAAAAGCCGGTTGAATCCGCGTGAAGTCTGCACCGTTGGATGTCGCGGGATGGCAAAAATAAAATGCTGGTCGGTCGGCAGGTTGGGGAAACGGCCGTTAAGCCACGGTCCCATGATCTGGCTGCCGAGGCCGGTGCTGAAAACATAAACCCAGTTCGACGACGACACGATTTTCTGCACGCCGCAATACGCCGGTTGCGACTGCGTATTGCGCCCGTTGCTCCAGCTGGTGGCTGCCTGACCGGAAACTTTCTCTTTTTCCGTGCGGTAGATTTGCGCGAACTTTTCGGAGTCCAGCGTGAACCAAGAGGTAATTTGCGGTTCGGCAAAAACACTGGTGGCCATCGCAAGAAACTGAACGGCAATAAAAACGGTTTTCATGCAGAACGCGCAGCTTAATATCCGGTGGAATCAAAGGTGGCGACGCTTGTGCGAGCCAGCCGATAGAACCGCACTTTATTGGTTGCCGCCACACCCGATTCCGTCGCGGTCGCGGTATTGTTGGTGGCGGTCAGCGTGAGGGCAAGATTGGTGGTCCAAGTGGTGAGGTTGGTGGAAACCGTGACCTGATAAGATCCGCCTTCGAGCGCACTCCAAGCGAGGGTGACGTTGCCATTGGCGGCGTTGACGGCAGGCGAACTTAATACTTCCTGCAGGTTCGTCGCGCCTTTGAAGTAGAGGGTGAGCGGCGTGTCGGAGTTCATGACCGTCGTGGTTGTGCTGCCGCCGGTTGGACTGTCCAGAAACCACCGGCCGATGTGATAAGGATACCAGGAGGTGCCATTGGAGGTGATGCTCTCAAAATAAGCCCAAGTGCCGTTGGTGTATTCTGGCGTGATGCACCAGCGGGCATTGTATTGGTTGAGATCGTAAAACGTCGCATCGCCGTTGGTCACGCCCTGCGTGTAGTTGTGGTCGCCGAGATAGTCGTAGTCTTCAGAATAATGGCCGAGGGGATAGGTGGAATTCGTGTTTGGTCCGTATTGCGACGAGAGCAGAATCGGCCCGCGCCCTTGTGCCGTCACCGCCCATGTCGGCAGCGAAGTCCGGCCGGTGAGTCCTAGGTTGGTCGTGCCGTGCTGGCCATCGCGCAGGACGTAGCCAGATATCATTCGCCGAACTGCGCTGGCAGGATTCGTCGGGTTGGAATAGCCGTAAGGGCCATAGAGCGGCAGACCATCGTTCGCCCAGCCGACAATCGGGGAATGCTTGAAAACCACCGTGTTCGTATTTTCGGCATAATTCTTCGACGTGCTATCGTAATTCACATTGTCCCCGAGCTGGTAGCGGACGGCAATGGGGTTGGCGTGCGAATGATAATCGCCGCTGGGCTGCGCGTGGTTGAGCGCGTAATCGAATGAGACGCTTTCATTCGGCAACGCATCGCGGTTCCAGATGCCGTCGCCCAAAGATGCGCTCGGAGGCGAGTAATCAGCGCCGTGGGCGGTGCCGTAGGAATAGCCGTCCGAAGTGTTGTAAAAGGACACGCCGTCCACCAGCTTGCCAATCGCGCCCATCGGCGTGAGCGTCTTGCTGGCGGCCGTGCTAGTCACGCCGACGTTGCCGCGGGGAAAGCGATAGGCACCGGTGGCCGTGCCCTGATTCTTGGGCACGTTGGGATTGCTCGAAGGCCCCATGACATACGAGGCCAGCCCCGAGTTGCGGATGTAAACCCAGTTGGGCGAATAATCAATTTCATGCACGCCCGCATACGTGGGCGACGTCTGCCCGCCGGACCAGGTCGTCACGGCCAGGCCCGCGGTGCGGTTGGCCACGCTGGTGTAGTAGCGCGCGTATTTGCCGGTGTTGGCCGTGAACCAGGAGGACATCATCGGGTCAGCGGCGGTGGCGGAGCAGGCGCCGAGCAGCGCGGCGGCGAGGATGAAACTGTTTTTCGGTGTGAATGGAGTTTTCATGCGGTCAATTTACACAAATGAACCTTAAGCGAACATGAAGCCGGACATATTTTGTCGGCGGCTTGGCAAAATCGGTTCATGTCCCGGCGGCCCTGCGAACGGGTTTCAATCCACCCCTTCCACCACGACCAGCGGCACTGGTGTTGTATTGGTGCCGCCGGCGGAATTGGTGGCGAACAAAGCGTAACGGCCAGAATCAGCCAAATGCGCGTTGGGAATGATGAACTCGGCGTTGGTCGCGCTGGCGGACACCGGCAAAAAGCCATGGCCCTTGTCCACTTTCCACTGCTTGAAAACCGGCGGCGTTCCGCCGATTTCCGCCGAGAACGTCACGACGCGGGTCTCGAGATTTGTTCCCGGCGAGTCCGTAGCGGTGTCGGTCACAACAAACGGCGCCACCGGCCGCGGCTGGCTGGCGTTTTCCTGGGCAACATTTCCGGCGCCGTTTGAAGGATTGACCGGCGAGACGATTTGTTTGCGCGTGAGATTGTTTTGTTGCGAGAAACGGGTGAACAAGAGGATGACAATTCCCAGAAAAATCAGGCCGCAAATAAAAGTGGCTTGATGGCGGTTTGATTTGTGCATGACCAATATTTTTTGGCGGCGGGCGGTTTACGGAATGTAGGGAGTAACCTGATAATAAATCGAACTGTTGGTGGCATTGGCGTCTATCAGCAACCCATTGGTGGAAAGAAGAAAATTGTTGGTTGTTCCCGTGATCAGATTCGTAGTGATTGGGGTCCACTAAAGCCAATCCATCAACGTGCTGGAACGCCAAAGAATTAAATCATAATCCAGATTTATGCCCCCTGACTTGAGTCGGGTGAGGCCGGACTGGTTCGCGTTGGCAAAACTGCCGTTTGTGCTCAATTGAGTATATGCCTCATTTACGGAAAATACGTGGTTAGTCAAACCAACTCCTTTCACGGATGTGTAAGGTAGCAGGTCGCGGGTGGATGCCGTGTTGGCCAGAGTCAGGTATCGAGCGACATTAATCTTAAGCGAATAATAGTTGGATAGTGCCAATGGCGTGAGTGCTGATACGAAGAGATTGGTGTGTTCGTAAGGATCGCTGGATAAATCGAAAAGCTGCTCGAGATGATTGTAAAAATGAACAAGTTTGAACTGCGCGTTGCGCAGCGTCCAGCCATCGGCCACGGGGCTTTCGTTGAATTGTTCGCCAAACATGTAGGTTGTGGGAATGATCACATCCGCTTGCAGTGCCGGCAGCAGGCTCTTGGAATCGATGATCACATTGGCCGGCAGCGTGGCGGCGACATTGATGCCGGCCAGTTCTTGAATCGTCTGAAAAAGGTCCACCTCGTTCACAAACGTATTATTGGTCCGACCGCCATTGACCACGTCCGGTCCGGCGACGAAAAAGGGCGTCCGGCTACCGCCTTCATACAAGGTGAATTTCGCGTGTCCGTTCGTGTCCGGAGGCCCGTTGGTATAGTAGTAAGGCGGTTGTTGGAATTGGATTTCCGATCCGTTGTCGCCCATAAAAATGATGTCCGTGTTGGTCGGCACCACCGTCAGCAGGCGGCCGATCTCCGTGTCCATCGCCTGCGTCATGGCCTCCTGGTAGGCCCGGCTGTTGGTGTTGATGTCGTCGGTGGTGCCGCTCAGGTTAATATAAGCTGGCGTGGTCAACAGATTCGTGGGTGGTTTGTTGATTGGCCCATGCGGGGCGTTGAAAGCCAGCCACACAAACCACAAGTTGGTTCCTTTTCCTTGGATAAAAGAAATGGCGTCGTTCGCCTGGTCGGTCGTCGAATAAACGGTCGTATTTTGTGCGACCCCGTTTGTGACCTTGGTCCAATTCCGATAGTTTTGCACCGCCGGGCCCATGTAGCCGGCGAAGTTTGTCCAACCACCCGTGGTCAACGGGGAATTCAAATCCGTCGCGCTGGCCAAATGCCATTTGCCAAAGGACGCCAGGCTGTATTGCGGGGCGTTGGTGGTGAAAGCTCTTGGCAGGGTGAATTCATTCGGACTTAGCGCGGGCTGGGTGTTGGTGCTGCCGATGGCGCAGCCCACGCCGGTGCGGAAGGATTCACGGCCCGTGAAGACGCACGCCCGCGACTGCGAACACGAAGGCCGGGCGTAAAAATATGGAAACAAGACGCCGCTCCGCCCCAGCCGGTCAATATTGGGTGTTGGCGCCAGGCTGGCTCCGGCATTCGTGGAATTGAATAATTCGCAACTGTCCGCGCCGAGGTCATCGGCGATGATGAGCAGGATATTGTTTTTGGCCGCCGCCGCTGGCGAGACCAAGCCGCTGGATAATGCAACGAGCAAAATCAGGCAGAAAATCCAACGCGGTGTTTTATTCATTTGATTTTTTCTGGAATGGTTTGCTGGCCGGGTTTTAGAAGTTGGCTGTTTCGCAGCAGAAAATAAATCACTGGAGTAATGATCAAAATCAGAATCAAACTGCTCGCCATGCCACCGACGATGGGAGTGGCCAGCGGTTTCATCACTTCGGATCCCGTGCCGTGACTCCAGAAAATCGGCAACAGGCCGGCGACGATGGTGGCGACCGTCATCAATTTCGGGCGCAGTCGCAATCGCGCGCCTTCTTTGACAGCGTCCATTAAATCCGCCTGGCCAAAAGCCGCACCGAGCAGTTGCTGTTTTCGGCGCACCGCTTCGTCGAGATAAACGACCATCACCACGCCGGTCTGAATTGCCGTGCCGAACAGCGCGATGTAACCCACCCACACCGCAACGCTGAAGTGCCAGCCCAGCACGAATTGCAAAAACACCCCGCCGCTCAACGCAAAGGGAATGGCGATGAGTATGTGCGCGGCATCGCTAAACCGGCCGTAAAGTTGAAACAGCAGCATGAAAATAATCAACAGAGTGGCCGGCACGATGAATTTCAGCGTCTGCGCGGCGTGAAGTTCGTTTTCGTATTCGCCGCTGTATTCGAGCGTCATGCCCTGCGCGGCAAGTTTTGGCACAAGGTCATTTTGCAGTCGTGATTTCACCTCTTCGACAAAACCTCGGAGGTCGCGGTCGCTGACATTGGCCTGCACGAAAGCGCACAAACGTCCGTTTTCACTGGCGATTTCGTTCGGACCTTCCACGCGCACGATTTTCGCAAGCTGGCCGAGCGGAATCACTTTGCCCTCCGGACTCGTGACAAGAATATCTTTCAGCCGCGTCAAATCCTCGCGCTCGCCGCGTTGGAGGCGCACTTGAATGGGCACGCGGCTGCGGCCTTCAATGGCGGTTGAAATATTTTTGCCGCCGATGCCAGATTCCACCACATCGAGCACGTCTTGTGCGCGCATCCCATAACGGGCGATGGCGGCACGGTCAACTTGCACTTCGAGGTATGGCTTGCCTTCAATCCGACTCGGCGAGACGCCGGTGGCACCGGGAGTTGTCTGAACGATTTGCGCCACGGCCAATGCGGCTTGCTGCAACTGGTCCAAGTTGTCGCCGAAAATTTTCACGCCGAGCTGTGCGCGAATGCCGGTGGAAATCATCAGCACGCGGCCCTCGATGGGCTGCAAAAATCCCGGAACAAAACCGGGCACCCGGCGCATCGCTGCCGTCATTTCGGCGATGAGTTTTTCGCGCGTCATGCCGGGACGCCATGCGCTTTCTGGCTTGAGCTGAATGGTTGTCTCGATCATTTCGGTGGGCGCGGGATCGGTGGCGGTGTCGGCGCGGCCGAGTTTGCCAACCACCGAGTGCACTTCGGGAAAATTTTTAAGCACCTGATCTTGCCAGGCCATCACGCGCTTCACTTCTGAAAGTGAAGCGGCGGGCGCGAGGCTGGGCATGAAGATCAGGCAGCCTTCGTTCAGCGGCGGCATAAATTCAGAACCCAGGCGGGGCACCAGCGACAAAGCAAATGCGAGGACAACCCCCGCGCCAATCAGAACGGTCTTCCGGTGGTTCAAGGCAAAATTGAGCGCCGGGTCGTAGAGCCGCAGCAGGAAGCGCATCACGCGGTTGCGTTCTTCTGCTTGGAATGGGCCGCGCACCAGCCACGTGCAAAGCACCGGCACAATCGTCACCGCCAGCAATACCGAGCCGAGCATGGCGAAAGTTTTGGCGAAGGCGAGCGGATGAAATAATTTCCCCTCCGGGCCGGTTAGCGCGAACACTGGCATGAACGCGAGGATGATGATAGCCAGCGCGAACACAATCGGCCGGCCGACTTGTTTCGAGGCGGTCAGCACGGCAACGAATGTTTCCGGGCGGGTGAGGGCTTCGCCTTTGGCCCGCTCCGCCAATGAGCAATGACGGATGGCATTTTCGGTGATCACGATCGCGGCGTCCACCAGCACGCCGATGGCGATGGCGAGGCCGGACAAGCTCATGATGTTCGACGTGACGCCGAACTGCTTCATCAGTAGAAATGAAATTAAAATACTGATCGGCAACGGCAGCGTGACAATGAGGATGCTCCGCCAGTGAAATAAAAAAACGATGTGAACGAGCATCACCAAAATAATTTCCTCGATGAGTGCGCGCTTCAAGGTGGCAGCGGTCCGATCAATCAATTCGCTGCGGTCGTAGAAGGATTTGATGCTGACGCCGGGTGGCAGGCTCGGTGTCAGTTCCGCGATTTTTGCTTTCACTTTGGCGATGACTGCGCGCGGATTTTCGCCAGTGCGCATCACGACCACACCGCCGACGACTTCGTGCCCGTCCACATCGAGCGTGCCACGCCGGTAATCGCCGCCGATTTCTATACGAGCCACATCTTTCAGAAAAATCGGCACGCCATCTTTTTCGGTGAGCGCAATTTTTTCCAGATCCTCCACACTCTTGACCAGGCCCACGCCCCGCACGATGAATTCCATGCCGTTTTCCTCGATGGTTTTCCCGCCGACATTCAGGTTGGACTCGCCGACCGCCGCCATCACGGTGTTTAGCGACACGCCGGCGGCACGCATTTTTAGCGAGTCCACTGCAATTTGATATTGTCGGACGAAACCGCCAATGCTGCCAATTTCGGCCACGCCCGGCACCGCATTGAGTTGGTAGCGGATGAACCAATCCTGCCACGAACGCAATTCACCGAAGTCGTAGCCGCGACCGTTCAGCGACTTTGTTTGGTCAACGTCTAGGTAGTATTGAAAAATCCAGCCAAGCCCGGTGGCGTCCGGGCCGAGTTTGGCTTGGACCCCCGCCGGCAGTTTGTCGCCGAGCAAATTCAGCTTTTCCAAAATACGTTGCCGCGCGGCTGCCTTGTCCACGGCGTCATCAAAAACAACCGTGAGCATCGAAAACCCAAACATGGAATTGCCCCGAACTGTTTTCACACCGGCGAGCCCCTGCAAGTTCACCGAGAGCGGATAGGTGATTTGGTCCTCAACTTCCTGTGGACTGCGGCCCGTCCAGTCGGCGAACACGATGACCTGGTTTTCGCTCAGGTCGGGGATCGCATCTACTGGAGTTTCCCGCAACGCCTTCAGACCAAACGCGACGATCAGCAACGTAGCGCTGGCCACGAGAAAACGATTTCTCAAGGACCAGTGGATGACGGCGTTAATCATTGATTTATCGCGGCCACGGAATTTTGCCCTTCAAGCTGCGCCTGACCGTCAATGAGCAGATTACCGGCGATCACGACGCGCTCGCCAGCTTGCAAACCGGCGAGGACTTCCCACCCCGTGTCGCCAGCGCGACCGAGTTTAACCGAGCGCTGCGCGTAGGTGCCGGGCGTTTGTTCAACGTAAACGTGCGGCGCATTTCCCGGCCAAAGCACGGCGCTGCGGGGAATCGTCGGGACTTCACCGGTATCAGTTTCCACCAAACCTTCGGCGAAGATTTTATTTTTGATACGCCGATCGGGGTTTTCCAAAACGACGCGGACCTGCGCGGAGTGGGTGACTTCATCCAGATTCGGACTGATGAAAAAAATTTTCGCCTTCAACTTTTCTCCGGGCAACGACGCGGTGGTGATTTCGACAAATTGATCTTTGTGAATGAACGGCAAATCGGCTTCATAGGCATCAAACACAAACCACATTCTGGACAAGTCCGCGGTTTCAAAAAGTTTCTCGCCAGCCTTCACATACTGGCCTTCGCTGACGTAACTTTTCACGATGGTGCCGGTCAGTTGGGCAATAAGTCCGAAATGAATATCGTCCGGCTGGCGCGTCGGGATCGCGGCGATTTGTTCCGACACCAAACCGTCGCGTTCCAGATTTTGGCGGGCTTTTTCCAAATCCGCGCCGCCGGTTTTCAAAGCGCGTTTGTAATCTTCCGCCGCGTCGAGCAGCGTCCGGCTGAAAAAATTGGCGATCGGCTGGCGTTGGTGAATTTGCTCGCCGTCACAATTCATCGCCAGCCCGTCAATGCGACCTTCCACCGGCGCGGTGACGATGCCGTGGCGCGATTCGTCCTCGCCGATCATGCCTGCCACATGCAACGTGCGGATGAGCGGTTGCTTTTTGACTTCAATCATCTGGATTCCGACGACCTTCAAAGCGCTTTGCGACAACTTAACTATGCCCGCGCCGCCCGGTATTGCATTTTCCGAATTGGGCTTGGCTGCGGCCACCAACTTCATTCCGCAAACCGTGCAGTCACCGGCTCTTGCGGAGGTGACCCGCGGGTGCATCGGGCATTGGTAACTCGCTGGTTTATTTTCCGCAGCCGCCGCGCAGGTCAGGGAAATATCCGCCGTTCGCGGCAGCAGCATGGCCGCACACCAGCCGGTCGCACCGGCGAGAACAGCCACGAGAATAAAATTGGATTTCATATTTCTGGCGGGTTTGAATTTGAGATCAATACGAATTCGTCGGCTCGTTGATCCGATAAAAACCACGTGGCAACGCCAGGCGGTCGGTGTTTGTTTCGAGGTAATTCACCGACGTTCCGTCGCTCGTCACGGTGCCGATGTCGGACCAACTACCGGTGGTGAAATTCGTGGAGAAGAAAAGTTTGTAAGTTGTCCCGGTTGTGGATTTGAAATTCATTGCAATGTTCTGGTTGGTGCCGGTCCGCGTAAAACTGGAAATGTAGAGATCCTCGACTGCATTATTTACCACCAAAAACTGCGCCATCGTGCCTTCATCCTCGTGATCAATCATGTGGCAGTGATACATGTAAGGATTGTAGGGACTGGCGAACGTGTCAAATTTGGTGATGAAGCTCACACTGGAATTCTGCTGCACATACACCGTGTCTTTCCAGCCTTGCTCCCAATTTTGAATCCCGTTCACCACGCCGGAGCCGCCGGTGCGCGAAACCATATTAAATTCAATGTCGTGAATGTGAAATGCGTGGCTGAAAATGGAACTGTTGGTGATCGTCCACTTTTCGACCGCATTGTAGTTCACGGTTTGGTTGATGGTATTGATACTGAATGGCGTGTTGTCAAAAGTGAACGGTGATCCGGGCGGCGCGCCGCCGACCAGGTGGATGGTCCGCGAATTGGTGAGCTGGCCAGTCGTCCAAAATGTGTTGGTGGTCAAAACAGCCGGCAGGTTGATGATGGAATTGGCCGTGCGGTTGGTGACGACAATGTGGAGGATTTGAAAATCAATGTTGTTCAGCAGGCTGCCAAATTGACCCGAGGTGCCGGGTTCTCCGCCGGGATAACCAAAGGCAAGTTGCGTTCCCAGCGCGGCGGATGAATTGAATGACTTCAAATCCAGCGTCGAGCCGACGGCATTGGTCGCGAGGTTCAGCACCAGTTCAATGCGTTCGCCGGGTGCGAGCACAAAACGCGTCAGCGGCACCGGCGCATTCACCAGCCCGCCGTCCGTGCCGATTTGGTAGCAGGTGACATTGCCACCGCTGTTCGTGAAACCAAGATTATAAACGCGCTCGATCTCCGCGTTGAGTATCCGCAGCCGGACGCATTGCTGCGGCAGCGCGACGGACACATTCGTCGTGCCGAAATTCATCACGCCATTCACCAGTTCATAATCGCCATACGCCGAGCCTGTGGCACCGTTGGTGACATTGAACTGGTTTAGTTGCGCCGCCGTGGTGTAAAACCGGCGGCTCGTCAGCACCAGCGGAAAATCATCGGTGCCGTAAGTGCGCGGTAGCGCAAGCGCCGCTTCCTGCGCATCCTTGACGATGATGAATCCACCGGCGCCGTGGCCGAGATGATTCTGCGTCAGCGTGTGCAGATGCGGATGATACCAATACGTCGCCGCCCGATTGATGACGGGAAATGTCGGCGACCAAACCGTCCCGGCCGGAATAATTTCATGCGGCCCGCCGTCCATGATCGCTGGAATATGAAAGCCGTGCCAGTGCGTCGTCGTCGTGTCCGGCAGATTGTTGGTGAGATTAATCTGCACGTTGTCGCCGTTGCTCATGATCAATGTCGGCCCCCAAAAATCGCCGCCGTTGTAGGCATAGGTAATGGTGTTCGAGCCGGGCAAATAATATTTGTTGGTGACATGCAGATTGAGATTGAAGGTCGTTCCCGAAAGCGTTGGCGGCACCCAGAGGTTGGAATAGGTGATCGCCCGGGCGTTGGTGATGACAAAGACGAGCAGCGCGGCAAGCAGGGAATTAGTTTTCATGGTGCTTAAAAGTTGATCGGATTAATTCGTCGCCAGCTTACGGGGCCCAACCTTAAGGGAACGTGAAGCTAGCCAATTATTGCTCTGTGCTGGGCAATTTAGTTCTTCATCTTCCCTTAAGGTTTGCGCTGCGAAGATTCACGCGCTGGCGGATTCGCGGTCATCGTGCTAAAACTCCACCAGCAGAATATGCGAATACTCATCGTTGAAGACGAACCGGACCTGCTCGCAAGCCTCGCGCAGGCGTTGCGCGAGGAAGGCTACGCCGTGGACACCGCCGACAACGGCGCTGACGGTCTCTTCAACGCGGAGGGCACGGATTACGACGCCATTGTTCTGGATGTGATGCTGCCGGGCATAGACGGCTGGGAAATTCTCAAGCGCCTGCGCAAAACCAAAAAGACGCCCGTGCTGATGCTCACCGCGCGTGACCAGACCCGCGACCGGGTGAAGGGCCTCGACACTGGCGCGGACGATTACGTGGTGAAGCCGTTTGATCTCGAAGAACTTTTTGCGCGACTGCGCGCCATCATCCGCCGCAGCACGAACAAAACCACAAACGTGATTGAAATTGGCGACGTGAAAATTGACACCGCCGCGCGGAATGTTTACTTCAAAAACAAGGCCGTTGAAATCACCGCGCGCGAATATTCGCTGGTGGAATTTCTTGCCCTCCACCGCGGCGAGCTCGTCACACGCACGCAGCTTTACGAGCATCTCTTCGACGAAAACGAAAGCTCGCTGTCCAATTTGCTCGATGTTCACGTCTCCAACGTTCGTAAAAAGCTCGGCGCGGAATTCATCGCCACGCGTCGCGGACACGGCTATTGCATTGAATGAAGATTTTCAAATCCATCAAGTGGCGGCTGCAGATCTGGTATGGCCTGATTCTCGTGGTCGTGCTGGCGGGCTTCGGATTCACTGCTTATCAACTAGAGCGCAACCGTCAGTTCCGCCGGATTGACGATGAATTGCAGCGTCGCGTTGGCATTTTGGCTAATGTGCTGCGTCGTCCGCCGCCAAGAGGACCGAATGAGGGCGAACAGATTTTTGATCGCCCACCGCCGCGTCGAGATTCCGAATCTGAAACACAACCGGAATCATCTGATTCCGGCCAAAATAATTCCCGTGCGCCTTTTCCGACTAAAGCAGTTCAGGATGCGCTTCAGCGGCAGCTTCATCGTGCGCCGGTTCAATTTCATTTGCCTCCAGAAGCTGCCGGCTTGTTTAATGCCGGAGCAACGAATGCCTTTTATTACGTCATTATGGGACGTGATGAAAATGAAATTGCTCGCTCGACCAACGCTCCGTTTGACGAGATTTACTCTTATAAATCCGGGTCGGTGGCGGGCAAACTCAACCGCTTTGCCCCGTTTCCACAGTGGAAGGATGATCGGCAGAAATACAATGGCGAACAGTTTGTTTATGAGAATTTTCCGGCCAATGGCATTCCAGTTGGCCAGCCATTTCCGCCGTATAAGCGCGGGACTTTTCGTGAAATCGAAATTGATACGCCGCCGGGCGAGCGGATTTTAGTGGGGCAAAACATAATTAGTGAACTAACCGAATTGCGACTGATTGGACTCCAGTTAGCCGGTGTCGGCGGAATTGTTTTGTTTATCGGTCTTGCTGGTGGCTGGTGGCTGGTTTCGCGCGCCATCAAACCCGTCAATGAAATCAGCGCGACGGCGGTGAAAATTTCCGCCGGCGATTTGTCGCAGCGCATCAACGTGGCTGAGGCCGAAAGTGAACTGGGGCAACTGGCCGCGGTTTTGAATTCCACGTTTGCGCGATTGGAAACGGCGTTCGCGCAGCAGAAGCAATTTGCCGCCGATGCCGCCCACGAATTGCGCACGCCGGTGACGGTCATCCTCACGCAGACGCAGACCGCGCTGAACCGCGAGCGCGATGCCGCGAGCTACAAACAAACCGTGGAAGCCTGTCAGCGCGCCGCACAGCGGATGCGCAAATTGATCGAGGCGTTGCTGGCGCTGACCCGTTTTGACGCCGGGCAGGAAACCTTGAACCGCCAGCCGTTTGATTTTTCAAAAATGGTTTCAGAATGCGCCGAACTCGTGCAGCCGCTGGCCGAGGATCGCGGCGTGAAGCTTATTTTCGAATTGCCACCGCTGGAAATCACCGGCGATTCCGAGCGGCTGGCGCAGGTGGTCACGAATCTGCTGACCAACGCCATTCAATATAACAAACCGGCCGGCGAAGTGCGCGTGAAACTCGAATCGCAAAACGGTCTGGCGGTGCTGACGGTTGTGGACACCGGGCAGGGGATTGCACCGGAAAATTTGCCACGCGTGTTCGGCCGATTTTTCCGCGCCGACGCGTCACGGACAGGCGCGGGCAATGCCGGCCTCGGTTTGGCGATTTCTAAAGCCATTGTCGAGGCACACGGCGGTGCGATGGAAGTGGCAAGCGAAGAAAAATCCGGGACAACATTCACCGTCCGGCTGCCAACGGGCACTTGATTATTCGGAAGGATAATGCCGTGCTGCCCAAATCCATGAGGCTGACCGGCAGTTCAGCCCTGCCAAAAAATCACCGCAAAAACATTGCGGCGGCGGAATCGGCGAAGCGCAAGCCTTGATGCGTGAGCTGGAATTTTTCCGCGTTGCGCGAGGCCCAGCCGCGTTCGGCCAACTGGTCCATTTCTGACGCCCACTCGTTTCGCAGATCAAAATCCGTCGTGCGCTTGAAATCTGCGAACGGCCAGCCGGCGTTCATGCGCAGGCCGAACGCGGCGATTTCGCCGGCGCGGCGCAGCGGCGAGAGTTCCTCGCTGGATTCAATCGCGCGTTTACCCTTTTCCAGCTGCTCGCAATAGAGCTGCGTGTTGGACCAGTTTTTCGTCCGCACGCCGCGCACGTAGCCGGAAGCGCTGGGGCCGAGGCCGTGATAGGAGCCGCCGCGCCAGTAGTTCACGTTGTGTTTGCAGGCGCGGCTCGGAATGTTGAGAGTTGAGAGTTGAGAGACTGGTTACGGGCGAAGTTGGCAATTTCGTATTGATGAAATCCACCGGTGGTCGCGCGGGCAATCAGTTCTTCAAACATTTCGCAGGCCAGTTCCTCGTCCACGGAAAATTCGCCGGCTTTGAGCTGTTCAAAAAGCGGCGTGTCATCTTCATAAATGACTTCGTAGCTGGACAGATGTTCGCTCTGCATCGCCATCGCTTCATTCAATGTCGTGCGCCAGATTTCCATCGTCTGGGTTGGAATGGCGAACATCAAATCCAGATTCACATTGTCGAAACCGGCCCGGCGCAAAATGTCGAACGACTTGAAAACCATTTCACGCGAGTGGATGCGGCCGAGGCGGTCGAGCAACTTTTCATCCAGCGATTGCACGCCCATCGAGATGCGGTTGATGCCGAAGTCGCGGAATAATTTAGCTTTGTCGGCCGAAACGGTGGTGGGATTGCACTCGACGGTGAATTCTTCCGCGCCGAGCAGATTCAGTTTTTCCATCGCCCGGAGAATGGATTCCCATTGGCGCAGGTTGAGCAGCGACGGCGTGCCGCCGCCGCAAAAAATAGTTTTGGGTTTAAGGTCGGCCGCGACGATTTCCAGTTCCCGGACCAGCGCGGCGGTGTAGCGATTGATGAGTTCGCCGCTGGACGCCTCGGAATAAAAGGCGCAATACACGCATTTCTGCGCGCAGAACGGGACGTGAATGTAGAGGCTCGTGACAGGATCCGGCATGGCATCAGGCTACCGGAACCGGCGGCGTCCGTGAATGAAATTTATCCGTCGGTCATCCGGCCGGATTGACGCGCTGAACTTTTTCGGCTTTTAACCCTTTTTCGCTCGACAGGATTTCAAAGGAGACGGCATCGCCTTCCTCGAAGGTTTTGAAGCCGGAACCTACAATCGCGGTATGATGCACAAACACATCCTGACCGGATTCTTCCGTGATGAAGCCGAACCCCTTTTTATTGTCAAACCACTTTATTTTTCCGCTCGCCATAATTTCTCCCGGGTTGCGAGGTGGGGAAAAAGCGAAATCCGGCACCGCCCAATTTTGGTCGTGCCCACCAAATCACTTTTACAAAACACCCAAGCCTCTTGTGACAAGACCTGTGTTAATTCTTATTGCCGGCTCCGTCAAGCAAAGTTTTAGTCCACCTGCAAGGCGCGGTCAATCATGTGCGGCAGATGGCTGGCGAGGCCGGTTTCGGTGACGGCAAAATTGGCGCCGGCTTTTTGGGCGGCCTCGATCATGGCCGTCTCACTTTCCGGTGCAAAGGCGATGATTGGCAGATGGCTGGTCTCGCTGTCCGCTTTGACTTTGGCGATTGCCTCGAAAACATCGCCGGGCGTGGTGAGGTCGGCGAGCAGCAGCAGCGGCTTTTCGCGCTTGGCCGTGGCCGCGAGCAGGGCGACATTATTCAACACCAGCACGCGATAATTCAAATCCTGCAGCCGGTTCACCAACTGGCTGCCGGGCATGAGCCGTTCGTAGCAAACCAATGCGAGAGGTTGCGGCATAATCGCTAATGTTTACGGCAAATCCGTGGCGCCCATCAAATAACGGTCGCACTCGCGCGCGACGCCCCGGCCTTCGTTGAACGCCCACACGACCAGACTCTGACCCCGACGACAATCGCCGGCGGCAAAAACGCCTTTGACATTCGTGGTGTATTTTTCGAAGTCTGCTTTGGCATTGCTGCGCGGGTCGCGTTCGATGCCGAGCGATTCGAGCAGCGGCTGTTCCGGCCCGAGAAAACCCATCGCGAGCAGCACGAGTTTCGCCGGCAGAACTTTTTCCGTGCCGGGAATATTTTTCGGAATGAACTGGCCTTTGTCATTTTTCGTCCACTCGACTTGCACGGTGTGAACGGCTTTGACGTGGCCATTCGCATCGCCTTCAAATTTCGTCGCCGTGGTCAAATACACGCGCGGGTCCGCGCCAAATTTCGCGGCGGCCTCTTCCTGGCCGTAATCCATCTTGTAAGTCTTCGGCCATTCGGGCCACGGATTGTCTTTGGCGCGTTCCAGCGGCGGCTTCGGCAAAATTTCCACCTGCACCAGCGATGTGCAGCCGTGCCGGATGGAAGTGCCAACGCAGTCCGTGCCGGTGTCGCCGCCGCCGATGACGGCGACGTCTTTGCCGGTAGCGTCAATAAAACTGCCATTTTTGTGTCCGTCCAAAACCGCCTTGGTGTTCGCGGTCAGAAAGTCCATCGCGAAGTGAATGCCCTTGAGTTCGCGGCCGGGAATCGGCAAATCGCGCGGCTTGGTCGCACCGGTCGCGAGAATGACCGCATCAAATTCTTTTAACAATTTTTCCGCCGGCAGATTTTTGCCGACTTCCGTGCTGCAGACAAATTTCACACCTTCTTTTTCGAGCAAGGCGAGTCGGCGCAGCACGACTTCTTTTTTGTCGAGTTTCATGTTCGGGATGCCATACATCAGCAAGCCGCCCGGACGATCCGCGCGTTCAAACACCGTGACTTCGTGGCCGGCCTTGTTCAACTGCGCGGCGGCGGAAATTCCCGCCGGGCCGGAACCGACGACCGCCACCTTTTTCCCCGTGCGAACTTTCGGCGGTTCTGCCGTGACCCAGCCGTTTTCCCAGCCGTGGTCAATGATTTCGCATTCGATGTTTTTGATCGTGACGGCGGGATTGTTCATGCCGAGCACGCACGAACCTTCGCACGGCGCGGGACAAACGCGGCCGGTGAATTCCGGGAAATTATTCGTCTTGTGCAGGCGGTCCAGCGCCTCGCGCCACAGGCCGCGATAAACCAAATCATTCCATTCCGGAATGAGATTGTGGATTGGGCAGCCGCTGGCCATGCCGCTGACCAGCTGGCCGGTGTGGCAGAACGGAATGCCGCAATCCATGCAGCGCGCGCCCTGTTTTTTCAGGTCGGCTTCCGGCAGGTGGTGGTGAAATTCCTTCCAGTCGGCGACGCGTTCGAGCGGCGCGCGATCAGCAGGCAATTCGCGTTGGAACTCTAAAAATCCGGTTGGTTTTCCCATCTTGTTTTAGGTTTAAATTCTAAATCGGTTTTGCGTGATCAGTGTCCGCCCTTAACATTTTCCTCGAACGCCGCCATGACGGCTTCGTCGCCGGTCAAGCCCTGCGACTGCACTTTTTTGAGCGATTGCAAAACGCGTTTGTAATCCTGCGGCATGACCTTCACAAATTTCGGAATGAAATTTTTCCAGTCGCCTAGAATTTTTTCGGCGCGTTCGCTATGCGTAAACGTTTGGTGGCGCTGGATCAATTTCCAGACTTCTTCGATCTCGTCCACGTCGGTCAATTTTTCGAGGCCGACCAGTTCCATGTTGCAGCGCGTGGCAAAATCGCCGGCTTCGTCGAGCACGAAAGCGACACCGCCGCTCATGCCGGCCGCAAAATTCCGGCCGGCCTTGCCGAGAACCACGACGCGGCCACCGGTCATATATTCGCAGCCGTGATCGCCCACGCCTTCGACGACCGCGTTCACGCCGGAGTTGCGCACGCCGAAGCGTTCGCCGGCCATGCCGCGCACAAAAATCTCGCCGGCGGTCGCGCCGTAAAGAGCCACGTTGCCGATGATGATGTTTTCTTCAGCCGCAAAGGTGGAACCTTTCGGCGGATAAACAATCAGTTTGCCGCCGCTCAAGCCTTTGCCGAAATAATCGTTCGCATCGCCTTCGAGTTCGAGCGTCATGCCTTTGGGCGTGAACGCGCCGAGGCTCTGGCCGGCGCTGCCGTTGAATTTCAAATGCACCGTATCCTCGGGCAAGCCTGCTGGCCCGTGTTTCTTGGTGATTTCGCTGCCGACGATGGTGCCAACAACGCGGTTCACATTGATGATCGGCATTTCCGCGTGAACTTTTTCGCCGCGTTCAATCGCCGGTTTGCAGATGTCCAACAGCTTGGTGACATCCAAGGATTTTTCCAAACCGTGATCCTGCGCCTGCGAACGGAAACGACCGACTTCCGGCCCGGCTTCGGGCTGATACAAAATCGGCGTGAGGTCGAGGCCTTTGGCTTTCCAATGCTCAATCGCTTTCCACGGCGCAAGTTTGTCCGTGCGACCAACCATGTCTTCGAGTTTACGAAAACCGAGTTTGGCCATGATCTCGCGCAGTTCCATCGCGATGAACTTCATGAAGTTCACCACATGATCAGCATCGCCGGTGAAGCGTTTGCGCAATTTCGGATCCTGCGTCGCCACGCCGACAGGGCACGTGTTCAAATGACAAACACGCATCATGATGCAACCCATCACAACGAGCGGCGCGGTGGCAAAACCAAATTCTTCCGCGCCGAGCAGCGCGGCAACCGCCACGTCGCGGCCGGTCTTCAACTGGCCGTCCGCTTCGACATAAATGCGGCTGCGCAGATTGTTCAACACGAGCGTCTGATGCGTTTCCGCCAAGCCGAGTTCCCAAGGTCCGCCCGCGTGTTTGATGGACGACAGCGGCGATGCGCCGGTGCCGCCGTCGTGACCGGAAATCAAAACGACGTCCGCGTGCGCTTTGGCAACACCTGCCGCGACCGTGCCGACGCCGACTTCGGCGACGAGCTTCACGCTAATGCGCGCATCGCGGTTGGAATTTTTCAAATCATGAATTAACTCCGCCAAATCCTCGATGGAGTAAATGTCATGATGCGGCGGCGGTGAAATCAAGCCGACACCGGCGGTCGTGCCGCGAGTCTTGGCGATGTCCGGAAAAACTTTTTTGCCGGGCAGTTCGCCGCCTTCGCCGGGCTTCGCGCCTTGGGCAAGTTTGATTTGCAGTTCGTTCGCGTGAACCAGATAGTTGCTCGTGACGCCGAAGCGTCCGCTGGCAACCTGCTTGATCGCTGAATTTTTTGAGTCGCCGTTCGCCTCCAAAACATAGCGCGCGGGATCTTCGCCGCCTTCGCCGGTGTTGGATTTGCCGCCGAGCCGGTTCATGGCCACGGCCAGCGTTTCGTGCGCTTCCTTGCTGATGGAGCCGTAGCTCATCGCGCCGGTTTTGAAGCGTTTGACAATGCTCTCGACCGATTCGACTTCTTCCAGCGGAATCGCGGTTTCAGCAAATTTGAAATCAAGCAACCCGCGCAAGGTGCAAAGATTTTTCGCCTGGTTGTTCACCAGTTCGGCGTATTCGCGATAAATCTTTTCGCTGCCGAGGCGGCAGGCGGTTTGCAGTTTGTGAATCGTCTGCGGATTAAACAAATGATACTCACCGCTGTCGCGCCATTGATATTGGCCACCGGCTTCGAGTTCGGCATTGACCGTTTCGCGCGGGAAGGCACGCCGATGGCGCGCGACGGCTTCTTCGGCGATGACGCCAAGTCCGATGCCTTCGATGCGCGACGGCGTCCAGGTGAAATATTTGTCCACGACCTCGCTGTTGAGGCCGACGGCTTCAAAGATTTGCGCGCCGCGATAACTTTGCACGGTCGAGATGCCCATCTTGGCCATCGTTTTCACGACGCCCTTGATCGCGGCCTTGATGAATTTCTTCACCGCCGTTTTATGGTCGGTGTTGGTGAGCAGGCCTTCCTTGATGAGATCATCAATTGACTCGTAGGCGAGATAGGGGTTGATGGCGCTGCAGCCGTAGCCGATGAGCAGTGCGAAATGATGCACCTCGCGCGGTTCGCCGGATTCGAGCACCAGCCCGGTGCGGCCGCGCAGGCCGGTGCGGATGAGATGATGATGCAAGCCCGCCGTGGCCAGCAACGCGGGAATCGGCGCCATTTCGGGCGAAACGCCGCGGTCGGACAAAATCAAAATATTTGCGCCGTCTTCAATGGCTTGTTCGGCGATGGAAAACAATTCTTCCAGCGCCTGCTCCAGACCTTTTTCTCCATCGGCGGCCTTGAACAAAATCGGCAGCGTCGCGGCGCGGAAACCGGGCCGGTTGACCTGCCGCAATTTCTCCAGTTCCTCGTTCGTGAGGATCGGCTGCTCCAGCCGGATGAGCGCGCAACTGTCCGGCTTGGAATTCAGCAGGCCGCCGCGGCAACCGACCATCGTGTGCGTGGCGGTGATGATTTCCTCGCGGATCGGATCAATCGGCGGGTTCGTCACCTGCGCGAACAACTGCTTGAAATAATTGTAAAGCAATTGCGGCTTGTTCGACAGCACCGCCAGCGGTGTGTCTGTGCCCATTGAACCGAGCGGCTGGATGCCAGTGCTGGCCATCGGGCCGACGATGATTTTCAGATCTTCAAACGTGTAACCGAACGCCTGCTGGTGCTGCAAAATTTTCCGGTGCGATGGCTCGGTGTCTTCCTTCGGCTCCGGCAGGTTTTCGAGCAGGACATGATATTTATCAAGCCACTCGCGATACGGCTGCGCCGCCGTGCATTTCTTTTTAAGTTCCTCGTCCGCGATGATGCGACCCTGCTCGGTATCAATTAAAAACATCCGGCCCGGTTGCAACCGGCCTTTGCTCGCTACGCGCTCCGGCGCGATCGGCAACACGCCCGCTTCCGACGCCATGATGACGACGTCGTCTTTGGTGACGTAATAACGCGACGGGCGCAGGCCGTTTCGGTCCAGGCACGCACCGATGCGGATGCCGTCGGTGAACGCCATCGAAGCCGGGCCGTCCCACGGTTCGATCAGGCAGGAATTATATTCGTAAAACGCCTTGCGTTCGGCGTCCATGCTCTCATGATTTTCCCACGGCTCGGGAATCATCATCATCATCGCGTGCGGCAGTTCACGGCCCGCCATGACGAGGAGTTCGAGACAATTATCAAACTGCGCCGAGTCGCTGCCGTCTTCGTTGATGACGGGAATGACTTTCTTGATGTCCTTGCCGAACAGCACGGATTTGAAATTCGCCTGCGCCGCCTTCATCCAATTGACATTGCCGCGCAGCGTGTTGATTTCGCCGTTGTGCGCGATGTAGCGGTTCGGATGCGCGCGGTCCCAGCTTGGAAACGTGTTCGTCGAAAAACGGGAATGCACCAGCGCCATCGCGGTGACCATGCTTTCGTCCTTCAAGTCGGGATAATAATTCGCGACCTGTTCCGGCATCAGCATGCCCTTGTAAATCATCGTCCGCACCGACAGGCTGGAAACGTAAAACCATTTGCCGCCGTCGATTTTGCTGCTGTAACGGATTTTCTGCTCCGCCAGTTTGCGGATGACGTAAAGTTTTCTTTCGAACGCCGCTTCGTCCTTCAATTCGGAATTGCGCTCAATAAACACTTGCGTCATGTGCGGTTCCGCGGCGATGGCGGTTTTGCCGAGCGACGAATTATCCGTCGGCACATCGCGCCAACCGAGCAGCGTCTGGCCTTCGGCGGAAACAATTTTGGCGAACGCCGTTTTGACCAGGTTGCGTTCAATCAGATTCGGCGGCAGAAACAACATGCCCGCGCCGTAGTCGCCGAACGCCGGCAGCTTGAAGCCGAGCTTGGCCGTGGCCTTGACGAGGAATTCGTGCGGCGTCTGGATGAGAATGCCCGCGCCGTCGCCGGTGTTCGGCTCGTGGCCGACCGCGCCGCGATGATCCAGATTCACGAGAATCTGCAATCCATCGGTCACGGTTTGATGGGACTTCTTGCCCTTGATGTTGACGACAAAACCAATGCCGCACGAGTCATGCTCGAACTGCGGGTCGTAAAGCCCCTGTTTCAACGGTGCGCCCGGAGGCGTCTGCTTATTAGCTGTCTGCATTATTTTCGGGTGATACGCGGGACGGATAAGCCCGCGTTCACTTATTTTTTACCCGTTTTATTTTCGGGCGCAATAATTGTTTTCAAAAATCAGCGGAAATCGCTCATTAGAATTCAAATTTTTCGCCGGGGTTTTATTAGTCGGAAAAACTTTGAGCTGAAAATAAATGGTTTCCCCTCCGCCTTGACGTTCGCCGCGCACGACGCTCGCCGCGTCTACCAGATCGATTCCGCAGCGCTGCGGCGGTTGGGCGCTGCGGAACTGGTGGAAAAATTAAGCGGCGGTTTTATCCGGTTTTCGCGACGGCAGACTGTAGTTTTTGGGAAATGTAAAAAACAAATGGCCCGGAGTTTTGGCTCCGGGCCGGTGATGCAAAATTATTTATTTCAAGGCAGCACGTGCGCTGGCGTCACCGTCGTGCCGAGCGAGCAGGTAGGAATCGTGCCGATGACGCTGTCTTGGTAATAGTCGCCGCCAACGGGGCAGGGCGGAATGCTGCCCGCCGAGTTGAGCTTGATATACGGCGTGAGGTCCGTGGGGAAGTTGATTGACTGGCCGCTGGTCTTGCCTTTTTCCAGGGCGAACTGGTTGGCTGCCGCGTCAATCTGGCGGAGGTTGTTGATGCAGGCATTGGCCTGCGAGGAGGCACGGGCTTTGATGAAGTTCGGAATCGCGATGGCCGCCAACAGACCGATGATGGCCACGACAATCATGATTTCCACGAGCGTAAAACCTGCACGGCGAATGTTATGATTGGTTTTCATTATGATGTCTTTCGTTGTGCGGCGTGAACAAATGCGACCGGCGGATTATTTTGATTGCAGTTTTTGTCCACTGGATTGCCGGTCGCAACCGCGTGCATCCAACTCAAGCAAACGGGATGCCAAGCGCATTTGCGCCCGAAAACCTCGTCCTGCCGCCCGGTTGAAATTTTTTATCCGCGTTGAGACTGTCCCGTATTTAAGCGACCGTCCCAAAATTAAACCCGCGTTGGGCAGAATCCGAAACGGAATATTTGGCGCCGCTGCAACTTAATCCCATTTGCAGCGTTTAACCTGATCATGATTCCGATGCTTTCCAACTGGAGAAATAGCTGGCTCCAGTCTGGGGCCGTTTTAATTGCCGCTGGCGCTCTCGCCAGCGCAGGCCACGCGCAAATCGTCACCAACGCCCCGAAGACCGAGCTGGAAATATTCGAGGCCCAAACCGGAACCGTCATCGTCAAAGGTTTTGGCCAGGCCAATTCCGTGACCACGAGTGCGGTAACCATTGCCGTGCGTTGCAAGGAATCGGTGGACATCTCCGCCGGCACCAAACAATACGGCCTGGAGATTGAACTGACCGGAAACAGTCAGCCCAAGGAAAAAATCATTGTGGACTACGACGAACTGGACGCGCTGCTCAACGGCATTGATTATTTGATCAAAATTTCCTACGACGTGACGCCGCTGCCGGCGTTCGAGGCGGTCTTTTTGACGAAGTCAGGCTTGCGCTTCGAGGCGCACAGCAGCCGGCGAATGGGCGGCATCCAAACCTTTTTGCAATACGGCGACAACCCCCGCATTCCGCTCGCCTCCGACCAGGTGGCGCAGGTTCGCGATTTGATCAGCCAGGGCCGCACCGCGCTGGCGGCCATGATGACGCCGAAATAATCGGAAAATGTCACCGGTTTGTGACATCGCTTTTTTCTGCCGCTGAGTTATTTTCCCGCCATGAATTTTTTTGCGTGCCGCCGTGCCGGCACTCGCGCCGCGATTTTTCTGGCGCTGGCCACAAAATTGTCGGCCGGTCCGACGAACACCGTGCTGTTCGCCGCGCATTTTGAGAAAGGTCTGGGCGACCGCTGGCAACAGGTGAAATTTGGCGTGCCGACGGATTACCATCTCGCGGTTGACGGCCCCAACACCTTTCTTTGCGCCGCCGCCACCAATTCGTGTTCCGCCTTCATGGCCAAATTAAATTCCAAGCCGCCGGCGCATTTGTTTATCCGCTGGCGCTGGAAAATTGATCACACGCCGACCAACGCCAGCGACCGGATCGTGCGCGACTATGACCATTCGGCCCGGGTCCTGATTGCCTTCGACACGCTGATCGGTCCGCCGCGCTCGATCAATTATCTCTGGGCCAACCAGGAAAAAATCGGCACCACGATGTCGCATCCGCTGACGAGCCGCGCGCAAATGCTGGTGCTGGAAACCGGCAACGCCCGCGCCGGCGAATGGATCACCGAGGAGCGCGATGTCACGGCCGACTGGCGGCGATTGTTCGGCAGCAAGACCATGTCCAAAATCGTCGGCGTCGGCGTCCTCACCGACACGGACAGCACGCACACGCAGACCACCGCCGGTTACGACGACCTCGAACTGTATTCGCAATAACTTCCTGTCGTCCGGCCGCGAAAAAGCGAGTCGCCTGCCATTTTCAAATCCAACGGTTTGCGCGGAAACCGAATTTTGCGGGTCACGTGAAAAATTTCACAAACTTTTCTTGCGGGCAGCGGGCGCAGTTGTTAAATAAATGCGCTCAACTTTGCGGTTGGAATGACAATTTTAGTTGATTGGATTTTTTAAGCAGTGATTTTCCCGAAATGGACAAATAGTTTGCCGCTGGCGTTGGGCCTGGTTGCGGCGTTGACCGGTGGCGCCATCGCCGCCGGCGTGACGATTTATCTCACGCCCAAATACACGCGCGCCGGCTACCAGCCCGTGCAGCCGGTGCCGTTCTCCCATAAAATCCACGCGGGCCAGCTCGGTGTGGATTGCCGCTATTGCCACAACGGCGTGGAAAAATCCTGGTTCGCCAATTTGCCCGGCGCGTCCACCTGCATGAACTGCCACAACCAGGTGCTCAAAGACGATTCGCGCCTGCAAATCGTCCGCGACAGTGCGGCGAACAACACGCCAATTCCGTGGGTGCAGGTTCACAAGGTTCCCGATTACGTTTATTTCAACCACTCCGTCCACGTTCGTCGCGGCATGAGTTGCGTGGAATGTCACGGGCGCATTGACCAGATGGACGAAGTCAGCCACGCGAAATCCTTGAGCATGAGTTTCTGTCTGGATTGCCATCGCGATCCGGCAGCCCACATCCGCCCGGTGGACAAAGTCACCAAACTGGATTGGCAATGGAGCACGAACGCCGATGACGCCGCGAAATTGCAGGACGCGAACGGCAAAAAATTCGTGCATGATTGGAAAGTGGAATCGCTGCAAAGCTGCTCGGCGTGTCACCGATGAAAAATAATTTGAACAACTCCTCCGTCACCGGCCGCCGTTATTGGCGCAGCCTCGATGAGCTGGCCGACACGCCGGAGTTCAAGGATTGGCTGCATCGCGAATTTCCCACGGGCGCCAGCGAGTTGGAAGACGGCGTTTCCCGCCGGCATTTCGTCAAGATCATGTCCGCGTCGTTCGCGCTGATGGGCGTGGCGGTGCTCGGCACCGGTTGCCGCCGGCCGGAAGAAAAACTGGAACCGTTCGGCCAGCAGCCGGAGAATTATACTTTTGGCGAAGCGCAATATTTTGCGACCGCCATGCCTACGCGCAACGGCGCGATTCCGCTCGTCGCCAAATCCTACGAAGGCCGGCCGGTCAAAGTGGAAGGCAATGCGCTTTTCCCGAATGGCAACGGCGGCACTGACCGCTACGCGCAGGCTTCGATTCTCAATCTATACGATCCCGACCGCGCCCGCCGATTCACGCACGCCGGCAATAAAGTTTCACGCGAGGACGCGTTGAGCTTTCTCGACACGCTGGCGAAAAAATTCGCGGCGAATCAAGGCGCTGGCTTGGCGTTGCTGGCCGAAAGCAGCAGCTCGCCGTCCCGCGCCCGGCTGCAAAAAATTCTCACGGACAAATATCCGAAGGCGAAATGGTTCACCCACGACGCGATTGACAGCGGCATTCATCAACGCGCCGCCACGCAGGCGTTCGGCCAGTCAGTGCGTCCGGTTTTCAATTTTGAAAAGGCGAAGGTCATTCTGTCGCTCGACGCTGATTTTCTCGGTGGCGAGGACGACGCGCACAATCATATTCGCAAGTTCTCGGCCGGTCGCAAGGCGGGCGCGGGGATGAGCCGGCTTTACGCGGTGGAATCGCTGTTCACGCTCACCGGCGCGGGCGCGGATCATCGGTTGCGCGTCGCTGCGAGTTTGGTTGGCTCAATTGCGGCCGCGATTTTTGCGGCAGTTTCCGGAACCAGCATTTCCATTCCCGCCGGCGTGGATGCCAAATGGATTTCTGAATGCGCCAAAGATTTGGTGGCCAACCGCGGCTATGTCTTGGTCGTTGCCGGCCAGCGCCAGCCGCTGGAAGTTCATCTGTTCGCGAACGCCATCAATTCTGCGCTCGGCGCGATTGGCAACACGGTCACTTTGCTCCCGGCAACGGAAATCATTTCCCAGGACTTGAAGAATTTGGATGCGAGCGCGACGGACACGCTGGTCATTCTGGGCGGCAATCCGGCTTACGATTTGAACTGGTCGCCGAAGTCCAAGCCCGGCACGGTCATGCGCTTGGGCTATTACGAGGATGAGACCGCGGCGAAAGCTGACTGGCATTTTCCGGCGACGCATTATCTCGAATCCTGGGGCGATGCGACGACCAGCGACGGGATCGTGGTGCCGGTGCAGCCGTTGACGCAGCCGCTTTTCGGCGGCTTGACTGAGCTGGAATTTCTCGCGCGGCTCGCTGGTGAATCCACGACGAATCCGCACGACATCGTCCGCGCTACCTTTGGCGGCTCGGATGAAAAGTGGAAGAAATTTTTGTTCCAAGGTTTTGAAAATCCAATCCGCACGGAATCGTTGGCCGCACCGTTTGTCGGTTCGGTGCCGACGGTTAAATCTGTTGCGCCGACCGCCAGCAGCCTCGAAGTTGTTTTCTATCGCGATTCAAAAACGGACGACGGCCGCTATGCCAACAACGGCTGGATGCAGGAACTGCCGGATCCGATCACGAAGATGACGTGGGACAACGCCGTGCTCGTCAGCCGCAAGACGGCGCGCGAGCTTGGCGTGGCGAACGGCGATCTCGTAGAAATTTCGTTGAACGGTCAGAAAGTCATCGGGCCGATTTGGACGCAGCCGGGCATGGCGGATTATTCGCTCGGCCTCGCGCTCGGTTACGGCCGCGAACGGGCAGGTCGCGTCGGCACCGGTGTCGGCTTCAACGCGTTTAAAATTTTCAACGGTAAATACATTGAGGCCGGCGCGACGATTCGCAAGACGGGCGAAACGCATGTCATCGCCTGCACGCAGCATCATTGGGCGATGGAAGGCCGGCCGGCCGTGCGCGAGGCGAACCTCGCCGAGTTCATCAAGCTGCCGAATTTCGCGGAAGAGATGCACGGCAAAGAGCCGCCGGTGATCAAATCGCTTTATCCAAACCCACTTGATGAGGCGAAGAAAACCGCTTTGCACCAGTGGGGCATGGCGATTGATCTCACGTCCTGCGTCGGCTGCGGCACCTGCGTCATCGCGTGTCAGAGCGAGAATAATATTCCGATCGTCGGCAAAGACCAGGTGAGCCGCGGCCGCGAGATGCACTGGATGCGCATTGACCGTTATTACACGGCCGATCCCGCGAAGGAAAATCCGGCGGACAAATTCAAGGCCGACGAGGACCAGCAGTTCTCCGAGTGGATTGACGACGTGCAGGCGGTGAACCAGCCGATGGTTTGCCAGCAGTGCGAAGCCGCGCCGTGCGAAAGCGTCTGCCCGGTCAACGCGACCGTCCACGATCAGGAAGGCTTGAACGTGATGGCGTATAACCGTTGCATCGGCACGCGCTATTGCTCGAACAACTGCCCGTATAAAGTTCGCCGTTTTAATTATCTCGATTTCAACAAGCGCCCGTTGACCGAACTCAAGGGGCCGATTTATTCGAGCGCGATGTTTGGTCACAAGACAGATGGCGAACTCGATATTTTGCGCTGGTGGAAAGATCCGAACAGCGGGATGCGTTCGGAAGATGAATGGGATCTGATTAAGTTGTCGAAGAATCCGGACGTGACCGTGCGGATGCGCGGTGTCATGGAGAAATGCACTTACTGCACGCAGCGCATCGAGCACGCCAAAATTTCGCAGAAGGCCAAGGCCGGCGGTTCGGACAATGTCCGGCTCACGGAAGCGGCGGGCACGGTTCCGAAGACGGCGTGCCAGCAGGCCTGTCCGGCCGGCGCGATTGTGTTCGGTGACATCAGCGACCCGACGAGCGTGGTTTCCAAATTGAAGGCGCAGCCGCAGAATTACGCGGTGCTGGCCGACTTGCTCACCAAGCCGCGCACCACTTATCTGGCGCGAGTGCGGAATCCAAATCCGCTCATGCCGGATTATCGCGAATGGCCGCACAGTTTTGAGGAATACGAACAGCTCAACGGGAATCCGTTTGAACATGAGAAGAAAGGGAACGGTTAATGTCTGAACCCGTGACCAACTTGAAAAACTACGCCGCGCCGGCCGAACTCCGCCGCGCGCCGGTCGTGGAATGCAGCGGCGGCCTCGGCGTGCTGACGGACAAACTGTCCGAATTTGCCGAAGCCAAAACGCCGCTGTGGTGGTGGCTGCTGTTCCTTCCCGCCGCGTTTTGCGCGACGGTGGTGCTGCCGTTCTGTCTGTTTTATCAGGTCTTCACCGGCGTCGGTGTTTGGGGCAACAACCATCCGGTGATGTGGGGCTTGGACATCGTGAATTTCATCTGGTGGGTCGGCGTCGCGCACGCCGGCACGTTGATTTCCGCGCTGCTCTTTTTGACGCGGCAACACTGGCGCACGACCATCGGCCGCATGGCCGAGGCGATGACCGTTTTCTCCGTAATGATGGCGGGACTTTATCCGGCAATCCACGTCGGCCGCGCGTGGTTTGATTGGTATATGTTTCCGGTGCCGAACTCAAACGGTCTGTGGCCGCAGTTCAAGTCGCCGTTGATGTGGGACGTGTTCGCTGTGAACACTTACATGACCGTTTCGATGCTGTTTTGGTTCATGGGCATGATTCCTGACTTCGCGGTTTTGCGCGACCGTGCCACGACGCGGGTGCGGAAAATTATTTTCAGTTTTCTCGCGATGGGTTGGACGGGTTCCGCGCGCCACTGGCACAATTACGAAAAAGCCTACGTCGTGCTTTCCGGCCTCTGCACGCTGCTCGTGTTCACCGTGAGTTCCATCGTCGGTTTGGATTTCTGCACCTCGCAGATCGCCGGGTGGCACGCCACGATTTTTCCGCTCTACTTCGTCATCGGTGCGGTGTTCTGCGGCTTCGGCATGATCCTGGTGATTTTGATTCCGCTGCGCAAATGGTGCCATCTCGAAGAAGTTATCACGATGTCGCACATTGACAAAGTGGCGAAGCTGACGTTGGTGAGCGGATTGATTATCGCCTACATTTACGCCATCGAATTTTTCATCGCCTGGTATAGCGGCGATCCCTATGAAAAATGGGTGTTTGGTCACCGACTGTTCGGCCACACGTATTGGATTTTGGGCTGGATGCTTATCGGCATCAACGTCTGCGTGACGCAATTGCTCTGGTTCAAGAAAGTCCGCGCGAATCTCGCGCTGCTGTTCATCATCGGCGTGCTGATCAACTGCGGTATGTGGTGCGAACGCTTCGTCATCGTCGTTGGCTCGCTCTATCAGGAATTTCTCCCGGCTAACTGGGGCAAGTATATGCCGACGATCTGGGACATCGGCCTTTACATCGGCACGCTTGGTGCGTTCTTCATGCTGTATCTGCTGTTCGTGAAATTTTTGCCGGTGATCGCCATTTCCGAAGTCAAAGGCGCGATGCCGCACGGTGATCCGCATCATCCGCTTGGCGGCGCCAAAAAAGGAGGCCACCAATGAGCGAAAAAGTTTATGGCCTGATTGCCGAATTTGACACGCCGGCGGACATTTTGCACGCGGCGAAAAAAGTTCGCGATGCCGGTTATCGTCGCTGGGACACGTTCACGCCGTTTCCGATTCACGGCATAGACGGCGTCATGAAACTTGGCAACTCGCTCGTCGGCTGGGTTTCGCTCGCGATGGGCGGCGGCGCGTTTATGTCCGTCGTCGGTTTGCTCTGGTTCACGAACGACTTTGATTATCCGATGATCGTCGGCGGCAAGCCGAATTTCAGCCTGCCGATGACCTTCGTGCCGTCCTATATCATGCTCATCATGGGCGGCGCGGTCGGTGCGCTGGTCGGGATGCTCGCGTTGAACCAGCTTCCGCGCCTGCATCATCCCGTGCTGCACAAACCGCGTTTCGTGCTCGCCTCGCGCGATAAATTTTTTCTCCTCATCGGTGCGCTCGACGAAAAATTTTGCGAGACCGAAACCCGCAAGCTGCTCGAATCGCTCGGCGGCAAGCACATCGAAATCGTGGAGGACGCAGAATGATCCGCATCATCGTTTCCATCCTTTTGATTGGTGCCGCCATCGGTGCTGCCACTTTCGGCATGTTGGGGTTGCAGGGCAAGATGTCGCGCAAACCGCCGTTTGAACTGTTCCCGGACATGGATCGCCAGGCGAAGTTGCGGCCCATGGAACCGAATCATTTTTTTGCGAACGGTATCAGCTCGCAGTTGCCGCCCGCCGGCACGGTTGCTCGTGGCGAACCGATTCAGACCACGGCTGGCGCAGTTTACGGATTTGAAGATTCACCCGTTAACACCGGCTTCGTTGCCGGCACGACTAATTTTGTCGAATTGAATCCGTTGCCCGTCACCGCCGAAGTCATCGCCCACGGCCACGACCGTTTCGATATTTATTGTGCGCCCTGTCATGGAAAACTCGGCGACGGTAACGGCATCACCAAGAAACTCGGCGTCATGCCGGCGGTTGCGAACTTGCACGACAAACGCATCGTCGAAATGACCGATGGCGAAATTTTCAGCACCGTGACGCACGGCAAAGGGTTGATGGGCGCGGCGGGTCCGCTGCTGCCGGCGACGGATCGCTGGGCGACCATCGCGTATCTTCGCGCCTTGCAATTGAGCTGGCTCGGCTCGACCAACGATTTGACGGCGGAACAGAATGCGGCGTTGAAATGAATATGAATCCGTCGAACCAAAATTTTGCCAATCCTCCGAAATCCGGTCTCGGTCTGGGGGCGTTGCCCGTCGTGATGATGGCGCTGGGTGGAATTCTCACCCTGCTTGGTGCGCTGGTCAGCTTCCATAAAAACGGCGGCGTTGAATTGGGGATTTCCTGGCTGCTCGCGTTCATGTTCTTTTTGAGCATCGCGCTCGGCTGTTTGTTTTTGGTGCTGGTGCATCACCTGACTGACGCCGGTTGGTCGGTCGGCATCCGCCGTTTCAATGAACACATCGCCGCGCTGTTGTTTCCGCAGCTCGCGTTGATGTTTTTGCCGGTAGCGCTGCTCGCGCCGAAAATTTATTCATGGATGACGATTGATCCGGCGACCGACAACACTGTGGCTGCCAAATTGCCGGTGTTCACCATGCCTGGATTCTGGATTGCGTCGGCCGTTTTATTTGGCATCTGGTGGCTGCTCACCTCGCAGTTGAAACGCTGGTCGCTCAAGCAGGACGAAACCGGCGCGGCCGAATGCACGCACAAGATGCGTTTCCACTCCGGCTGGGGGATCGTGGCGTTTGCGGTGACGCTGACCTTTTGCGGCGTGCTGTGGATGAAATCGCTCCAACACGAATGGTATTCCGCGATGTATGGCGTTTATTTCTTCGGCAGCAGCACCTGGGTTGCGCTGGCCACGGTTTATATTCTCACCGTCCGCTTGAAATGTCGGGGCGTGATCAGCGGCGTGTTTCAGGATGGAAGTTTCTATTTCATCGGCGTGCTGTTTTTCGCGTTCACTGTTTTTCAGGCCTACACCGAATTCGCGCAATACTTCGTTGTCTGGAACGCCAACATGCCGTCGGAAACGTTCTGGTATCTCATCCGCGAAAACGGTTCGTGGTGGACGGTCAGCCTGATTTTGATCTTCGGCCATTTCATGATTCCGTTTTTCATCCTGCTGCCGGTCGCGGTGAAAAGTAATGCCAAAGTCGTCATCCCCGTCTGCCTCTGGGCGTGGGCCATGCACGCGCTGGATCTGGCGTTTAACATTTTGCCCGCGCGGCATCCGCACGGTTATCCGTGGCAATGGCTCGGTTTGGAACTCGGCTGTTTTCTTTTGATGGGCGGATATTTGTTGCGTTCGCTGGATAAAAATTTCGCCCAGCACGCGCCGTATCCGCAGAAAGATCCGCGTCTGCTCGAAGCCATGGGCGTGAATATGAATGTCGCCAACGATCTCGCTGGCACCAACCCGGCGGAGGCTAACTGATGAACCTGCAAACCCTCAACCGTTCGTCCGCCGCCGGTATCGGAGTGCTCATCGTCAGCGTGATTTTTGCCGTGCTGTCCGTGGCCGTGAAATTATTGGCAACCGCACCGGCCATTGATGCGGACCGTGACGCCGCGCGCGCCAAAGCGCTGACAGAAATCCGCACGGCGGAAATCGCTTCGCTGAACTATGGCGGTTGGGTTGACCAATCGCGCGGAATCGTCCGTCTGCCCATTGCCACCGCCGAACAATTGGCCGCGCAAGCGTGGCAAAACCCGTCGTCGGCCCGTGCCGATTTGACCGCCCGCGCCGAAAAGGCCGCTGCGCCCGCCCCAAAGGCACCTGAAAAACCGAGTGCATTTGAATGAACTTGAACGAAAATAAAATTTCCACCGACGCCGAGATCAACGCCTCGTTGCGCGTGTCGCTGCTCGCCTTGTTTGGCGGCGCGGCCGTGTGGCTCGTGGTCGGACTGGCGTTGAGCATTGCCGCTTCGCTGACCTTTCATCTGCCGAACATGTTCGCGGATTGTTCCTGCCTGACTTACGGCCACGCCGCGCCCGCCGCGAATGACGCGTTGCTCTACGGCTTTTGCATTCCCGCTGGACTCGGCGTGATCCTCTGGATTTTTGCGCGCCTCGGCCAGACGCCGCTGGCGTTGTCGATTGTGCCGGTCGTCGCCGCGAACCTCTGGCATCTTGGCGTCTTCATCGGACTCGTGGGCATTTTGTTCGGCCAGACCAGCGGTCACACTTGGCTGGAATTTTCCCGCGCCTCTTCGGTGCTACTGTTCGCCGCTTTCATTTTGATCGCCGTTACCGCCGCCGCCACATTTGGTGCCCGGCGCAATCGCGAGCTGCAGCCAACGCATTGGTTTTTGTTCGCCGCGTTGCTGTGGTTCCCGTGGATTTATTCGACGGCGAATTTGTTGCTCGCGCCCAACCAGCCGGTTCGCGGCGTCGCGCAGCCGATCATCGGCTGGTGGTTCGCAAACAATCTTGTTTTCGTCTGGCTCGCATTGGTCGGCATCGGCACGGCGTTTTATCTTTTACCAAAAATTGCCGCCCGTCCGCTGGCGACCACCGGCTACGCGTTGTTCGCGTTTCTCACCCTGATTTTCTTCGGTGCCTGGTGCGGCATTCCCGCCGGTGCGCCGGTGCCCGCGTGGCTGCCGACCTTTAGCCGCATCGCCGGTGCGTTGTTAATTGTGCCGCTGATCGCGCTGGTCATCGTCGTCGGCAAAACCGTTTGTGGTGCCAAGGTTAGTTGCAACGGTGGACCGTTTTGCTTCACCAAATTCGGCATGGTTTGTTTTATTTTGTCCGGCCTGATGTATGTCGCCGAGGTTTGTCCGCGCCACACCCGGTTCTTGGAATTCACCTGGTTTGCTCCGGCGCAGGTGCAACTGCAACTGCTCGGCTTTTTTGCGATGGTCGTGTTCGGCGCAATTTACGAACTGCTGCCCGGCGTGATGAACCAGCCGCTGCCATTTCCCAAATTCGCCAAGGCGCACTTTTTCGTTTCCATTTTTGGCGTGGCGCTGTTTGTGATTCCGCTGGCGATTGCCGGGGTGGAGCAGGGGATTAAATTGCATAACCCGGACATTGCGCTGGCCGATGCGAATCAATCGGCCTTGATGTTTCTCCGCATCAGCACCACCGGCCAACTGTTCCTACTGTTCGGCGCACTTTTGTTTGCCGTGAATATTTTCGTCATGACGATCCAGTGGAAAATCGCGCTGCTCAAGGCGGCGTTCGCGGCCATCACCGCTCCGCTGCCTGTCTCGGAGGTGAAAGCATGAAAACCGGCATCGGCATATTTTTCGCGACGGTGTTCGCGCTGGGCGCTTCCTGGTGTGGGCTCGTGTTGGCACCGACGTTGCAGCTCGGCGGCGCCAAATTGGAAACCGTGTTGAATTCCACCGACACCTATCCGGTCCAGCGCACCGGTGACGCAACGCTTGGCTTGCAGATTTATCGCGCCAATGGCTGCGCTGCCTGCCACACCGAGCAGGTTCGGCAGGACGGCGTCGCCTGCGAAGTGTCGCTGACCGGACTCGGCAACAATCCGCCGGATGGTTTCAAGAAATTTCTCCAGTCCATCGAGACCTTGCCGGAATGGCAAGATCACAGCAAGGAATTGTCCGCGGCATTTGCCACTTGGGACGGAACGCTGCCCAAGGTGGTCATTGCTTGGACTGATAAAGACAGCGCGGACAAGATGGCCGATCTTTTGAAAGCCGCTGGTTGTAAATCGGAGTCCCGCATTTACGCCTTTGGTCCGGACATCGCCCGCGATTGGGGCGTGCGCCACAGCGTGGCCGCCGATTTTCTCTACGACAATCCCGTGCAACTCGGTAGCCTGCGCGCCGGACCGGATCTCGCCAACGTCGGGGTCCGCATGGGCGATGCGAACATTCAGTTGCAGCATCTTTACGCACCGCAGGCCGGCGCCAAAAATTCCACGATGCCCGCGTTTCGTTATCTGTTTGAAGTGAAAAAAATCGGTGACGCGCCGTCGCCGGACGCCGTGAAGCTGCCCAAGGAATTTGCGCCCGCCGCCGATTATGAAGTCGTGCCGAAACCGGAAGCGCGTCAGTTGGTCGCCTATCTTTTAAGCCTACGTGCCAACGTGCCGCTTTACGAAGCCCCGTTCACGCCGGTCATCTCCGCCAAGCCATGAGCGACGAATCCAATTCCGGCGATTGCGCCTTGACAGCGGACGAATCAACTGTAGAGCGCTCGACAGTGCCGATGTGGATCGTTGTGTTCACGCTGATCTTGTTGTTTGTCGGTGGCATTTATTTCGACCGGCACAGCGGCTGGTTTAATCCGCAGGTTTACGGTTCGTTCAGCTCGGCGGAACAATTGGAAGCCTACCAGCCCAAGTCCGGCGCGGCGGCGGCGCGGGCGCACGGCAAAGTCGTTTATGAAGCCGTCTGCGGCATCTGCCACGGACTGGACGGACGCGGCAAACCTGGCCAGGCACCGGCACTTGCCGGTTCCGAGTGGGTGCTCACCAAAGGTATCAATCGCCTCGCACACATTCCGCTGCAAGGCGTCAGCGGCGTGATCCGGGTGGAAGGTCAGGATTGGAATTTGAACATGGCTGCAATGGGGGCCGCTTTACCCGACGAAGACCTCGCCGGCGTTCTCAGCTACATCCGCAGTGCTTGGGGCAACCAAGCCGGCACCGTCACAGCCGACGACATCAAAAAAATCCGCGCGGAGATGGGCAAGAGCGTGCAGCCGATGAGTGGCCAGCAGATTATGAGCTTGCCGGATTAGTCCGGCGGCCCAGCTTGCATTTTGATTGCGATGGATTGGGTGCCCCGCAACTCAAGTTTAATTTCCATTTGGATGCTGCCCGGCTCACCGCAGTGTTTATGATTTGCCCCGTGCATTTTCCCTACGCCGTTGGCGTGCCAGGTAAAAAGATAAAACCCTTATTGCACTCGTGAAACAAGGGGATTTACCGGCGAATTAAATGGTGGAGCCTAGGGGGTTCGAACCCCTGACCTTCTCATTGCGAACGAGACGCTCTACCAACTGAGCTAAGACCCCA
>CAISEZ010000018.1 GCA_903884535.1 uncultured Verrucomicrobia subdivision 3 bacterium
GACCGGCGGCATGAGAATTTTCTACGTCACCAGCAGCGGCAATCTCACGCTGAAAAATCTGACGGTCAGCGGCGGATTCGCCAAGGGCGGGGATGCCAGCAGCACGGGTTCCGCTGGTTCCGGCGGTGGGGCGGCTGGGCTTGAGCCTGCACCGGCTGGCCGAAGCAGAAGTCCACTTCGAAATCGCCGCAAAACTGGAACCGACCAACCAGCTTTACGCCCTGAATCTCGCCATCCTTCGGTTGGGTGAAACCAACGAATCAAAAGCGGCGCAGTCGCGGGCGGTGCTTGAGAAAATGCGGCCGGATACGAATCTCGGACCATCCGCTTTGCGTGCGTTGGTGGTGGACCGGCTGTCGCATCAGGATCTGGCGGCGGCGAAGAATTATTCCACGCAGTTGCTGGCCCGCCCACAGGCCACCTTGGATGACCGGTTGCAAGCGCTTGATATTTTGCGGCAGTTGAAAAGCGGTGAATTTGCCGGGCGATTGCAAGCCTTACAACTCCAGGTGGCGACGAATGCGCCCGCCGTCGCCCAAGTCTCCGCCTGGATGCAGGCCAATGCGTTGCTGGCGGACAATCTGCGGTGGCTGACGAATCTGCCGGCCAGCCTGCAGGCGCAAGCCCCCGTCCGGCTGGTGTTGGCGGATGCGTATCTGCAAAACCAGGACTGGCCGGCCCTGCGCGATTTTACGGCCCAGGGCAATTGGGTCGAAATGGAATTTCTGCGGCTGGCACTGTCGGCCCGCGCCTGGTCGCAGCTCGGCGTGGCGCCGGTGGCCGACAGCACCTGGAGTTCCGCCGTGACCGAAACGGGCAATCGTTACGGTGCCTTGACCACGTTGCTGGGTCTGACCGAACACTGGCAGTGGAAACGGGAACAGGAAGATTTGCTCCAGCGGATCGTCCAAAAATTCCCGCGCGAACGCTGGGCGGAACATGAACTGGAGCAATTGTATTTGGCGGCGGGCAACACGGCGAATCTGCGGCAGCTTTATGCCAAATTATTTGCCATTTCTCCGCAGGACGCCGGCATTAAGAACAATCTCGCGGCCACCAGCCTGCTGTTGAAAACCAATCTGCCGCAGGCCTGCCAATGGGCCGAGGAAATTTATGCGGGCCGAACCAACGATTTAATTGTCGCCTCCACCTACGCCTACGCGCTGCACTTGCAGGGCCGCACGCAGGACGGATTGGCGGTCCTGCGCAAACTGGCCGCCACGCAGTTGCAGCAGCCGGACGCCGCGCTTTACTACGGCGTTTTGCTGGCCGCCACGGGCGCCACGAATGAGGCCGCGCCGTTTTTGAAAATCGCCGGCACCAAAAGCGAATGGCTGCCGGAAGAAAAAAAATTGCGGTCGGCGGCGCGGGGCGGATTTTAAGTCGCCGGCATTTTCCAACTCACCGGAGCAGTGAGGCGTGTTGCTTCAGCCAACGCTCGGCGATTTCGTAGTCCGGGCAGACGCGTTCCACCTCCCGCCAATAGCGCGGCGAGTGGTTCATCTGACGCAGGTGCATCAGCTCGTGGAGCAAAATGTAGTCGCGCACGAATTCCGGCGTTTGGATCAGCCGCCAGTTCAGCGAAATCGTCCCGCGCCGCGAACAGGAACCCCAGCGCGATTTCTGGTTGCGCACCGAAACCAGGCGCACCGTCAACTCATGTCGGGCCGCGAACTCCAAAATTTTCGGCGGCAATTCCTTGGCCGCCAGCCGCCGGAAATGCCGCTCAACCGCCGGGCGCAAATCCGCTCCAAGATTGGCTACCTTGATATTTTCGCCAGCGAAGCAAATGACGCCATTCGATCCGGGATCAATTTTCACCAGTGTGCCGCGAAAGAAAATTTCCGTTCCGACGCGCCACTCCGTTGAAATTTTCGGGCGCGCATCCTGCCGCTGGATTTGGCGCGCCAGCCACGGCTGGTTGCGCTCGGCGAACCGCTGCGCCTCGGCCACCGAGCCGCCGCGCGGCACCGTCACCCGCGCCGAACCGTCCGGACGTAGGCGCAGCACATACCGCCGGGCGCGTGGATTGCGCAGGATCACCACTGGAATCTGTCGCCCGCCGACCGCGAGAAAAATCTCATTCGCCACCGGTCGCGCCGGCTTCAGGAAAAAATCAAACAACACCGGGCAAGTAAAAGAGCCGCCGTTTGATTTGGCAAACAAATTGGGCGGCGCTTTTCGCTGTCATTTAATCATGGCTTCACTTCAATTTGTGTTTGCAGCCGGATGTCCGCCGACGAAGCTCCGATCATTACGTCAAACGCACCCGGCTCGACCACAAAGCCGTGTGTTATTTCGTCCCAGAACGCGAGCTTTGCCCCCGGAAAGGTGAATGCGACCGTTTTGGTTTCGCCCGGCTGTAGGCTGACGCGCTGGAAGCCGCGCAGTTCCTTCACCGGCCGTTTTATGCTGCTGTTCACCTGATGAACGTAAAGTTGCACAACTTCGTCCCCTGCCCGCTTGCCGATATTTTTCACCTCGACGGTGAGATTGACCAGATCATCGGCTTTGATTTTTTTGGCAGACAATTTCAAACCGCTGTATTTAAAAGTCGTGTAGCTCAAACCGTGGCCGAAGGGAAACAGCGGCTTGCCGTTGACATACATGTAAGTGAAACCTTTGGTGATGTCGTATTCATCCAGCGGCGGCACTTGCGCCTCCGACGCATAAACCGTGTGCGGCAGCCGACCGGCGGGATTCACGTCACCGAACAAAACATCGGCAATCGCATGGCCGCCTTCCTCACCGGGCCACCAAGCCTGCAATGCCGCCGGAATGTTTTTGGCGATCCACGGCACCGTCAGCGGACCAGCACTCATTTCCACCACGACCGTGTGCGGATTCGCGGCGAAGACGGCTTCAACTAATTCTTCCTGCGTGCCGGTCAAGCCCAGCGTTTTGCGGTCCCGCGCCTCTTGCTCCACCAGCCGGTCCGTGCCGACAAAAACCAGTGCCACATCAGCCTTTCGTGCCAGTTCCACAGCCTTCTGCAATTCACCAGCGGAATCAAACGGTTTGTCCTTTGGCGAAGCATCGCTCACCGCGCCGCCGGCAGCATAAAGCACTTCGGTGCCAGCACCGATGCGGTCTTTGATGCCTTGCAACGCCGTCACAGCCTTGCCCATCTTGCCGTTGTAATTATTCATCAGGATGCGATCGGCCAGCGGCCCGAGGACGGCGATGCGTTTGATTTTGGCTTTGTCGAGCGGGAGCAGATCACCGCGATTTTGTAACAACACGATGGATTCTTGCGCCACCTTCAACGCCACCGCGCGGTTCGCATCGCAGTTGACCACACTGGGAGAAATTTTGCTGAACGGCACGGCGTCAAACGGATCAAATTCGCCCAGCCGAAAGCGCACGCGCAGCACCCGCGTCAGCGCATCATCCAATCTCGTCCCGGTCAGTCTGCCGTCACGAACCGCGGCGGGAATGTTGTCCATAAATTCCTTGTCCGAAAAATCGCACCCAGCCATGAGGCTTTGTGCGACGGCATCTTCGTAGCTCATTTGTTTTTTCTCGTGGCCTTCCACCATTGTCCGCACGCCGCCGAGATCGGAAACGACAAAACCTTGAAAGCCCCAGTCATTTTTTAAAACATCGGTGAGCAGCCAGTGGTTAATGTTGTTGGGCGTGCCGTTGATGGCGTTGTAACTGGCCATGATGGATTGCGCCTCACCTTCGACAATCGCATCGCGAAAATGCGGCAGCCAGTATTCGTGCAGCATCCGCTCGGAAACATTGGCGTTTAATTTCTGCCGGTCGGTTTCGACATTGTTCACCGCAAAATGTTTCAGCGTCGCCGCGATTTTCAGATAATGCGGATCGTCGCCCTGCAAACCCTGAATATAACTGACCGCCATGCGCCCGGTGAGAAACGGATCTTCGCCCCACGCTTCGTGGTTGCGGCCCCAAAACGGATTCCGCTCGATGTTTATGACGGGCGCGCGGTAGATCAGCCCCTTGTGCTGGTCCGGCGCGTTCGTGGCGAGATGCCAGCCGTTGTAAATCGCCCGCGCCTCATCGGACAAAACATTCGCGGCGGCGTGAACTAGATTGGTGTCCCACGTCGCCGCCATCGCGAGACAAACCGGAAACAGCGTCGTCGGCTTGTCCCATTGCACGCCATTCAAGCATTGATTCCATTGGTCGGAACGAATGTTGAACCGCTCGACCGTCGGCCCGTGATGATTCAGTAGCGTGGCTTTTTCTTCGAGCGTCAGCCGCCCGATCAAATCGGACACGCGTTTGTCCATGGGTTGATTCACATCGAGGTAAAGCGCTGGCGAATTTGAATCCGTGGCGCGAACGCCATCCGCAAACAAAAGGCAGAGGACTACGAGGACGAAGTTTTTTTTCATGGGAATTTGCGCAGACATTAGATGGAAATATTTTTTAAGCAATCACCCGTTCTGTGGATGAAAACGCGGCCTCACTTCGATTGCACCAGCACGCGAAAAGCGCGCCCCAGATGTTCCGGATGCGTGAGGGTTTGAAACTGGCGCGTGCGCTTGGCGTTCCAATCGCCAAAAGTTTTGTCTTTCATGGCCGCACCGAGAATGCGGGTGAGAAATTGCGGCTGGGTGAAAAAACTTTCCGTCGTCAGCCCGGCGGCTTCGCCGGCTTTTTGAATCGCGGAGAAATTGACGTGCGCGGTCAAATCCTGTTCGCCGGGATTGGCCAGCAGGTCGTCGCAGCGGTGATGACGCTGATACGCGCGCAGCGTCCCGCGTTCACGTCCGGGTGAAAACACCTCGGCGGCGGTATGGCCGTAATCAATCGCCAGCCATTTGCCGCGCCCCAAAATGCCGGCGGCGGCGCGCCACCAAGCTTCGGCGGCGGGCGAAGTTTCGACGGTGTAATTATCGGGCAGCACTGCCTCCAACTCTGAACTCTGAACTCTGAACTCTGAACTCTGCATCTTCGTCCAAATGAATTTTTCGTCGGCAAGCGCCACGCCCCACTCGAACCAGTTTTTGTTTTTGGCGTCCCAGCCGTAGCGGTGGACGGGAAATGCGTCGAGGAGTTCGTTACCGAAAACAATGCCGGTGAGTTTTGGGCTGTTAGTTTCGAGTTTTAAGTTTTCAAAATCCGTGAACCAGCGGACGTGCGGCGTGAATTTTTTCAGCGTTTCCTGTTGCCAGGCCTGCCGGGTCAAAGAAGGTTCGAGAATCCAATATTCAATTTTTGAAAAAAGTTCCGCCCGGTTTTTTTTCAGCCATGTCAAAATGTCCGCCGCCAGTTTTCCGTCATGCGCGCCGGCTTCCACAATCGGCAATCGGCAATCGGCAATCGACAATGCTTGCAGCCATTCGGCAAATTGAAACGCGAGTAGCTCGCCAAAAAGTTCGCCAGTGCTGACGCTGGTGATGAAGTCGCCAGCGCGCCCAACATTGTCTTTATTTGTTTCATAATAGCCCGTTTCAGGACAGTAAAGCGCCAGTTCCATGAACCGCGCGAAGGGAATCACACGGTTTTTTGCGATTTCTTCGCGGATTATTTCGGCGGGCATTTTCATTGCTTGCAGAGCAGCATGGGTTTGTTTAGTGTCGCCTCGACAGTGAGGATTTATGGCTAAAATTGACGCGTTTTTCAACTTGATGTTCGAGCAAAAAGCTTCGGACTTGCACATGGCTTCCGGCAATCCGCCGATGATGCGCATCAACGGCGAGCTGCAGCGCGTGGATTATCCGCCGCTCGAAAGCGACGCGCTCAAGGCCATGCTCTACGAAATCGCGCCGGATTACAAAATCAAACAGTTCGAGGAAACCGGCGACGTGGACTTCGGCTACGAAATCCCGAACATCTCGCGCTTCCGCGTGAATTTTTTCAACCAGAAAAACGGCGTCTCGTCGGTGTTCCGCCAGATTCCCAGCCCCGTGCTGTCGTTCGAGGATTTTGAAAAGCTCGAGGCGCCGCTGCCGTCGGTCTTCAAAAAATTTGCGATGCTGCATCGCGGCCTGGTGGTCGTGACCGGGCCGACCGGTTCCGGCAAATCCACCACGCTCGCGGCGATTGTGGATTACTGCAACCGCAACCGCAAAGATCACATCATCACGATTGAAGATCCGATTGAGTTTGTCCATGAAAGCAAGAACTGCCTCGTGAACCATCGCGAGGTGGGCGTGCATACCAAGTCCTTTGCCACCGCCCTGCGCGGCGCGCTGCGCGAAGATCCGGACATCATTCTCGTCGGCGAAATGCGCGATCTGGAAACGATTGAACTGGCCATCACAGCGGCGGCGACGGGACATCTGGTCTTCGGCACGCTGCACACGCAGAGCGCGGCCAAGACGGTGGACCGTATCATTGACGTCTTTCCGGCTGACCAGCAGAACAAAGTGCGGCAGACGCTTTCTGAAGCCTTGAAAGGGATCGTGGCACAGAGCTTGTTAAAGCGCGCAGACAAAAAAGGCCGCGTGGCGGCTTTCGAGGTGCTGGTGTTCAACACCGCCGTCGCCAACTTGGTGCGTGAAGGCAAGACGCACCAGATTCAGGGCATGATTCAGGTCGGTAAAAAATTCGGCAATCAGCAGCTCGACGATCACATGATGGAGCATGTCCGGATGAAACGCATCACACCGGAGGACGCTTACGACAAGGCGCTCGATAAGAAAAAATTCCGCACCTTGCTGGCACACCCGCCGGACGACGACGAGGCAATGTGATTTATGCGCCGCCCCGAACTCGATCAAATTTTAACGACGATGCTGGCCTCGCAGCCGGAAGTGTCGGACTTGCTGTTCACCGCCGAACGGCCGGCGCAGGTCGAGGCTTACGGCGAACTCAAGCCGGTTGTCTTGGATCCGCCGATTGAAAAGCTGACGCCGTTCCAGGTGGAGACCATCGCGCTAAACATCATCGGCGACAATTTGTGGCAGATCGAAGATTTGCTGCGGCACGGGTCGTGCGACGGCTCCTACGCGTTGTCGGACCAGGCGCGCTTCCGCGTGAATGTGTTTTCGCAGCGCGGCAATTATTCCATCGTCTGCCGCCAGTTGAGCACGGCTATTCCGACACTGGAAAGCCTGAAATTTCCCGAAATCCTCAAGCAGATTCCGCGGGAGAAAACCGGACTGGTGCTCGTCACCGGCGCGACCGGTTCCGGTAAATCCACCACGCTCGCGGCCATCCTGAATGAGATCAACCGGGCCAAGCCGGTGCATATCGTCACGCTCGAAGATCCGGTGGAATTTTTGCATCACCACGAAAAGGCGACGTTCAACCAGCGCGAACTCGGCGTGGATTTCGACACTTATGCCAACGGCTTGCGCGCGGCGCTACGGCAGGCGCCGAAGGTGATTCTCATCGGCGAAATGCGCGACCGCGACACGGTGAAGATTGCTTTGAGCGCAGCCGAAACCGGCCATCTGGTGTTGAGCACGCTGCACACCGTCAACGCCGGCGAAACGATTAATCGTATTCTCGGCATGTTTGAACCGGATGAACAGGAGCAGTTGCGCACGCGGCTGTCCGACTCGCTCCGCTGGGTCGTCAGCCAGCGGCTCGCGCCCAAGGTCGGCGGCGGCCGGCACGCGCTGCTGGAAATCATGGGCAGCAACATGCGCATCCAGGAAACCATTCGGCTCGGCGAGAGCGAAGGCAAAAGTTTTTATGAGATCATCGACGCCAGCTACACGTTTGGCTGGCGCACCTTTGACCAGGCTTGCCTTGAGGCTTTTGACCAAGGACTCATCACGGAGGAAAACGCCATGCTTTATTGCACCAAGCGCAGCGTGGTTTCCCGCAACGTGGACAACATGAAAAAAGCGCGCGGCGAAGTGACCACCACGTTGGCCTCACTTCGCATGAAGCCCGGCGCAAAAACCGGCGAGGGCGAAGCGCCCGTCACCATTAAATTGAAATGAGCCAGAACTTTGATTTTGTCGGCAGCGAAGACAAGCCGGCTTTGATCGCCTTCTCCACTCCAGAATGGCTGGAGGCCGCGAAAACCGCGCTGGAAGAACTCGGCTACAAAGTCCATACCGCCGCCACGCACAGCGATTTTCTCATGCGCTTCAGTCAGGTGCGCTATCAGGTGGTGATCGTGGAAGAACTGTTCGGCGCACATGTGCCCGCCGAAAATCTCACACTGAAATCGCTTCAGACGATGCCTGTCGGCCAGCGCCGCCACGCCACGGTGCTGCTGATCGGCAATGATTTTCAAACCTTCACGCCGATGGAAGCGTTTCAGAACAGCGTCCACGCCGTCATCAACAGTTCCGAACTGTTTCTGTTGAAACAGCTCATCGAAAAAGCCGTGGCCGACAACAACGCGTTTCTGCAAAGCTACCGCGACGTGCAAGCCCGGATCATCGCCAGCGGCACCCGTTCCTGAACGCGCCGCACGACGGAAAATTTCCGCTTCACCGCCGAAATTTATTGCGCTTCGTTCCATTGGCTGACGAAGCGCGGGTTTCCGGCCGCTTCAATTTTCAATTTCGAGCGACGCATAAAACGACCGGCGCGTTTGCGATTTGTGCGTTGAAGCGGCGCGAACGCCGTGACACACACGCGCCAGTTCGCCCAACTTTGGGTAGTGCCTTGATGAACGTGGCTAATGGCCGCACCGCCGTTGCCATGAAATCGGCAGACAACGCCCTCGTCCTCGTCTCCGCCGGCGTCTCTGGTTATCAATGGATTCAAACCTACGGCGGCGCGCTGACGTTGAATCCGCGCGGCTACAACGCCGTGCAAATGCTCGGCGTGCCGAATCTACTTATCGTTCCCCCCGGCGCAAACAGCGTGAAACTTATCTGACTCGATCCAGCCATCAACACTTACACCCTGCAGCAAAACGCCAACCTTGCCACGACGAACTGGGTTACAAGCGGGTTTGCCCTCATCAACAGTTTCGGCACCTGCACCCGCACACCACTGGCGGAGAATTTGCTTTTTCGCTTGAAACAATGATAATGCAGCCTCATAGTCGCACTAAGTTGTTAGCATCTCAAACCACCTCGAAATACCCCCTTTAACTTATGAAATCGGATTGCCTTCTCAGCCCTTGGTCACTGATGATGCTTGCGTGCTCCGGCATCGTTCTTTCGACCGCAAACATTTTTGCCCAGGGCGTGTTGACGCCGCCGGGTGCGCCGGGGCTGACGATGAAATCGCTCGACCAGATTGAGTCGCGCACGGCCATCACCAACACCAGCACGCTGGTGACGATCGCGCAGCCGGGTTCGTATTACCTGACGCATGATATTACCGTCAGCACGGGTGACGCGATTGACATCACCACCAACGGCGTGACGCTGGACTTGAATGGCTTCACCCTCACCTCAACAGCAGCCAGCGCCACCGGTAACTGTATTTATCTCGCCTCGACCGGCGGCAATACCGACATCACCATTGTGAATGGTCATATTTTGAGTAGCGTCACGAATAATGCCGGCACCTATACCGGCCCCGGATTTGCCAGTGGAATCGCTTGCAATGTGTCTGGAAAAACTTTCAACATCAGCGTCTCCCATGTTTCGGTTTATGGCTGTCTTTCCTATGGCATCTTTTTGCCCGCAGCTTCTTCCTTCGGCTCACCGGGATATTCCACCCTCGTGGAAAGTTGCACCATCAAGACGGCAGGAGCAATTGGCATCCAGGCGGATACCGTCACCCACTGCACGGCCGTGGATTGTGGTAACACTGGTATTTCCGGCTCGTCGATTTCGGACAGTCGCGGGGAAGCGGCCGGTATTGGCAGTGTCGGTCTTTCGGCCGTCAATGCTGAAAATTGTTACGGTGCCTGTTCGTCCACGAATCTGGGCTACGGCATATTGACCATTCTGGCCAACAATTGTTCCGGTTATGCTGCCGGCGCAAGCAGCTACGCCATATTGGCGAACTCCACCGCCATTAATTGCTACGGCTACTGCACCGGCACCAACGGCAATGGGATTTACGCCACCACGGCCAGCAATTGCCGGGGCTTTAGCACCAGCGGCAACGCGCTGAATATCATCGGCAGTGCCGTCGGTTGTTATGGCCAGAGCACTTTTGGCACCGGCGTCAAAGCCACCGTGGCCAATGCGTGCGTGGTCGGCGGCGGCACCACCAACATCACCTACAAATACAACATGCCGTAGTAGCCGTCCTCGACTCACGAATCATAAATAAACAAAGCCATTATGAAAAACCAACTCGCCACCCTGTTGATGCTCGCAACCCTAAACTGCCAACTCTTGCTTGTCCGAGCGCAAGGCGTGCTCACGCCGCCGGGCGCACCGGCACCGATGATGAAATCGCTCGACCAGATTGAGGCGCGCACGGCCATCACCAATACGAGCAGTCTGGTGACCATTTCGCAGCCAGGTTCATATTACCTGACGCACAACCTCACCGTCAGCAGCGGCGATGCGATTGACATCACCACCAACGACGTAACGCTGGACTTGAACGGATTTACCATTTTCTCAACCGCCGCCAGCGCCGCCGGCACCGCCATCAATCTCAACAACCCGGCCACCAACTCCGACATCACAATTTTCAACGGGCACATCAAGAGCGGCGTGACCACCAATGTTGACGGAGTTTATACCGGTTCCGGTTTTGCCAACGGCATCAGCTATGCGGGCGGCGCACCGGCCAACGTGCGGGTGAGCGGCATTTCCGTGATGGGGGTTTTGACTCATGGCATTAACCTTTGGCTTGGCGCTTCAACGTCGGCCGAAGCCTGCACCGTGTGGACGGCGGGCGGATATGGGGTGGTCGCCACCACCATCAGGGCGTGCCTTGCGATCGCTTGTGGAAACACCGCTATCTGGGGCTATCAGGTGACCGACAGTCAGGGTCAAAGCGCCAGCGGTTTTGCTGGTGTTAGCGCAGAGGAGGCAAAGAATTGTTATGGTTCGAACGGCACCAGCTTTGGCATCAATTCTTTCATCGCTCAGAACTGTTACGGCACCAGCGTCAACGGCCAGGGTATAAATGCCGTCACCGCGTTGAACTCTTATGGTTCCGGCGGCAGCCCTGGTGGACTTTATTGCACCACCGCACAAAATTGCCAAGGCCTAAGCGGCAGCGGCATAGGTCTCAGCGCCACCACGGCGCAGAACTGCTATGGTTCCAGCTACAGCAGTTATGGCCTTAACGCCAACACGGCGCAGAACTGCTATGGCACCAGCACCACCAGTATTGGTCTCTATGCGAATATGGCGCAAAACTGTTACGGTAGCGGTGGAACCTATGGCATTAATGCCCCCTTTGTAGCCACAAGCTGCTATGGCTACGGCACCACCAATGCCGGCGTATTGGCGTTTATTGCCAATAGCTGCCATGGCGGCACCTCCACCGGCACGGCTTTGAACACGACGCATAACGTGAACTCCTACTGATGAATTTTTGATTAACAATTTTCGATTTACGGAATCAAACCACCCATGAAAAACAAAACCCTCATCACGGCTGTCTCTACATTCTTCCTTCTACATTCGGCCTTTGCCTTTGAGGGCCGCATTCAAGTCACGCTCACGCGCGGAGGCCAGCCGGCCAACCTGCTTTACACGGCGGGCACCAATTATTTGCGGGTGGAAAATACCGTCACCAACTGGCCGAACCCGGTGGATTTGCTGGATCGCAGTTCCGGCGCACTGACTCTACTTTTCCCCAACAACCGCAGCTTCGTGCATTTGCCGCCTGCCGCTCTGACACCCGCACCTGGCGCAATGCCCATGCCGATGCCACCACCCGCCTTGCCTGCGGGCACCTCGGTCACGCCGCCACCCGGCGCACCGGCGATGCCACAGATGCCCCAAATGCCGCAGATGCCCGCCGCCGGTGGAATGCCGATGATGCCAATGGAGCAACCGGAACTTAAAGCCACCGGTGAAACCACCAATCTTCTCGGTTATGCTTGCACCGGTTACGAAATCAAGCAGCGCGGCGAGACAATGGAAGTCTGGGCTACGGATCAGTTGTTACCTTTCCAGCCCTATGTGCAAAACCAGCCGCATCGTTTCGGCCCGCAGATGATCGAGGAACAATGGGCGGAACTGGTCAAGGCCAAGAAGCTGTTCCCGTTGCTGGCCACCTTGAAGTTCGACAATGGAATGGAACATTTCCGGTTCGAGGTCAAGGCCGTCACGCCGCAGACATTCACGGAAAAAGATGCCGCACTGTTTCAACCGCCGCCGGAGTATCTGGAAATCCAGCCGCTGCCGTTTTAACCAATGAAGAATTACGAATCAGAATGAAGAAAATAAAACCATGAAAACCAACCACGCCAAACTCATACTCGTCACCGCTGTCACAATTTCCGCTTTCCGCTTTCCGCCTTTTCGCAAGGCGTCCTCACGCCGCCGGGCGTGCCGGCACCGATGATGAAGTCGCTCTCGCAAATCGAGCCGCGCACACCGATCAACACGTTGCCGGGCGACGGAGGCTATGATCTTTACTACATCTCGCAATCCGGCTCGTATTATCTGACCACCAACATTGTGGTCGCCAGCGGCACCAATGGGATTGGAGTCGGGGCCAGCGACGTGGTGATAGACCTCAACGGGTTCACCCTCTCCGGCACGGCGAGCAGAATTGCGATCCGGTCCACCGCGAATCTGGGCCGGGTGCGGATCTGCAACGGCCAGCTCACCGGCTGGTCGGGCGGGCTGGATTTTTACGTCAATGGAACCGGGACTAACCTCACCCTCGAAAACGTGCAAATGACGCTGACCAACGGCGGCGCAGGATTGTTCGCCGGGGTCGGATGCGGCGACGGATTGAGTCTCGCACATTGCACCATTTCCGGCGCAAGCGGGCCGTCCAGCTATGCCGTTTTGGCGGGCGACCGCTGCACATTCGAAGCCTGCACCCTGTTCGGCTGTAATTATGGAATTGACGCCGGTTCCACTATCACGGTCAAGGACTGCACCATCAAAAACTGTTCCGGTGGGGAAGGTATTTTTGTGAGCAACACTAGCATCCTCCTCAACAACCTTCTGGACGGATGCAAAATGGGCATGACCTTCCACAACGCCTGCATGGTTAGTCAAAACACCTGCCAGAATGCCACCGGCAACGGATTTAATATTAGCGGCAACTACAACCGCGTGGAGGATAACGTGTCTATTGGAAATGCCTTTTTCGGTTTCATTTCCCAAGGGGTGACCACGAACAATCTGGTGATTCGGAACCTGGCACGCGGAAACAGTTCGGGGAATTATGCCCTGAACAGCACCGATGCCGTCGGCCCCATTATTACCACATCCGGCACCATCACCAATTTGAATCCTTGGGCGAATTTTTCCTATTAACCCAACCCGCAACAGCATGAAAACTAAAACTCTATTCTACTCCGTCATCGTTTCTGCCTTCTGCCTTCTGCCTTCTACCTTCGGGCAAGGAGTCTTGACGCCGCCGGGCGCGCCGGCGGCGGGGATGAAATCACTCGCGCAGATTGAGCCGCGCACGCCGATCTCCGCCGCGCCGTTCACCATCTCGGCGGGCGGCTCGTATTATCTGACGACCAATCTCACCGTCAGTGCCGGCGATGCCATCACCATTGCCGCCGACAACGTGACGCTGGATTTGAACGGCTTCACCATCCGTTCCACCGCCGCCAGCGCGACGGGCCCGGCATTTTGCTCAATGGCGGTTTGAGGAACCTCACCCTCGCCAACGGCTTCATCCAAGGTGGCGTGACGAACAACGGCAGCGGCGTTTACAGCGGCGGCGGCTTTGCCAACGGCATTTATTTTTCCGGCAATGCGCCGTTGAATGTGCTGGCGTCCCGCCTCTCGATTTCCGGCTGCTCGGTTTACGGCATCTATCTCCTTAATGGCAATTCGACCGTGGTGGAAGCCTGCGCGGTGCGGACGGTGGGCGGTTATGGCATCGTTGCTTCCACCATCAAAAGTTGCGCGGCGATGGATTGCGGGAACACTGCCATCTATGGCGATGAGGTTTCGGATAGTCGCGGGCAATGTTCCGGCAGCAGCTCCGGCCTTTACGCCATCACCGCGCAGAACTGTAACGGCTACAGCGGCAGCGGCTCCGGCCTTGTCGCCACCACCGCGCAGAACTGTTACGGCCAAAGCACCAGCGGCGACGGCTTGGACACCACCACTGCGCAGAACTGTTATGGCCAAAGCACCAGCAGCTACGGCCTCTCCATCGGTGGCAACGCGCTGAACTGTTACGGCGTCAGCACCAGCGGCTACGGCCTTTATGCCATCGCCGCACAGAACTGTTCCGGCTACAGCAGCGGCAATGGCGATGGCATTTACACCACCACCGCGCAGAACTGTTACGGTTACAGCGGCGGAACTGGCATCGGCCTGTTTGCTTCCAAGACCGCCAGTGGCTGCTATGGCTACTGTCTTTCCGGCACGGGGCTGTCGGCGTTCATCGCTAATTCCTGCTCCGGCACTTCCTTGAACGTGACGCATAATCTCAACTCCTACTGATGAATTTATGATTCACCGAATCCAACCACCTATGAAAACCAAAACCTTCCTCACCGCGTTTGTTTCATCCTTCATCCTTCAGCAATCCGCCTTCGGGCAAGGGGCTTTGACGCCGCCCGGCGCGCCCGTGGCGACAATGAAATCGCTCGACCAAATTTATGCGAAACTGGACGCGCGCATTCCCATCACCAACAGTGCCAGCTTGGTGACGATTTCCCAGCCCGGCTCGTATTATTTGACGACCAATGTCACCGTCAGTTCCGGCAATGCCATCACCATTGCCGCCGGCAACGTGACGCTGGACTTGAACGGCTTCACCATTGCTTCTACCGCCGCCAGCGCGGCGGGCTATGCCATCTTGATGGGCAGCGTGACGAATGTTTCCATTTACAATGGGAACATCAGCAGCGGCGTGACGAACAGCGCCGCCGGCGTGTTTGGCGGCGGCGGCTTCGGCTACGGCATTTATAATTCTGGATTTTCCTACAATGTGCGGGTGAAGTCGGTGTCCGTCGCGGGCGCGTTAACTTATGGAATTTATCTCGGCCAGGGCAACTCCACGGTGGTGGAAGCCTGCTCGGTCAATGTGGCGTCCACTTATGGAATTTATGCCGACAGTGTGTCCGATTCGACGGCGGTGAATTGTGGAAACTGTGGCGTCTTTGCCCACGCGGCGCACAATTGCACAGGCTACGGCGTGGGCAGCGGCACCGGGCTGTATGCTAACACCGCCAACAACTGTTTCGGCTACAGTGCCGGGAGCGGTGCCGGGCTGAATGCGAGCATCGCCAACAACTGTTACGGCTACAGTTCCGGGAACGGCTACGGGCTGTATGCCGGCTCAGTGGCGACGGGCTGTTACGGTTACAGTCTCAACGGCACGGGGCTGTCTGCCTTCCTTGCCAGTGTCTGCCACGGAGAATCCATCTCCGGCACGGCCCTCATCACGTCGCACAACGTGAACTCGTTCTGAACCATTTAGGATTTACGATTGCCGATTTACGATTTGAAAATTAAACCAAGGAAAATTATGAAAACCAACCTTACAAAGCTCACCCTTGTCGTCGCCATGGCGCTTTCCGCTTTCCGCTTTCCGCTTTCCGCTTTTGCCCAAGGCACGCTCACGCCGCCGGGCGCGCCGGCGGCGGGGATGAAATCGCTGGCGCAAATCGAGCCGCGCACGCCGATCTCCGCCGCGCCCTTCACCATTACTGTGCCGGGGTCGTATTACCTGACCACGAATCTCACCACCACGGTGAGCAATGCCATAGTGATACTCACGAATGGGGTGACGCTGGATTTGAGCGGATTCACGCTGACCTCGACCGTGGCCAACGCGGCCAATGGCGGCACGGCCATTTTATTGGGCAGCGGTCTGAGTGACATCACGATAGGCAACGGCCACATCCGCAGCGGCGTGACGAACAACGGCGGCGGCGTTTACAGCGGCGGCGGGTTTGCCTACGGAATTAGTTGGAGTGGCAATCCGCCGCAGAATGTGCTGGCATCCCGCGTCTCGGTGGTTGGCTGCCTGAATCATGGCATTGCTTTGAACAATGGCAATTCAACGGGGGTGGAAGCCTGCATGGTGCGGACGGTGGGGAGCATTGGCATCATGGCTTCCACCATCAAAAGCAGCTCGGCGGCGGATTGCGGAGGCTCGGCCATCTATGGCGATGAGGATTCCGATTGTATCGGGCAAAGTTCCGGCGGCGGCTACGGCATTTACGCCTTCACCAGCGCGCAGAGCTGTTACGGCACCAGCGGCAGCAGCTACGGCCTTTATGCCATGACGGCAGAGAACTGTTACGGCATCAGTAGCACCGGCACCGGTATCCAAGCCCGCTCCGCGGCGAATTGTTACGGCTCCACCGTCAGCGACTACGGCATTTCCACCTACATCGCGCTAAACTGTTGTGGCAACAGCACCGGCACCGGTCTATACGCCCTTCTATCAGCCAGCGGCTGTTATGGTCAAAGTGCTCTAGGCACGGGGTTGTATGCCTTAAATGCCAGCTTTTGCACGGGCAACGTCTCTGGCGGCACGGCCATCCGAGCCACCATGGCTACCGGCTGTAGCGCCTTTATCGGCACCAACATCATCACCTACAAATACAACATGCCGTGAATCAACAAATGCAGAATGAAGAAACCAAAACTATGAAAACTCAACTTAATCTCGCCGTCCTTGCGCTGCTGCTGGCAACCGGCAACCGGCAACTTTCAACCTTGCACGCGCAGGGCGTGCTCACGCCGCCCGGCGCGCCGGCTGCGGGGATGAAAACGCTGGCGCAAATCGAACCACGCACACCTATCTCCGCCGCGCCGTTCACCATTTCGACGGCTGGCTCGTATTATTTGACGACCAACCTCACCGTAAGTGTGGGCAATGCCATCACCGTCAGCGCGAACAACGTGACGCTGGACTTGAATGGCTTCACCCTGGCCTCGACGGAAACGCCGGCGGGAAGCAGCATTGGCATTTCCTTGAACTCGGTGACGAACACCACCATCGCGCATGGCTGCATCAGCAGCGGCGTGACCAATAGCGGCGGTATTTATGGTGGCAGCGGCTTTGGTTCCGGCATTTATTATTTAGGCTTGGCGCCGGTCAACGTGCGCGTCTCGGGCGTTTCGGTTTCGGGCTGCCGAGTGAACGGTATGTTTCTCGGCACCAGTTCGGTGGTAGAATTCTGCACAGTCAACACCATGGGAAATTTTGGCATCGTTGCCGAAACTGTTTCGGACTCGCTGGCACAAAATTGCGGGAACACTGCGGTGTATGCCTACGGCAATGCCAATAACTGTTTTGGCTACGCTTCCGGCAGCGCCAACGGCGTGTATGCCAACGCCGCAAATAACTGCTATGGCACCAGTTCCGGCGGCAGCGGCTTGGCGGCCAGCATTGCCAACAACTGCTATGGCTACACGGCCAGCAATAATAACGGCTTGTCGGCCACCGTCGCCAACAATTGTTTTGGTCAAAGTGCCAATGGCAACGGCATTTCGGCCACGGCGGCTACCGGCTGTTATGGGCAATCGGATGCTGGCCTCTACAGTGGCGTGCTGGCCAGCACGGCCAATAACTGCGTTGGCTACAGCTACGGCGGCGGCTATGGACTCTATGCCTATTACATCGCCAATGGCTGTTATGGCTACAGTGCCAGCGGCACGGGTCTCAATGCGTTGATTGCCAGTGTCTGTCATGGCTCGACGCTCTCGACCAGTCATAGCGTCAATTCCTTTTGATGAAATCTTGATAAATTCGCCGACTAAAAACGCCATTCTCCAATTTAGAAACCCCAGCAAACAAAACTATGAAAACAAAAAACTTCATCCTCGGCTTCGTTTCTGCCTTCTGCCTTCTGCCTTCTGCATTCACTCACGCCGCCACGACCATCAGCGCCGTGAACCGTTATGCCTATGCCGCGAATCTCGGCTGGATGGACTGGCGCGGCGACACCAACAACGGTGCCGTCATTAATGCGACCTATTGTTCCGGCTCAATCTATGCCGCCAACGTCGGCTGGATCAGTTTAGGCGCCGGCACGCCCACCAATGGCGTGCAATACCAGAACCTTTCCGCCAATGACTACGGCGTGAACGTGGATGCCTTCGGCAACCTGCGCGGCTTTGCCTACGGCGCAAATATCGGCTGGATCAATTTTGAGACCAACGGCGCGGCCGCCGTGGATTTCGGCTCCGGCAACCTGACTGGTTATGCCTACGGCGTGAACGTCGGCTGGATCAGCTTGAGCAACGCCGTGGCCTATGTGCAAACCGCGCCGCTGGCTCCGCCCAACGACCTCTGCGCCGGGGCCATTGCGCTCACCAACGGTGCCAGCTATGCCATGAGCACGGTGACCGCCACCACCAATGGCGATCCGACGTTGCCATGCCTCACCCTCTTTGGCAAAGGCGTCTGGTTCACTTACACGCCGTTGCTCACCGGCAATGTCACCATTAGCACTTGCGGCAGCAGTTTTGACACCGCGATGGCGGTTTATACCGGCACTTGCGGCGCCATGACCGCAGTTGCTTGCGATGATGATAATGGTCCTTCCTGTTCCGGCGTCAACGCCAGCGTGACCTTCTCCGGCACGGCGGGTGTAACTTACTCCATTCTGGCGGGCGGCTATAATTCGGCCAACGGCAACTTGAGCATCGTCGCCACTTCGCCTTCCAACGACCAGTGCGCCGGTGCCTTGGCCCTCGCGGACGGCGTGCCGTTCACGATGGGCACGACCAACGCCACTTCCACCGGCGATCCATCGCCAGCCTGCGTGGGCAGTTTTGGCAAGGGCGTCTGGTTCACCTACACGGCCCCGGCCAGCGGCGACGTGTATATCAGCACCTGTGGCAGCAGTTATGACACCGCGATGGGAGTTTACACCGGCGGTTGCGGCGCGTTGAGCCAAATTGCCTGCAATGATGACAGCGGACCGAATTGCGCGAGTTTGCAGGCCAGCGTGCATCTGGTCGCCACCGGCGGGACTACCTACTACATCCTTGCGGGAGGTTATGGCAGCAGCAGCGGCCTTCTAACCGTCGAGGCCTATCTTGTGCCGGCGCTCAATGTCATTGGCTCGGCCGGCACCCTGACAGTCACCTGGCCCGGCAATGGCACCTTGCAGTCCGCCACGAATCTGCTCCCGGTAATCAACTGGACCGATTTAACGAATGGCGGCGGCCTCTGGTCCGAACCCATGACCAACCCGGCGAAATTCTTCCGCATTAAAAAATAGGCGACAAGAATGCTGGTTTGGCTGTCGGCTTGTAAAGAAATCCACCTGGCAGAAATGACCAACTTCGAGTTCACTCATGTCCGCGTTGTATTGTCGCTGTCCAATCGAGTATGCTGCGGCACATGATTCATGATGTTCAAGCCATCGCGGCGGAAGTGATTCGGAAAACCGGCAAGGACAAGCCGGCGGACGCGGCGTTGCGCGAGGTGCTCAAGCAGATCAAAGATCTCGCGCCCTTCGACGCAACGGAAATCGCCAAGACCGTTTTTCTGTATTACCGTTGGCACGTTTGGTTGCGCGAAGAACGCGGCGTGGAAAACAAGATGCGTTTTGCCATCCGCTTGAACCAACGCTTTCAGGCGAACAACGCCAGTGTGCCCATCGCCGAGCTACGCGCCAATGCCGTGCCCGTGTGGACAGCGTCGGAAATGGACGTCACCGATGAATGGTTGCTCACCTTGCAACGCGAACCGAAATTGTGGCTGCGCGCCAAACGCGGCACGGCGGACTCGCTGGCACGGACGCTGTTCGCGGCGGATGTGAGTCCGCTGCTGCCGGAGGCAATTTTGTATCGTGGCGAGGAAGATTTGTTTAAGACGCCGGAATTTCACGCGGGCGAATTTGAAATCCAAGACATCGCATCGCAACTGGTGGGCATGCTCTGCGCGCCGCAGCCGGGCGAGACGTGGTGGGACACGTGCGCCGGCGAAGGCGGTAAGACGCTCCACCTGTCCGACCTGATGCAAAACAAAGGTATGCTCTGGGCCAGCGACCGCGCGGAATGGCGGCTGACCAAGCTCAAGCGCCGGGCCGGGCGGGCGAAAGTTTTCAATTATCGGTCGGCGCACTGGGACGGTGGCGCGAAGTTACCGACAAAAACAAAGTTTGACGGCGTGCTCGTGGATGCGCCGTGCAGTGGCATCGGCACGTGGCAGCGCAATCCGCAGGCGCGCTGGACCACCGAGCCGAACGATGTGCGCGAGCTTTCTGCAATTCAAAAAAAACTTTTGGCCAATGTTGCGCCGAGTTTGAAGCCAGGTGGTAAATTGATTTATTCCGTGTGCACGCTGACGCGCGCTGAATCCACGGAAGTCGTGGACGATTTCAATTCAAAGTTCGCGGCAGAATTTGAGCCGATGGAACTGGCGGCGACCGCTTCTGGCGGTCAGCAGACTGACGCCACAAAAACGATCTGGCCGCAAGATTTGGGCGGGAACGGAATGTTTATCGCGGGTTGGCGGCGGAAGAAAATTTAGCGCGCCGATTCCAAAATCTTGGCGAGGATTTTTTGGATGTCCTCGTTGTGTTGTTGCGATGCTTTGCCAAAGGCTTGAACAATGTCGAGCAGGAACCCGGCATTGGCGGAGTTGAATTCGTAGAGCACAGTTTCCTTGGACTTCGCTTTCGCGGGCGGGCGCGGCGTTCCATCCGGCAACAAAACGTCCGTCATGGGGATGCAAACGTAAACCATCGCCTGATAACCGACCGCGCGCTGCTTTTGCTTGAGCTGAATTTGCACCGAGCCGTGCGGCGTGGTTTTGGTGAATTGCGGCAACCGCTGCACCACACTTTGAAATCCATCTGCCGACGAATTGGTCGAAACCTCGACTTGCACGGGCTGGCTTTCTTCAAATTCGGCCGGCCGAATTTTTTTTAATGCCTCGATTTCATGAAGCAGGTCGTTGGTCGAAATCAGTCCCAGCCGGACCGCTTCAAAAATGATCTTCGAAAGTTCGTGACCGTATTTGGTTTCGCCTTTGCGTGTGAACTTGATTTCGGGAACATCCGTGATGTCCTTCGCGTCGGGCGTGTCGTAACCGATCTGCCATTCGAGGTAATGCTTTCTACCGAGTGAAACTTTTGACGGCGCAACCGGAATGCCGAAACCGTCCACAGTTTTTTCCTTCACGCGCACCTTGCCGGTCACGTCGGTGAGCGGCAGACGAACGCGCACGGCGTTGGTCAGCGTTTCAACGCGGACGAGTTTGTATTCCGCATCGGCGCAAAACGCACGAAACGTCAGGCAAAACAAGGCGAACAGAATGACGAAATTCTTTCGCATGGCAAAAACGTCAACTTTCCGGTCGCACGATGGAAATGACCAGCGCGTCGGACTTGAGATATTTTTGTGCGGCGGCTTTGGCCTGTTCGAGCGTGACAGCTTCGTATTTCGCGTCGTCGAGGTCGCCGTGCTGCCAGCCCAAGCCGTAAAGTTCATCCAGCGCGCTCGTGGTCGCGAGGTTGCCGAGATCCTGCCGGGAAATTTTTTTCTGGCCGATGATTTTTGCCTTGGCGCGCTTTAATTCCTCGGCCGTCAAACCTTCCGTGCGCAACAGTTTCGCTTCTTTGAGCAATTCCGTTTCCACCTGCGCGGCCTTGGTCGGCTCCGTGCCGGTGTAAAACGCAAAATAACCGGGCATCAGGCCGGCGAAATTCTGCGCGCCGACGTAATACGCCAACCCAAGCTGGTCGCGGATGCGCAAAAACAGCCGCGAGCCTAGGTCGCTGCAGCATTCCTGCAAAATATCCAGCGCATAGCGGTCGTCGCTGTGCAGCGTCGTGCCGGGAAAACCTATGACCAGCACCGCCTGTTTTTTGTCGCGGACTTCGTGAACGCGTTGGACTGAGTTGATGACCGGCATTTTATGATGCTCGGTTTTTGTCCCACCCGGATTCGCCTTCCAATTGCGGAACGCTTTTTCCACGGCGGCTTTCACGTCTGCCACCTTCACGTCGCCAAAAATCGCCAGCACGCAATTATTCGGCACGGCAAATTTTTGGTGAAATTCTTTCAAGTCCGCCGGCGTTAACTTCGTGATGGTTTCTTCCGTGCCAAGGGAATCGAGGCCGTAACCAATATTGCCAAACAAGGCACGGCGCATCGCCAGGCTGGCGCTCTTGAGCAACTCATCCTTGCGCGCCTGAATGCTCGCGACCTGCAACTCGATCTCGCGTTCCAGCTCGTCGGCGGGGAAAACCGGATTCAAGATGACGTCCGCCAGCAGGCCGAGGCCAGTGGCGAAATCGCTGCTCAACACTTCCGCGTTCACACCAAAACTATTGTTGCCGCCGTAGCTGTCAATGTGGCCGCCGACCGATTCGATTTCCGTCGCAATCTTTTCCGCATCGCGTGTCGTGGTGCCTTTGATGAGCAACTTGGCCAGCAGCATCGTCGCGCCGTTGTTCGCCGCCGTCTCGGCGAGAACGCCGCCCTGAAACACCGCGCGAAATTCCACAAACGGCAGGCGAGAATCTTCCTTCACGAGCAGTTTCAAGCCATTCGGCAGTTCGATTTTCTGAATGGCATTGTCCGTATTCGTCTCGACGTTCGCCTTGGCTTTGGGCGCGCTGTCCTTCGGCAAGAGCGCGTAAAGCGTGCGGTTTTCCGCCGTGAGATACTGCCGCGCGACGCGCTGCACATCCGCGCTGGTGATGCGCTTGACGGCGGCGAGATAGCGCTCGGAAAAATTCAGATCATTTGCGGCGAGCCAGTTGCCGCCGAGATTTTGCGCCTGACCTTCCATCGTCTTGCGCGACGACAACGTGGCGGAAACAAATTGTTTCAGCGCCTTTTGTAATTCGTCGGACGTGATCGAATGGGTTTGGATTTTAACAATCTCCGCCAGCATTGCGTCGCAGGCCGTTTCGAATTTGTCGCCATCCGCGACCGCACTCATGCCAAACAAGCCCGAGCTGCCGGGATTGTAAGTCCACGCGTCCACATGATGCACCACGCCAAGTTTCTCGCGCACATTTTGGAACAGGCGCGAACTGCGACCGCTGCCGAGCAGCACGGCCAGCACGTCGAGAATCGGCACGTCGGCATGCCGCAGCTCCGGGATGTGCCACGCGAAATGAAAATGTCCCATCTCAATCGCGGCTTCCTCAATGATTTCGCGCGCCGCGGTCTGCTTCGGTTCCAGCGGCAAAACGACCGGCGGCATCGCTCGCGCTTTGGTGTTCGCGTAAGATTTCTTGATTTGCGCTACGACGTCATCGTTCTTCACATCCCCAGCGACGACGTAAAAGACATTGTTCGGCGCATATTTTTCCGTGTAATAATCGCGGATGTCCGCCGGCTTGAGTTCGTTGAAAATGTCGAGGTAGCCAATTATCGTAAAGCGATACGGACTTTTCGTGTAGGCGACTTCAAACAGGCGGCGGCTGGCGCGGCGGCTGGGATCGTCCTGACCCATGTCCATTTCGCGGCGGATCACGTCGAGTTCCTTCGCCAGTTCCTCCGGCGGCAAGGACGCGTGCTGCATGATGTCGCACAAAATATCAATTGCCGTCGTTGCGCCGGTGTTCGGCACATCAATGTGATACACTGTGCGGTCAAAGCTCGTGTAGGCGTTCATGTAACCGCCGGCTTCCTGCACTTCCTGGTCAATGCGGCTGCCGGGGCGCGTCGTCGTGCCCTTGAACAGCATGTGTTCCAACACGTGCGAGAGCCCGGCGCCGAGCCATTTATCCTCGTGAATGCTGCCGGCCATCGCCCACGCCTGAGCTGATACGACCGGCGCGCTGTGATCTTCGCGCACAATAATAATCAGGCCGTTGTCGAGCGTCGTGAGTTTGACGCCGGGCGGGACGGACGGGATGCTGGTAAAATCTTTTGTCATTACGAATAGATGTCGAACCGGAAGAATAATCGGAAATGAGTTCGGGGCAAACCAATTTGGATCTCTAACTGCCTCCGAACTGATCCAGCCAAAAATTTGTCGCGGACAATTCCGAATTGGATTTGTTACATTTTAACTATGCCCATTTTCCCGGTTGAATATTTCAAAAAATAATCGGCGCACCGGCTTGCGGCAACCGGCGCGGTCGTCTAATTTTTTCCTGATTGAAGAAACCCGGCCGACCGGACATTCCGCGTAAAACGATTTATCGCCTGTCGATTTATCTGCGCTGTCTCGCGCGCCTGCGCGAGAACGGCATCGGCACCGTATCCAGCGAGGCCCTGGCCAAGGCCGCCGGTGTCAAGCCCACCCAGCTTCGCAAAGACCTCGCTTACTTCGGCACGTTCGGCACGCGTGGCCTCGGCTACGAAGTGGCCGAACTCACCAAAAAAATCGCCGACGAACTCGGCACCTCGCGCTTTCAACCGGTCATCCTCGTTGGCGTCGGCAACCTCGGCCTGGCGCTGCTGTCCTATCGCGGTTTTGAAAAAGAGGGTTTCGAAATCGTCGCCACCTTCGACAGCGATCCCCGCCGCAAACGCGACAAGGAAATCAAACAGCCGATTTTTGGCATGGACGCCCTGCCCCAGTTCATCCGCGAACACAATGTCCGCATGGCCATCCTGTCCGTGCCTGCCACGGTCGCCCAGGAAGTCGCCAACACGCTCATTGATTGCGGCGTCATGGGCATCTTAAATTTTGCGCCGATCGTTTTGTCGGTGCCCGAAGACGTGATGATCAACAACGTCAACCTCGCCATCGAACTTGAGAATTTAAGCTATTTTATTCAGGGTTAAGACATTTGCGGTGAATTGGTTAAAAAGAAAAGAGCCGGCTGCCGTTCCATCTTCATATTCTTTTCAAACTAATTCTCTAGCCCTTCAAATCGTGTTTTTGTCGGAATAGCTTACAACACGTTTTATCAGGACGCCGGCAGCCAAACGACAAAAACATAAATAGTGGCTATAAACAAAGGATTTTATGATTTAATCACCGTTCATTTCCGTCAGATTCATCGCGGTAAAATCATTTTCACAGAAGCTTTTAATGTCGGAGATCCTTACACCCCCCTAGGCCCGAGAAAATAAAAAACAACAATTTAAATAATTATATAATGCTTAAAAATAGCACCTTACAATGATTACACTCAAATATTTTAAGGTGGCATTTCAACTGCTTGAGAGATGGAGGAATCGATCCATTCCGAATCAAAATATGAAAAAAATTATTTTAGCAATCACGCTGGCGCTCGGTGTCAACACCCTCGTCCATGCCACCACTTGCAATTTATTCAGCAGTGTCAATTGCAACAGCAGCTACACCTGTAGCCTGCCAACCAGTTCCTGGACTGGTCAGCAAGTCACGAGTTGCACGTTTAACTTCAACTCCTGCTCGCTGACTTCCGGCGGATCTGGTTACCTGTATTGCCAATTGATTGCGCCGAACAATTCCACCTGCACCGTGGGCCAGAATAATGGGCCGACGCAAAGCTGGACCTGCACCTTGAACTCGACGGGGCTCAACTATTTGAATAATTGCCTGACCTCGGGCACCTGCGATTTCGGCATCGGTTGCCTTGGAAACTGGAACATTGGCAATTGCTCCGTCGACTACACCTGCTCACCCGGCACCAAAGGCCAGTCAGTTCCGGATCTGGCCACGACGGCATTTTTGCTCGGTTTGAGCCTGACCGGACTGGAACTGGTTCGCCGCAAATTGGTGCCCGCCGCCGCCGTTGTAAGCTAAACAAACGCCAACCCAAAACTTGTTCAAATGCCGATGATTCAATTCATCGGCATTTTTCTCTGCCGACTGAGCGAGCCGAGGCGAAAAATGCTCCCAGCATCGAATTCAAAAAAAACAATCCGTTTCATTATCAAACGTGAATGCGCTCGCCGGCGAATTAACGGGCACAGCAACCGGCGGGAACTCCGGCCACCAGCGACGGACTGACGAAAGGTATGCCCAGCGCCAAGCCACGCAAGATCAGCAACCCGGCCAGCAAGCAGACCCCGATAGGAATCACGCTCCTTAGTCTCAATCGGAATGCGAGCGGAAATAATCTGCCCGAAAGGCTGATGCCCAGCATGGTTGGCAGCGTGCCGAGGCCAAACACGGCCATATATAAAACGCCCTTAATCATTGCGCCCTGCGCCACTGCACCGGTCAGCGCGACATAGACCAGACCGCACGGCAGCAAACCATTCAACAAGCCGAGCAGCGCAAGCGAATGAAAGCTGCGCTGCCGCAATTGCACGGACATAGCCACCTTCAAGCGCGCCACAAACCGCACGACGGACGCGGACAGGGAAACTTTTTTTGACACGAGAAATCCCAGCAGAATCACCACGCCAAGCGCGATGGACAACGATCGTTGTAGGCCGGCCAGAAAAATAGATTTACCGACGAGTCCAGCCACGACACCCAGCAGGCAGTAAGTCGCCACGCGGCCGAGCTGGTAAATGATTCGCCCCACCACGAATCTCGCCGGACCGCCCGCCGGCACCGGCAACGCCAGCATCAGCGGCCCGCACATGGCAGCGCAGTGCAGACTGCCGAGCAGACCAAGTGCAAAGGCGATCCCGTAGTCCATATTTTTTAACCACGAAAAAAACAATCTACACGAAAAACATCCAACCAGCTTACCTCGGGAATTCTTTCGTGTGTTGGGTGTATTTCGTGAGGCATCAGATTTTTATTTTCTGTTCGAGGAAATAGGTTTCCCCGCCGGCGATCCATTTCACGCGCACCAGCCAGAGGCCGGCGGTGAGTCGGGAAACATCCAACGTCTGCGTGCCATCGGCGCGCGGCTCCAGTTGCAACGTCTGATCCAATTTCGGGTCGGCGGGCCGATAAAGTTCAATCGTGCCAGCCAGCTTTTGCGCAAGTTGCATGGCTGGCACGGTGATGACGACCTTGCCGCTACTGGCATCGGCGGTAATCGCCGCACCGGATTTTTGGGCGCGCGCAGCGCCGTTGATCTGATCCTGGAACGTCAGTTCCTGTTCGTAGTAATTTTCACTGACCATGCTGTCGTGATGCGTTGAGGCGATCACGATCACCGTGGTCAGGCCGCAAAAGAACAAACCAAACGCGGCGAGAATGCCAAAGGGCCAGAAGTTGCGGGCGGTTTTCATAATTTAATTGCGCGGGCCGATGAAGGCCGTTTTAAGGGTCTGCACTTTTTTGCCGCCGGAATAAACGCCAATCACCAACGGCGTGGTGCCAGATTTCATGGCCGCCGGATCCAGTTCAATGAGCACAGAACTTTCTGAAAGCTTTTGCGCGGCGACGACGATGCTGCCCTGCCCCATCACGCTCAAGCCGCCGGCGGGATTTTCCAGCCGCAATTCGACCGGCAATTCCCGCGAGGTTTTGTTGACGACGCGCACGGTGTAAAGATTACTGAAATGGCCGTCGGGCATTTGTTGGAACATCGAACCCGGCGCGCGCAAGACCGTGGCCTCGACATCGGCCCGCGTGAATAGCATCAGCCCCAAAATGGTCGTCAGCACGAGCAGGACGACGCAATAGCCCGCGAGGCGCGGCGTGAAGCGCAGCGGTTCGCGGCGTTCAATGCCGTTGAGCGACGCGTAACGAATCAGGCCGCGCGGCGCTCCGATTTTGCTCATCACATGGTCGCAGGCATCAATGCACGCGGTGCAATGGACGCATTCCATCTGTGTGCCATCGCGGATGTCAATGCCGGTCGGACAGACGGAAACGCACTGATTGCATGCGATGCAATCGCCGTTGCCGGTTTGCCAGCGCTCGGTGAATTTCTGCTCGTGTTTGAGCGGACCGCGTTTTTCGCCGCGCGTATGGTCATAAGCAACGACGATGGAATTTTCGTCAAGCAAGACGGATTGAAAACGGCCATACGGACAAATAAAGGTGCAGGCCTGTTCGCGGAATCGCGCAAAGATGCCGTAGAACAAGAGCGAAAAGGCGATCATGAACGACAGGCCCGCCAAATGGCGAGCCGGCGGATCGACGATAATTTGATATAACTGCTGCCAGCCGATGATGTAGCTCAACAGCACATTGCCGACAATAAATGAGAGGGCATAAAAAATCGCGTGTTTGAGTAGTTTCCGCGCAATTTTTTTCAGGCTCCATGCCGCCTGGTTCAAGACGCGTTGCTGGTGCGAGTCGCCTTCCAGAAAATATTCAATTTTTCGAAAAACCATTTCCATCATCACTGTTTGCGGACACGCCCAACCACACCAGACACGCCCAAATGCGGCGGTGAAAATGACGATGCTCGTGAGACCAACCAACACCGCGATGGCAAAAATGATCATGTCCTGCGGCCAGAAAATCTGGCCCAGCACCACGAACTTGCGTTCGACGATGTTCATCATCAAAAGCGGATTGCCGCGGATGGTGACGAACGGACCGGTGAACATGATCGCCAGCAGCAGCCAACTGAACCAGGTGCGCCAGCGGTAAAACCGGCCGCTGACTTTGCGCGGATAAATCCATCGGCGCCGGCCATCCTTTTCGGCCGTGGCAATGTGGTCGCGGAAGTCGGACCAATTCACGGGTTGAGCCGTGGGTTTGTCTTCGGCTGCCCTTTTTTTGTCCAGCGATGTTGGATCAGGATTCAATTGATTTTGCGGAGAATTTTATCCCGCCCGATTCCTTTTCCGGGAAGCGGGCGGGACAAGTTTATTCAAACTGGCTCGGACCGGTCTTCACCGGCGTTTGATTTTCCGGCAGCTTGCCGGGCGTGGCGAGCTTGGCACCGCGCAAGGTGTAGATGTAACTGGCCACGGACTGGATTTCATCCGGTTTCAAAACCGTTTTCCAAGTGATCATGCCCTTGGCGGGCACGCCGTCCCAAATGACTTTCACGGTGTCGGTGTAATTGCTGCCGTGAATCCAATAATCATCCGTCAGGTTCGGGCCAACCAGTCCGCCGCCGTCGGCGCGATGGCACGGGGCACAGAATTTGGCGTAAGACTGGCGGCCATTTTCCAACACCATCGCGTCGGAGGACGGTGTCAGTGTGGACAGGCCAGACTCGAACTTACCCATCGCCGCATTTTTTACCACCGCGCCAGCTTTCATTTCCTGGTCATATTCGGCTGCCGACAAATTGCCGGTGCGCGTGACGTGAAAATAAACCAGATAAATCGCCGCGTAGATGATCGTGATGTAAAACAACCAAACCCACCAGCGCGGCAGGTTGTTGTCCAGTTCTTGAATGCCGTCGTAGTTGTGGTCGAGCAGCAAAGGTTCTTTGGGATCATTGCTCATAATGTTGTCGGTTGATTTTTGTCCGTTGAATTTTTTTCGCTGCCATCGAGCGGCAGGTCTTCCATGTGTTTAAGATAATTTTTCTTGAGGCTGACCACCCAAAGAAATGTGCCAGTGAAAAAGGTGAAGCAGATCAAAATGGAAATGACTCCATAAATTCCGACACCTTCAATGCCGCAAATGACTTTCTGTTCCATATAAGTTATTTGGCTGCGGTGGTGACCGGTGCGTTCTTGATGTCCGTGCCCAGCCGTTGCAGATAGGCGATGAGCGCAACGATATCCTTGTCCGGCTCGGCGTTGACCGAACCCAGCTTCAGATTGGCGACAATCTTTTCCGCCTGCGCCTGCAAATCTTTTTGCGCCGGACCATTTTCGTAGCCGGCGGGATACGGCACGCCAATGCGCCGCAAGGCGCTCAGCCGCCACGGCAATGAATCCATTTCCATTTTTTGCGTCAGCAGCCACGGATACCGCGGCATGATCGAACCCGGCGAAGTCGAGCGCGGATCGTCCATGTGGTTGTAATGCCACGCATCGGGATAACGTCCGCCTTCGCGCGCGAGGTCCGGGCCTTTGCGCTCCGAGCCCCAGAGGAATGGATGGTCATAGACAAATTCACCGGCCTTGGAGTATTCGCCGTAGCGCTCGGTCTCAGAACGAAACGGCCGGATCATCTGCGAATGGCAGCCGAGACAGCCTTCGCGGATGTAAACGTCGCGGCCCAAAACTTCCAGCGGCGTGTAAGGATGCACGCTGGCAATGGTCGGAACGTTTTCTTTGACCAGATACATCGGAATGATTTCGACGATGCCGCCGATGAGAATTGCGACGACCGCCAGCACGGTGAAGATCATCGGTTTGCCTTCCAGCATCCGGTGCCAGCTCAGTTTCCCGTGCGCGCCGGAACTGACTGTTTTTTCCAGCGGTGCGGCCTGCACTTCCGTGTCCGGTTCGAATTCACCGGCCTTGGCCGTGCGATACAGATTGTAGGCCATCATGAACACGCCGACGAGATAGAGAGTGCCGCCGATCGCACGAAGCCGGAGCATCGGGACAATTTGCACGATGGTTTCCAGGAAGTTCGGGTATTGCAGAAAGCCGTCTTTATTGAACTGTTTCCACATCAAACCTTCCGTGATGCCGGCGACATAAATCGGGATGATGTAAAACATGATGCCGAGCAGCCCGATCCAGAAATGGTAGTTGGCCAGCTTCGTGGACCAGAGCTGGGTTTTGTAAAGGCGCGGATATAAAAAGTAGAGCATCGAAAAAGTTAAAAATCCGTTCCAGCCCAGCGCACCGGAATGGGCGTGCGCGATCGTCCAGTCGGTGTAATGTGACAAGGAGTTCACCGTTTTGATGGCCATCACCGGACCTTCAAGCGTCGCCATGCCGTAAGCCGTAACCGCAACGACCATGAATTTCAGCACGGGATCCTGACGCACTTTGTCCCAGACGCCTCGCAAAGTGAGCAGGCCGTTCAGCATGCCGCCCCAACTCGGCGCGATCAGCATCAGCGAGAAAACCATGCCCAGCGATTGCGCCCAGTCGGGCAGCGCGGTGTAAAGTAAATGATGCGGCCCGGCCCAGATGTAGAGGAAAATCAAACCCCAGAAATGAATGATCGAAAGCCGGTAGCTGAACACTGGCCGGTTCGCCGCCTTTGGAAGAAAATAATACATCAGGCCGAGATACGGTGTCGTGAGGAAAAACGCCACGGCGTTGTGGCCATACCACCATTGCACCAGCGCGTCCTGCACGCCGGCATACATCGAGTAACTCTTGAACCAGCCGGCCGGCATCGTCATCGAATTGGTGACGTGCAGCACCGCGACTGTGAGCGCCGTCGCCAGATAAAACCAGATCGCGACATACATGTGTTTTTCCCGGCGCTTTAAAATGGTTCCGATCAAATTGACCGTGAACGCGACCCATACGACGGCAATGGCAATCTTAATAGGCCATTCGAGTTCCGCGTATTCCTTGCTGGTCGTGAAGCCGAGCGGCAGCGTCAACGCGGCGCTGACGATGATGGATTGCCAGCCCCAAAAATGGAACCAGCTGATAAAATCACTGAACATGCGCGCCTTGCACAGCCGTTGCAGCGAATAGTAAATGCCCATGAACATGCCGTTGCCGACGAATGCGAAAATCACCGCGTTCGTGTGCAGCGGCCGGATGCGGCCAAAGGTGATGAACTGCAAATTCAGGTTCGCATCCGGAAAAAACAACTGCACGGCGGCGAGCAAGCCCACCAGCATGCCGACGATGCCCCAGACGACGGTCGCAATCGCGAAGGCGCGCACGATCCGGTTGTCATATTTGAAGGTTTCTACATTCATAATTTTTCGTTTCAAAAATTTTCAGTTCAACTATTGGCGGCGCAGCCCCCCGGCCGCGCAGCCGATTTTTCCAAGACTAAAACCGCCAGACCACGTCCGCCGTGATGCGTCCTTCAAAAATGCCCACCGGGTCAATCACGCCGGCTTCGTAAGCCACGCCGGCATCCAGACTTTTGGTGAACCGAGTGCGGATACCGCCGCCGACCGTCAATTGGGTCGTGCCGGAGGCATTGGCGGAACCGAAGTTGATGAGGTCATAACCTTCGGTGTTGAGCGGCACGGCGTTCAAAGACTGGCTTGCGGTGTTCTTGCCGTTGGAAAGAATGGTGTAGCCGTTCGCCGCGAAGAACGGGATGAACCATTGGCAGATGTAATAATCCAGCTGCAAACTGTAATGCAGCTGCGCCGTCTGGTGGTCAAAGTCGTTCGGGATGTTGACGCCCGCGTTGCCGGTGACGTGAAAATTATCAAAGCCTTTTTCCGCCGAGACGAAGATGTTTTCCACTCCTTCACCGTGGCCTTGGTAAACGTCCGTGCTGCCGGTGGGAATCGTGACCGTGAATCCCGGCGTCAGGATGAACTGTTCATCCGCATCGTTCACCACGGCATATTTCAAACCGGCCGCCAGATCAGCGAAACCGTAGTGATGCGCCAGCGTGTGGTCCGGCTGAAATTCAATGTAGCCGTCCTTCGATGCGATCAGCGCGAGCCGGTCATTGATGGCGTAGCGCAATTGCACCGCGAACACCTGCACCTGACCGCCCAGCTTCACCGGCACGCCTTTGTCACCATAATAATGGAACGTGTCCGGCAAGATATGATCCATGTAAACTCCATGCACCTCGCTGTTGATTTTGGGATCTTCAAACAGGATCGGGTTGGACACCGGTGAAATAGTGTTGTCCAGCCAACTCGCGTTACCGGAACTGAAAGCACCCGTCGTGGTTGCTGCCAACACCAGCGCGGCCGCGCTGGCTTGTCCTGTTCTACCAATTTTCGATTTCATTTTATTATTTTGCTTGTCCGCTCCGAGGTTTGTTTTGAAACCGAAAGTGGAGCGACTGGACTTTCGGTTTTTTGTAAAATATTTTTGCTCGGTGCATCGTCGAGCAACATGCGCAGGGAAGGCGTCAAGGTGTCCTCGTATTGCCCGCTGCGGACCGACCAGATAAACGCGCCTAGGAAAATCAGGCCGACGACAAGGCTCGCAAGAATGAGGACGATAAGGACGCTCATGCCGCCTCCTTCGTGACAAGTTGGGAGTTAAAAGGTGAAATTTCAGAACAACTCCGATTAGGACCCTCAATGCTCAAATCCCCAACCATCAACTTTCTTCCCAGCCAGGCAGTCGTTCCGCAGGCGAACACCACAATGGTCGCCGAACTTAGCGGCATTAAGATGGCGCAGACGATCGGCGACAAAATACCCGCGGCGGCGATGCTCACGCCGACCAAATTATAAAGCGCCGAGATGACAAAGCCGGCGCGCACCACGCGTGCCGCGCTGCGGGAAAAATTCAAAACTTGGGTCAGCCGGGGCAGTTCCGCCGCGTCGAGAATCACGTCGCTGGCCGGGGAAAAAATCCCGACCTGCTCGACGACCGCCACGCCGACATCTGCCTGTTTCAACGCGCCCGCGTCATTGAGGCCGTCGCCGACCATCATCACCCTGCGGCCACACGCTTGGAGTTCGCGCACGAAATTTAATTTATCCGCCGGGCTTTGGTTGAATTTCAGAATCGCGCGACCGCCAAATAATTTAGCAAATCGCTCCGCCTCGCGCTCGTTGTCACCGCTCAACAGCGCCAGTTCAAATCGGTCGCCGAGCTCCGTCAGAAGCTGCGCGACTTCGGGCCGCAGCGAGTTTTCCAGCCGGAATTCGCCGCGCCAAACGCCATCAATGGCCACGCCCACCGCACTGCCGGATTTAGGCTGGCCTGAAATAATGTCGGGGCAAGCCGGCACGCCGCAATATTCCAGCCAGGCCTGCGAGCCGAGCAAAATCTTGTGTCCCGCAACTTCGCCTTCCACGCCGCAGCCCGGCGTTTCCTTGAAACCGGCAACCGGCAAAACCTTAAATGAAAGTGCTTTCGAAATGCGGACGGAATTCGGATGCGTCGAATGCCGCGCCAGCGATCCAATCCATGAATTTTCCTCCGCGCTCAAGTCGCCACGTTTTGCTTCTGCATTCTGCATTCTTCCTTCTGCCCCCAAAAACTCCACGCCGCGCGCGTCGGCGCAGGTAATGGTTCCGGTTTTGTCCAAGACAATTGCGTCCACCGCTGCCATGCGCTCAATGACCAGCGCATTTTTCAAAAAGATTTTCATCCGCGCCAAGATGCGTTGCGCGGTGCCGTGCGTCAGGGGTGCCGCCAGCGCGAGCGCGCACGGGCAGGCTACAATCAAAACCGACGTGAAGGCTTTCAGCGCTTTTGCCAAGTCGCTAAAAAACCAAAACACCGCCGCCGCCACCGCAATCCCGACGACCATTTTCGTGAAACGGCGGCTATAACGGTTGGTGAGCGAGTCGAGGTCGTCGTCGGTGTTTTTGCGGAACGCCTCGTTGTTCCAAAGCGTTGCCAGGTAGCTTTGCGCGACCGGCTTGGTGGTTTCCACTTCGATGGCGCCACCCACCTGACGACCGCCGGCGAACAGATGCTTGCCGATTTCGCAGGCGACTGGCTCCGCTTCGCCGGTGACAAAACTGTAATCTAGAAAAGCTTCGCCACTGACAAGTTTTGCGTCCGCCGGCAACAGTTCACCGTTCCGTAAAATCAAATGGTCGCCCGTTTGCAGTTGTGAAAGCGCGACGCTGGTTTCGCCGGCGAAACTTTTCCGGACGACCGATAACGGGAAAAAGCCTTTGTAATCGCGGTCAAACGTGAGCCGGTCGTAAGTTCGTTTTTGGAATAAACGGCCGCACAGCAGAAAAAATATCAAGCCGCACAGCGAATCGCAAAAACCGGGGCCGCGCTGGGAAACCACTTCAAACGCGCTGGTCAGATAAATCGCCGTCAAACCGATCACAATGGGCACTTCCATCGTCAGCGCACGCTGGCGAAAGCTCAACCGCGCCGCGCGCCAGAAATCCGACGCGCTGAACGTCACCACCGGCAGTGCGAACGCGAGGCTCAGCCAGCCGGCGATGGCTTTGAACCACGGGCCATTGAACGAATCGAGCCCGAAATAAAACGGCAGCGACATCAGCATGATGTTGCCAAATGCAAAGCCGGCGAGGCCGATTTGCAGCCAAGCTTTTTTCCGCCACGGCGACGGCTTGGCCTTTTCCGTTTCGCCAAAGGTCAGTTCTGGTTCGTAACCGATGGACGCCAGCAGCGCGACCAGTTCGCTGAATTTTATTTTGCTCGGCGCAAAGGTGATGGCGGCTTCGCGCCGGGAAAAATTCACCTGCGAATGGCCGACGCCGGGATGCAGCTTGAACAGATTTTCCAGCAACCACACGCACGCGATGCAATGAATGGCCGGCAGATGTAGCGTGACCTTGGCCCGCGTGGAGTCCGCGTAATCGAACAATTTTTCCGACACCGCCGGGTCGTCGAGAAACGCCCATTTTGAGGCGGCAGCTGCGGCGCGAAAACGGGTGCCGGGAGCAGTGTTTAGTTCATAAAATTGTTCCAGCCCATTTTCGCGCAGCAAACTGAAAACGGTCTGGCAGCCGAAACAGCAGAAACTTCTTTCATCCAGCGTGAAGGCTCGGTCCGGACATGGCTCGCCACAATGAAAGCAGCCACCCGCCGCGCGCGGGGCGAGGTTGGGCGAGGTCGGCGTGGCTATGAATTGCTCCGGCATCTATTGTCCGTGTTGGACAATAGTCTTGAAGAACCGGAATTTGCAGACTAACCAGATTTTAACAATGTATGCACCGTTTTTGCACAGGTCAATGAGTGGCCTCATTCCGGATATCCCGTGACGTCGCCAGCGCAATGACTCGACCTTCGTTCCCGACCGCACAATAAAAATGATAGACCACGCTATTCCATTTCACGAGCCACGGTTTGTGCGCGTAAGTCATGTCGAACGGTTCGGACGGCTCGACGAGATTGTCGCCGTCCCATTTCGTCCAATGCACCAAATCATAAGAACAGGCAAATGTGTCAAACGCATGTGGCTTCCAGCCTGCGCCGAAATAAAACATCGTCCACACGTCGCCGATTTTCACGATCTGCGGGTCGCCGCTGATGCCGTTGGCTTTGGCCTCGCCGTTGGCGATGACCGGCGTTTCACCGTAGCGATTCCAGTGAATCATGTCTTTTGAAACCGCCATGCCGATGCGCTCGAAGCCGTTTTTCTTTTTTCCGTTGTAAAACATCACGAACGGCCAGCCAAGCGATTCGGCTTCATCGTGGATGATCTGGCTTTTGTAGAGCGTCTTTTTCTCAAAATCGCGCGCGTCCGGCGGTTTCGGCGTCAGCACGGGATTTTCGTCCAGCCGTTTCCATTCATTCGCCTTCGCCGGATTTTTCGTCCACGCCATTCCGAGCGACAGCGGATCGGTTTCGTAACCCTGCTTCGCGCCGCCGATGTAACTCAGCCAGAATTTGCCGTTAAATTTTTTCAATTCATGCGAACCATCCCAGCGATAATCCGCCAGCGCAATGCCACCGTCTGCCTGCCACGCGTCCCAGTCATTGGTTTGGGTGAACGACAAAATCTTCCCCAGCTTGTCCCAGTGCAGCAAATCGTCGCTGCGCGCGAGAAATGTCTGGTAGCCAATTTTATTCGTGATGGCGACATACATCATGAACCAATGGCCGTCGCGGCGGAAAATGCTCGGGCAATCCACAAACTCATTCGTGCCCGCGCCCTGGATGACTACGCCATATTTGAACGGTGTTTTCACTTCGTCATAAATTTTCGCCAGCGTATTGGTGTCCACGAGCCGCGTTTCAGGCATGGCTGGAATAACTTTGCGAACCAGATTGGTGTCGGCGGCGAAAACAGAATTTGTCGCACAAAATGAAACCGCCAAAAAAAAGAAAAGATTTTTCAACATACACGCGCCACTTCCACGCCGAGCAATTTGCCCAGCTTGTCAATTTTCTCCGCGATGCGGCCGACGCCGACCGCGCAATGATGCGCCGGGCCGTGCGCGTTCCAGTCGGTCACAAACTTCCGCGCGCCGATGGAAAAGCGGTAGCGGCTGTTCGTGTTGCCGATTTCCAGAATCGGACCGGGCACAGACTCGCCCTCAGCCACGAGCAGTTTTAATTTTCCATCCGCCGTTTCCACGACCGAAAGCAAGGTTACAGGGCCGTGCTTCACCGACATTTCCACGGACAATCCCCGGCCCACTTTGCCGTGATAAACTTTCAGCGGACGCACCTTGGTTTTGCCTTCCGCAATTTTGATGTGGCCAGGTCCGTCATGGCCCATCAGCACCACATCGTCTGCAAAATCCATCGCGTAATATTCCGTGAACGAGCCGCCGACACCGAACGTGTCCATGATTTTCATCGCCTGCGCGTTTTTCACTTCGTATTCGCCGGCGACCGGAATGCCGCGCGCCGTCAAAAGTGAATTGCCCAAAATAATCGAGCTGATGGTGTCCTCGTTTTCCGCGTTGCCCGTGCCGCTGTAAAAATAGGCGAGCGAACCGAGGTCGTGGTCCTTCACCAACCGGTCGAGCGCCACGGAAGTTTTTGCGGCGCGCTCGAGTTCGGTTTGCGCACAATCCGCTTGCACGGCGAAAACATTTTGGAACTTGGCAACGCGCTCCCGGATTTGTTTCGCGGAAACGTCGCGGCGCAACGCGGCAAGTTCGTCCACTTCCAAGATTTCCAGGTGGCCGCCGAACGTGGCGCATTGCAACGTGGTGTCGGTATAAATATCCAACATCCCGCCGTAATAATGGCCCATCAAACCAAGTCGATTGTGAAACATCGTGTGGGACACGCGCGCGGCTTCAATCCAGGCATCCACCTCGTTCCAGCAAATCGGGTCGTCGTGCAACATGCCGGTCACTTGATGAAAATCAATACCGGCGCGGCTGAAAACATTGGCGATTTCCGGCACGGGACACGCGGCGCAATGCGCCAGCCAATCGCCGGTCATCGCGGTGCGGTCGCCCAACGAATTGAAATTTTTGTAATCAATCGCAGCAGCGGGTTGCAGATTCAAAATGATGACCGGAACTTTTGCGCGCTGCACCACTGGCAGCACGGTCGAGGAAAGCGCATAAGTTGTGACGTGAAGAAAAATCACGTCCACATCGGCCGCGCGAAACTGGTGACCGGCTTCGAGCGCATTTTTCGGATTATCAATCAGGCCAAGATTCACGACCTCGACGCCGGGGCGCGAAAGTTTTTTCTCCACGGCCCGGACGTAACCTTCAAGGCGCGGCTTGAGTCCCTTGAATTGCGGCCAGTAAGTGTCAAGGCCGATGCCGAAGAGTCCGACGCGAAGTTTTCTTTTCATGGAAGATTTTTAACCACGAAACATACGAAAAGAAACTGCGAGCATGCGCTTGTCTTCGATTTCGTGTCGTTCGTGTATTTCGTGGTTATTAAAAAAGTTTCAGCCGGAAATCAAAATCGTGTTGGCGTATTGCGTGGTGTCGCCGGTGCGGATAAGGCCGATGGCATGAGGCACGCGCTTTTTGAATTCGACGTGCGGCTCGAACGTCGTCGGCACGGCTTTCAGCGCGGCGGCGAATTTCCGGCGCTTGGCCGGCGGGTTGTTGTTCAAAAATTCCTCGGCCTGGTAAGCCTGTGTGAAATGGTGGTTCGCGCGCACGGCGGCGATAAGTTGCAGCACGGTCGGTAAATCATTAATCACGGAAACATCCACGGTTTCAATCATCGGCCAGAACGGAAAACCGCGGTCGGCGATGACGAGCGCGTTGGTATGCCGCACGCGGGCGAGCAGCGCAAGGATTTGCGGATTGAGAATTCCGTGATTGATCATGACGGCAATTTAATGCGCCAGCCATGACACGCCAAGCTTCAAAAGCTTTTGCACAGCGGCATCGGACTTCGCCTCGGCATAAATTCGCAGGACCGGCTCGGTGCCGGAACCGCGCAGCATCAACCACGCCGAATCGGCGGCGATGAATTTCACCCCGTCGCGCGCATCCACTTTTACCAGCGGCGACTGCAGAAGTTTTGTTGGTGGATTCCGTTTAAGCGATTCCATGAGCGCAGTGCGCTTTTCCACCGGATACGGCGCGTCAAACCGCGCGTAGCGATGCGGACCAAAATACTTCTCCAGGTTTGCCCAGAGCTGATTCACTGAGATTTTTTCCATCGCCAGCATTTCGAGCAGGAACAATCCGGCCGCCAAACCGTCGCGCTCGGGAATGTGATTCGCAAAGCCAACCGAACCGCTTTCTTCCGCGCCGAATAGCGCGCCGGTTTTCATCAATTCCGGCGCGATAAAGCGGAAGCCGATGCCGACTTCCGTGAGCGGCAGGTTCCACGCTGCGCACATTTTGTCCACCATCGCCGTGGTGTTGAACGTCTTCGTCACCGTGCCGCGACCGCCGCGATTGCGCACGAGATGATGCAGCAGCAACGCGATGACCTGCTGGTTGGTCAGCGGTTCACCGCGCCCATCCATCGCGCCAATGCGGTCGGCATCACCGTCGGTGACGAGGCAGATGTCGTGCGGATTGTTCCGCAACTGCGCGCCGCCGAGGGCGTAATTTTTCGGCAACGGCTCCGGACTAATCCCCCCGAATAAAATATCGTGCGCGCCATTGAGCGTGGTGACGGTGCAATTCGTTTTGGCCAGCAGCGTTTCAAACACGCCCGCGCCGACGCCGAACAGTGCGTCATGCGCCACGCGCAATTTGGCTTTGGCAATGAGCTTGAAATCCACGAGTTGCTTGATGGCGGCGAAGTGCGCCGGGCGGACATCTTGAACGGCAATTTCTAATTTTGACTTATTATTTTTGAAGGGCGGCGGATTTCGGTCCAAAAAACTTTCCACGGCCGCGCACACCTCGGCGCTGCTGCTGCCGCCAAAATGCGACTTGAGTTTGAAGCCGTTGAAGATCGGTGGATTGTGACTGGCGGTGATCATTACGCCGCCGACGGCTTGGAGATTTTTCACCGCGAAGGAAACACTTGGCGTGGGCGTGGGCTCCGGCGTGAGGATGACTTGAAAATCATTCCCGACAAACACCTCGGCGGTGATTTGCGCGAAGCGGTCGGACAAAAACCGGCGGTCGTAGCCGACGACCACTTTTGGCTCGCGCCTGAAAATTTCTGATTTTGAATTTCCGATTTCCGATTTCCAGAAATCCGCCGTGGCCTGCGCGACGCGGGCGACGTTGGCAAACGTAAAATCTTCCGCGATGACCGCGCGCCAGCCGTCCGTGCCGAATTTGATGGGTGCCACAATCAGAGATTGGCAAACATATTTCCAGATGCCAAGCGCCGGCGGCTTAAACTGGCCGGATTATTTACTTACATCCGCCGGTCGGTCGCCGGAATTTGTTTCCAAGCTCGCCGTCACCATTTTGAATTTCACCGGCTCACGCGACCACCAGTTGCCCCAGCTCCAAAGCAGCTTGTCCCCCTGCACGGTGACATGCTGTTTCCAAATCGGCGAAAAGAGGAAACCTTCCGGCGTCTCAATGATGCGGCTGGCTTCGCGGTTCTCATTGATCGCAAACAGTTGGTTCTGCGTGCCAACGATGTGGCAGTGATGATTGGGGTCGCCGTTGTTATACCAGTCGCCGATGAAGGATTTTTCCCGCGCGGTCAAGGCTGGCTCGTTTGATTTGCCCGGCACTTCCACCAGGCCGCAAACCGGATTCGCCGTGTCAGTATTATCATTCCATTTGCCGCTGGTATAAAGCTGCACATAATTTTCATTGCCCCCGGAGTTGTTCGGCTCGCCGGCATTCCAATTGAAGTAATTGACCCGCGCATCCGTCACCGCCACAAACGGGCCGCCCGGCGAATTCCGGCGCAAGCCAATCCACAGCGAACGGTTCGTCCCGGCGTAATTGCCAAATTGGGAAAAAGCCCATTCCTGTTCGGCGTCGTTCTGGATGACCGCCAGCGTGCCGCCGAGCTGTTCGGCTTCGGCCTCCGAAACCGACCAGGTGTCCGGCGTCAGCAGAAAATACTCATGCCCGTTGGTGGGATTGGTGACGGGACCGGCGATGATGTCGGCGCGGGAATTTATGCCGGCAAGGAAAAAGGCCATCGCCAAAATGCCCGCGACAATTAGTGTCTTCATAATTTTCTGCCCGCTCATTGGTTGTTTCAATCCGTCAAGTTGCCCGGAGATAATTTCGGCTCATCCTGATTCGCCGCCTTTTGACCGGCGACATATTTAGCGGGCTGGCGCGACCACCAGGTGCCGTCGCTCCAGAGGATTTTGTCCTTGGCAATTTCTCCATACTGGCGGTCCGCGTCATAAATCACATCCTTGCCTTTCAACACCAGCCGCGCCGCGTGGCGGTCGTGGGTGATGAGAAACAGTTTGTTGTCCGTGCCGGCGATCCACGCCTGCCGGTCGGGCCGGCCGCTTTCATACCAGTTGCCGACGAGCGCTTTTTCCTTAAACGTGAGCGCCTTCTCGGCGGATTTGCCCGGCACCTCGACGACCGCGTTCAGCGAAGTCCATTCTACTGCATCATTCCAAGCGCCACAGTTCTGGGAGTCGGTCCACATATGCACACAGTCCTCCACGCCGCCGCCGTTGTCTGGCTGGCCACTATTCCAATCGGCATAATCCAGCTTGGAGCCATCTGGCCACACGAACGGCCCACCCGGATTTTGCCGGCGCAAGCCCAGCCACAGGCTGCGCAACTTGTCACCGTCATGGCCGAACTTGGCAAACACCCATTTCTGATCTGCGACACTCTTGATGATGCTCAGCGTGCCGCCCAGATTTTCCGCCTCGGTTTCCGCCGCGGACCAGCTTTCCGGCGCGAGCAGATAATAATCATGGCCGTTGGCCGGATTGGTGAGCGGGCCGGCGAGGATTTCGGCGCGGGCATGAATCGTAGCAGCCAATAAAATGACGGCGATGCCCGAATAAAGAATGGTTGGTTTCATGATATGCAAAGGGTGCGTTTGGAAATGGCTGCCGGTTTAATTGACCGACCGCACCAGATTCCGTTCAAGAACACTTTGCCCGAAACCGCCGAAAGCTTGTTCCGCCAGCGTAAAACGATGGTAAGAAATTTGTCAGAGCTTGAGATCGGCAAGCCCCGGATCGTTGTCATGCGCAATCTTCCGCATTTTTTTTACGGCGGCACCCATGTTGTGCTGGCGAAACAAGGCGGTGCCGGCCACGAAGGTGTCCGCCCCGGCGCGGGCGCATTCGGCCACGGTGGCGTTGTTGATGCCGCCATCCACTTCCAGCCGGTAGTTCAATTTTTTCTCGCGCCGCCACGCGTCGGCCTGCTGAATTTTCGGCAGACATTCGTGAATGAAACTTTGGCCGCCGAAACCGGGATTGACGGTCATCACCAGAAGCAGGTCAATCTTGTCGAGATACGGCTGCACTTCGGCGATAGACGTAGGCGGATTGATGGCGAGGCCGACTTTCTTGCCCAGCGATTTGATTTTCCAAATCAGCGGCGTGACCTGCTGATGCAGTTCGACGTGGATAATAATCTGATCCGCGCCGGCCTTGGCAAACGGTTCGAGCAGAATCTCCGGTTTGCCGCACATGAGATGCACGTCGAAAAAAAGTTTCTTCGCGTGCGGCCGGACGGCGGCCACCACATCCGGCCCGAAGGAAATGTTCGGCACGAACTGGCCGTCCATGATGTCGAGGTGGAGCCAGTCGGCCCCGGCGCGTTCGGCGCGCTCGGCTTCCTTGCCGAGGCGGGTGAAATCGGCGGCGAGCAAGGAGGGCGCAATGATCATGGGCGGTGGTTTTTAATTTTAAGTTTTTAATTTTAAGTTGTCCGGGCGGAACTTAAAACTAAAAATTAAAGACTGGAAATTAATTCGGCTTCGCGTCCAGACAGCGGCGGACGATCCGGGCAAGCGAGTCCGGCAGATACGGCTTCTGCAAATAATTCAGGTTGGCGTCGAGCTTGAAATTCTTGCCCAGCGCGTCCGCGCCGTAGCCGGTGGAAAAGATGACTTTCATCTTGGGATTTTCGTGCCAGATCTTTTCGGCCATTTCGCGGCCGTTCATGCCGCCCGGCATGATGACGTCGGTGAAGACGAGATCAATTTCGTTTTTGTAATCGGCCCAAGTTTGCAACGCGCTGTTGCCATCCACGGCTTGAAATACGCGGTAACCGTGGCGGATGAGCGTGCGGGTGATGATCTCGCGCATATCGCGTTCGTCCTCGACCACGAGGATGGTTTCGGTGCCGCCGCGCGAAACAAACTGGGTGTCGGGCGTTTCCTGGGCGGCGGGCGCGATGCCGATGGCGGGCAGATAAATGCTGAACGTGGTGCCTTTGCCGAGTTCGCTTTCCACTTCCACCCAGCCGTGATGCTGTTTGACAATGCCATAAACGGTGGCCAGGCCCAGGCCGGTGCCTTTGCCGAGTTCCTTGGTCGTGAAGAACGGCTCGAAGATGCGCGCCAGATTTTCCGGCGGAATTCCCTCGCCGGTGTCGGTGTGGCTCAGGCAGACAAAACGGCCCGCCGCCGCCTCCGCCGATTTGCGCAGATGCGTGGTGTCCACCTCGCGCAAATGAATGCGGATGGCCAGTTGTCCGCCCTTCGGCATGGCGTCGCGCGAATTGACGGCGAGGTTCAATAAAATTTGTTCCAACATGCTCGCGTCGGCTTCGATCACGGCGGGTTCGCTGCTCAAAGAGATTTGCAGCGCGATGTCCTCGCCCAGCAACCGCGCGAGCATTTCCGTCAGATTGCCGACCACCCGGTTGAGATCCACCGGGCGCGGACTGAAAATCTGTTTGCGCCCGAAGGCGAGCAATTGCCGGGTCAGGCCGGCGGCGCGTTCCGAAGCGAGCTTGATCTGCTTGGCGGAAAGCATCTGCTTGGCATCCAGCGACGTCATCGTCAGCAACGAGGCGTGGCCCAAAATGATCGTGAGAATATTATTAAAATCATGCGCAATGCCGCCGGCGAGCTGGCCGATGGCTTCCATTTTTTGCGACTGGCGATATTGTTCCTCCAGTTGCTTGTGGCCGGTGACGTCGCGAAACAGACTCAACAGCAGGCGCGGCTTACCGCCAGACTCGACGTAAGAATCGGCGATCTCGAAAACCACGCGGCGGTTGTCGTGCAAAACAAATTCGCGCTCGCGCTTGGCCTGCAAGGTGCCCGCGCGAAACAATTCGCGATGGCGCCGCAAAAATTGTTCCCAGTCCGCGCGCTCGGAATAAACCACGGTGAACAGCTTGCCTTCCAATTGCGGCTGCGTCAGGCCGACCAGCCGGCAGAACGCTTCATTCACGGCCACCATGTTGCCGTTCTCATCGGTGAGTCGCATGCCGTCCACGGAATTTTCCCAGACGGAACGAAACAGCGTTTCCGAACTGCGCAGCGCCGTCTCCGCCGCGCGCCGCTCGGTGACATCGCGGACATGAAACAATAACGCGGGTTTTCCGTCATATTCTACCCGGACCACCCGCAGTTCGACCGGCACGCTGCGACCGTCCGTGTGCAGGCTCTCGCCTTCGGCCCAAGAAATCTGGCCGGTTGCAAGCTTGTGAAAATCCGCGCGGGCGGCGGCGCGGGCGGCCGGCGGCACCAGTTCTTCAACGACGTTTTTGCCGATGAGTTCTTCCAGATTCAATCCGTGCAGCGCACACGCCGTGCGGTTGGCATCGAGCACAGTGCCCGCCATATCCTCCACGAAAATGGCGTCCGGCGAATTGTCAAATAGTTCGCGGAACCGCCGTTGGCTGTGGCGCAAGGCTTCCTCGGTCTGCGCCCGCTGTAGCGCACCGCCGCATTGATCAGCCAAATTTTGCAGCGTCTCCAAATCGCGTTCCGAATAGCTGTGCGCCTGTTGGGCTTTGATGAACATCACTCCGATGACCCGCTCGCCTTTGCGGATGGGCGCAATCATCGTCGTGCCCGCCTGCCCGCCGGTTTCCCGTTGCGACACCAGTTCCGCCCCGCGCACGAGCACGCGTTGCACCAGCGTGTTGGCGGTCTTGGGCTGCGGCGAGGCCGGAATCGGCACGCGCTTGCCGTCAATCGTGGCAATGGTCAGTAGCGAAACCACCTCATCTTTTTCCGCCGAATACAAATCCAGCGCAAAATCGTCCCAGTGAAATAATTCATCCGCCGCCTCGCAGATGTAGCTCGCCGCCTCGGCCGCCGTGGTGACCGCGCTCAAGTTGTGACTCAACCGGCGGAACAGCGCGTTGTGCTGCGCCGAACGCCGCCGGACGGTCACGTCCGTGGCCAGCGTCAGCGCCGCCAGCCGGCCTTGAAAGGCGAGCGGCGACCAGTTGATTTCCACATCCATGGTGGAGCCGTCTTTACGCCGGTGTTTCCAGACCAGACCGTTGCCGCCCGTTTCCCGGGCCGGCGGCCGGCTCAACGTTTCGCGATCTTGGTGGCGCAAATCTTCGATGGTCATCGCGAGAAATTCTTCCCGCGTGAAACCGTATTGCTGCACCGCCGCCTCGTTCACTTCGAGAATCGTCAAAGACTCCAAATCGAAAACCCACATCGGATTCGGATTGCCCTGAAATAATAGCCGGTATTGTTTTTCGCTGCGGCGTAATTCCTCCTCGGCATTGGCGCGCAAGGTTCGCTCGGCCGCCTCAGCCACGGCGCGGCGAATAGCCGTGGGCAATCGGTCGCGGTTTTGCTTGAGAATGTAATCCGTCACGCCCGCCTTGAGGCTTTCGATAGCCGCGAGTTCCCCGATGTCACCGGACATCAGGATAAACGGGAGGATGGCGTCTTTTTCGCGGACCAGTTTCAACGCATCCAAACCGGTGAAGTCGGGCAGCCGGTAATCGGCCAGCACCAAATCCCATTTTGTTTCAGCCAGCGCGCGGCTGAATTCCGCCCGGCGCATCACGGCGGTGATCTCCGCCGCCAGCCCGTCTTGGGCCAGTTGATCGCGCACCAGCACAACGTCGGCGGGATTATCCTCCAGATGCAGGATGCGGAGCGGCGGATTCATGCGGGCGGCTTCATTGATCGTCAGTGCAATACAAGTATCCGCTTAAACAACCAGCCCGCCGCGCAAAAGTAAAGCCGGATGCGATTCGGTTTGCCGAAACATTGTAGGAAATGCCCAGGCGAAACCGGCCGCACGTTTTCCTCGTTGACATTTCCCGCTCATTCGCTAGATTTGCCGCCCTTTTACGCGAATCAAAATTTAATCTATGCCGAATACGAAGTCAGCCGCCCGCCGGGTGCGCAACAGCGCCCGCAAAAACCTCCAGAACCGCAGTGTCAAATCCAAGCTGCGCCGCTTGGAAAAAGAATTCCGCGCCGCCGTCACCGCCGGTAAAAAAGACGAAGCCGCCAAGCTGCTGCCCGGCGTGCATTCCGCTTTCGACAAAGCTGTCAAGACCGGCGCTGTCCCCCGCCCCACCGCCAACCGCAAGAAATCGCGCCTGGCCGTCTCGCTCAAGTAAAAAAGATTTTCGGCTTGGCCAGACCCAGTTTGGCCAGGCGAAATTTCAGCCCGACGTTCAGGCAGCCGAAGCCATACTTCACGCTGCGTCGGAAATTGATGGACGACGCTTCCTTAAAGTATTTCGTCGGACAGCTCACCTCGCCAATCGTGAAGCCGTGCCAGAGAATCTGCGCGAGCATCTGGTTGTCGAACACAAAATCATCCGAATTGTTTTTCAGGTTGAGCGTCTGCAGCACTTCCTTTGAAAACGCGCGGTAGCCGGTGTGGTATTCGGATAGTTTTGCGCCGAGCAGAATATTTTCCGCCGCCGTCAGAAACCGGTTCGCCACATATTTCCACGTCGGCATGCCGCCCTGCAGCGAATAGCCGCCCAGAATGCGGCTGGCCAGCACGCACGGATGCAGGTCGTTTGCGATCATCGAAGCCAGCGCCGGAATCAGCTTGGGCGTGTATTGATAATCCGGATGGACCATGATGACGATGTCCGCTCCCGCTTCGAGCGCGAGCCGATAGCACGTTTTCTGATTGCCCCCGTAGCCGGTGTTTTTCTCATGCGCATGGACCCGCACGCCGGGCAGCGCCGAGGCCACCGCCACCGTATTGTCGCGGCTGCGATCATCCACGATGATGATTTCGTCCACGATGCCCTGCTGATGGACTTCCTCAACGGTTTTAGTGACGGTTTTGGCCGCGTTGTAAGCGGGCATGACGACGACGATTTTTTTTCCGAGATACATTTGGCTTCTGAATTTTCCACATCCTGCCGGAATGCCGCGAAGTCAGAAAGCGAAAAAACTCTTTCCCCATTGCGATCATAACCGGAGCAAACAGGCAGTTACTTGCGGAATGGTTTGACTTTGATTTTATAAGGACGGCCAGGGATGTAGTAGTTGAACGTGGGTCGGCCGGTCACATTCAGCGGTTTCCGGGCGATGAGATAGCTCGCCCAACCCACAGTTTGCCACACACAGGCTTCCAGCATCTTGTGGCCAGTAAGCCAGCAGAATGGAATAGACAATGGTGCAAGTATCCGGTGAATCCATGAATAAAGCCGGCCGACATGCAACGGTTCGCAACCGTTCAGCCGGGTCAGCCGATAGAAAGCTTGTGGCGGCCACGGCCGCTTATGCGTCGGGTCATCGTAGAGCGACAGGCTGTAAAAAAATTCCGGATTGGAAAGATTCGAGGGCATCCATACCGACCGTTCAGAAGGCGCTTCAAAATATAAAATTCCGCCCGGCTTGCATACCCGCACACATTCGGAAAAGAATTCTACGGCATTTTCCAAATGCTCAATGGTGTGACTGACTACCACAAAGTCAAACTGGTCATCTTCAAACGGAATGCCGCCCTTGTTGAGATCGGCCTTGCGATAGGTAAATCCGGCGGGAAGCTGGTCGGCATCACCCCAGTCCACACCGTAATGCTGGGTGCCGGTCAGTCCGAGATGGTTGGCGATGTGATACTGATGATAGCCGATGCAGCCGATGTCGAGAATCTTCGCCGTTGGCGGAATCAAGCGGTAGGCTTCAATGAGCGCAGGAGACGGCCAACTGCGCAAACGCCAATGGATATTCATATTCCGCTCATTTTCGGCAATCCGTCCAGCCAATGCAATTATTTTGCCAAAAGTTTTTTATACAAATCCGGCGGGCGTGGTGTCTATGAGTTGAAATCGTGAGTCACAATCCGTCACAACTTTGGTGCGAAACACTCTACGCCGCGAAGGCGGCGGAATTGATTTTGTATGGCCGCGCGCTCGGCCTCGGTCACGGCGAGGCGGAAGATGTGTTGCAGGAAACCTTCGTGGCCCTGACGCAAATGGACTGCGCGCCGGCCAAACCGGAGCATTATTGCGTGCGGAGTTATCGGAATCGCGCGCTGAATTACCGGCGCACGCTCTGGCGGCGACTGACCCGCGAATGGGAATCGTTGCGCTGGTTTGAAAAAACGGCGGACGAAACGCCGGCGGAACGCGCGGCGATGCGTTGTCTCGCGGAACTGCCGGTGGAGCAGCGCGAGGTCATCGTCCTGAAAATCTGGCACGGCTGCACGTTCGAGGAAATCGGCGGGCTGCTGGAACTGTCGCCAAACACGGCGGCGGGCCGCTACCGCTACGGATTGCAAAAAATCAAAACCAAACTGGAAGGAGTCGTTTATGAAAGAATTGAAGATGACGGAAGCGCAATTGCGTTCCTGGCGGCCGCGCCCGCCGACGGCGGGGCTTAAGATTTTTTCCGCCGCCGGTGTGACGCCAGCCGCGACCTGGCTTTGGCGCGGGCTGGCGCCGACGATGGCGTGCCTGTTGTTGACCTTGATGGCGTTCAACCGCGGCGGCGACGGCCTCGGCCCCAGGCCCATGATGGCAATGGTTTTGAGCAATCAAAGTGATGCCGCGTATGCCTTGGGCGGGGCGCAGACGACGCAAAACCATCTGGCCGCCGTCACTTTTGATTCGACAAACCGTAGCAGTTTCGGGTCTATTATGGGTTTTACGCCGACAACCAATTTCAGCAACTAACGCAGACAATGGAAAAATCTAAAGCAACCAACGGCAAAGCGCCGGTAACGAAACCGAAGGACAACAAGCCCGCCGATTCCGCCGCGCCCGGACCCGTGCCGCCGATGTTCCGGATCATTGACTGGTTCGCGCTGGCCGTCACGTTCGGCGTGGTCTGGGCCGTTTATCTGTGGACGCTCGCGCCGGAACAAACGCTGGAAGATTCCGGGGAACTTTGCACGGCGTCCTTTTATGCCGGCATCCCGCATCCGCCCGGCTATCCCTTCTGGTCGGTTTATTCGTGGTTTTGGACCGTGATCGTGCCCTTCGGCAATGTGGCGTGGCGCGTGGAAGTCGGCCAGTCTTTTGCGGCGGCGATGGGTTGCGGCCTGTTGGCGATGATGGTTTCGCGCGGCAGCAGCATGTTGATTGAAGGACTCGAGGAGATCAAAGACATTCCCAAGCAATGGGAAAATTCCATCTGCCTGGTGTCCGGCTTGGTGGCGGGCACGATGCTCGGCTTTGATGTTTATATGTGGAGCGAATCGGTGGTGATCAACCGCATTTCCGTTTTCGGCGTGCCGTGGCTGATCGCGGTGATGGCATGCCTGATGCGCTGGATTTATGCGCCGCATCAGCGCCGGTATCTTTATCTGGCGATGTTTCTTTACGGATTGTGCGCCACGATTCACCAGACCTTGTTGTTGAGTGCGATGGGCGTGGAAATCGCCGTGGCGCTGGCCCTGCCGCGTCTAGGGCGGGATTTGTTGCTCACCAACAGCATCCTTTATGTTCTTGGTCTTTTGGCGGTGAGTTCAGGCAAGGTGCCGGCGTTGAACAACATGACCTCGATTGAATTCTTCCTGTTCCATGTAGTCGGGATTGGCTCCATCATCACAGGCGGCTGGCTGGCCAATAAAACCAAGCAGATTTATACCGAATGGAAATCGGTCATTTGGATGGGCATAATGTGGGCGCTGGGCGTGTCGGTGTATTTTTACGAGCCACTCTCCGGCATGACCGACCCGCCAATGCAATGGGGTTACCCGCGCACCGTCGAGGGATTTTTCCACGCGTTGAGCCGTGGCCAATACGAGAGCGTAACCGGCATTAACATCTTTCAGAATTCCTCGCGCTTCGTCTTCCAGCTCGGGTATCTGGCCCAGGGGCTGGCTGACTCCTTCAGTTGGGTTTACGTGTTCGTTGGCCTGACGCCGTTTTTTTTCCTGCTGAAAATGCAGCGGCGGGAACGTTGCTGGATCATCGGATTGTCCTCCATTTATTTTTGCGTGGCCGTGCTGCTAGTGGTGCTGCTCGCCGTGTCGCCGGACCGCTCCTCGTCCGATCTGAACAAGGTGTTCTTCACCGCCTCGCACGCGCTGTTCGCGCTGATGATCGGCTATGGCCTGACGCTGCTGGCCGCGTATGTGGCGACGCATTACCAAAAATTCCGCCGCTGGGGTCTGGTGGGCGGCGTGGTGGCGCTGTTGCTGTCGCTGTATTGCCTGCTGGATGCCACGGGCAAACTTTACTTCGGTCCGGCTGGCAAAATTAGCCTGTCGCAATTGCCGCATTACGTCACGCTGGCGTTTGACAAGGATCAATATGGCGTGCCGGTGTTTGCCAATTTGATTCTGGTCGCCATCCCGCTGATTTTCATCGCCACGTTGCTGGCTTATCGCAAACGCGGGCCGGTGCTGATCCTGCTCGTGTTGTTCGCCATCATGCCGGTTTATTCGGGCATGTCGCACTGGTATAAGAGCGAGCAGCGCAACCACTGGTTTGGTTACTGGTTCGGGCACGACATGTTCACGCCGCCGTTCACCGACCCGAAGACCGGCAAGCTGACCTACGACAACGTGCTCCGCGCCGAGTTGCTGAAGACGCCGGCCAACGCAAAAATTGTTTATCCTGAAATGGCGCGGAACACGATTCTTTTCGGCGGCACCGATCCGGGCCGCTTCTGCCCGACCTACGCGATTTTCTGCGACAGTTTTATTCCGCACAATTGCCAGCCGGAGCAGGATCAGAAATTCGACCGCCGCGACTGTTACCTGATCACGCAGAACGCGCTCGCCGACGGCACTTATCTGGATTATCTCCGCGCACAATACAACCGCTCCAAGCAGATTGACCCGCCGTTCTTCCGCGAGTTCATCCGCTACGTCCTGGGCATTCCGCTTGGCCCCGACAACGGCCTCGTCAACGGCCTGGCCGATCTGGCGTTCAATGTGCTGGACCGCCCGTTCACCGCGTGGGGTCTGCATGTCGAAACAAAACGCCGCGCCGAAGGCGTTTATCCGCCGAGCGAAATTTATATTCCGTCGCCGGAAGATTCGCAAAAATCGTTTGAGGACTACACGCAGGACGTGGCCCGCCGTCAGCAGCTCGGCCAGCTCAAGCCCGGCGAGGACGTGCACGTGGACAACGGCCGCGTTCAAGTCTCCGGCCAGGTCGCCGTCATGATGATCAACGGCCTGCTCTGCAAAGTTATTTTCGACAACAACCCGACGAACGAATTTTATGTCGAGGAAAGTTTCCCGCTCGACTGGATGTATCCCTACGAAACGCCGTTCGGCATCATCATGCACATCAACCGGCAGCCGCAGCCGGAATTGTCTGACGACATGTTCAAGCTGGACCATGAATTCTGGAGCAAATTTTCCACGCGCCTCTGCGGCAACTGGATCACTTACGACACGAAGGTGCAGGAGATCGCCGATTTCGCCGAACGCACCTACATCGGCAACAATTACAAAGGCTTCACCGGCGACCGCCGCTTCATCCGCGATGACGACGCGCAAAAAGCCTTTTCCAAGCTGCGCAGTTCGCAGGCGGGAATGTATTACTGGCGCCTCGGCCAGCAGTGCCCGCCCGAATACCGCCAGAAAACCGCCGCCGCCCAGGCCGCGCTCGTCCGCGAAACGGATTTTGCGTTCAAGCAATCCTTCGCCTTCTGTCCTTACAGCCCGGAAGCGGTGTTCCGTTATGTGAATTTCCTGCTGCAATTCGGCCGGTTCGATGACGCCATCATCGTCGCCGAAACCTGCAAGAAACTGGATCCTTACAACGATCAGGTCTCGAACTTGATTGACCAGCTCAAGGAATTCAAAAAACAAAACGCCGGCCGCACGCAAGCCATCAACCAGATTGACTCGATGGAAAACATGGCGCACACGAACCCGGCCAATGTGCAAAACCTCATCACGCTCGGCGGCACCTACCTGCAGCTCCAGCAGACCAACCGCGCGTTGGAATTGCTGGACCAGGCCATCGCCAGCCCCAACATTAAATTCCCGGATGCCGCCGCCGTGGCCCAATATTTTGCGCAGCTCGGCAACATGGCCAAATTGGAATCCGCGCTCAAAAAACTGGTCAGCCTCGCGCCGGACCAGCCCGAACCGATTTATGACCTGTCCGCCTTTGAAGCCATCACCGGCCAGACGCCGTTGGCGCTGCAAAATCTGAAGACCGCGCTGGATTTGAGCGCGAAACGCCTGGCCACCAATGCCAGCGCCCGCAATCTGCTCGACGCGGCGCGCACCGATCCGCGTTTTGCGGCGCTCCACGCGCTGCCGGAATATCAAAAACTCGTCCCCGCCAACTGACCCGCGTCCTCTCAAGTTTTCACTTTCATTCTGAAAGCTTAAAGCTGAGATTCATTTGCCCCACTCTCGCCCGTTGCCGAGCGCACGGGCATCTGTTATTTTCCCCGTCTGAATTTTTTTGGTAAAAAGACTATGAGCAAACCCGAAGCTGAAACGCCCCAGCCTGAAGCCGCCGCCGCGCCCACGCCCGAGCAGATCGCGGAATTGCAGGCGCGCGCCGCCAAGGCCGATGAAAACTGGGAGCGCCTGCTCCGCACCACCGCGGACTTCGACAATTTCAAGAAGCGCGCCGCACGGGAAAAAATTGAGGCCGGCCATTACGCCAGCGCCTCCCTGCTCCAGAAATTGCTGCCCATCCTGGACAATTTTGAGATGGCGCTCGCCGCCGCGCAGAGCGCCAAAGGCGACAAGCTCGCGTCACTCTCGACCGGCGTGACGATGATCCAGCAGCAGTTGAAAAACGCGCTTGCCGAAACCGGTCTCGAAGAAATTGAAACCGCCGGCCAACTGTTTGATCCCCACCTGCACGAGGCCGTTTCTCAGATGGAAACCAAGGAAGTTCCCGAAGGCCACGTCGCCCAGCAGCTCCGCAAAGGTTACAAGCTCAAAGAGCGTTTGCTCCGGCCCGCCACGGTCGTCGTCGCCAAACTGCCGGCGGAGAATTCAAAATGAAAAATGCAAAATTAAAAACCGGCGGCGGCGCTTTCCGCGATTTTGCATTTTTAATTTTTAATTTTTAATTTTTCATGGCCAAACGCGATTACTACGAAGTCCTCGGCGTCGAACGCTCGGTCTCGGCGGAGGAACTCAAAAAAGCCTACCGCAAGCTCGCCGTAAAATTTCATCCGGACAAAAATCCGGGCGATCACGCGGCGGAGGAGAAATTCAAGGAACTGGGCGAGGCTTACGAGGCGTTGAGCGATCCGCAAAAACGCTCGGCCTACGACCAGTTTGGGCACGCGGCGTTTGATCCGCGCCAGCGGGCCGGTCGCGGCGGCGCCGGCGGCGGTTTCCACGATCCGTTTGATATTTTCCGCGACGTGTTCGGCGGCGGCGCGGGCGGCAGCATTTTTGAAAACCTCTTCGGCGGCCAGCAAGCCGACCCGTCGCAACCGCAGCGCGGCGATGATCTCCGTTACGATTTGGAAATAACGCTCGAAGAAGCCGCGCTCGGCTGCGAGAAGGAAATTTCCGTCACCAAGCTCGACGCGTGCGAAACTTGTTCCGGTTCCGGCGCGGAAGCCGGTTCAAAATTAAAAACGTGTGCGACCTGCGGCGGGCGCGGCCAGGTGCTGACGTCGCGCGGGATTTTTAGCATCGCGCAGACCTGTCCGCATTGCAAAGGCGCGGGCCGGCTCATGGAAAAACCGTGCAAGAGTTGTTCGGGCAACGGCAAGCGCCAGAAAAGTTCCAAGATCAAGCTGCGCATCCCGGCCGGCGTGGATGCCGGGTCGCGATTGCGCTCTTCCGGCAACGGCGAAGCGGGTTTTCGCGGCGGACCTTCCGGCGATCTTTACGTCGTGTTGCACGTCAAGGAACACGAAATTTTTCAGCGCGACGGCGACGATTTGATCTGCGAAGTGCCGGTCAGCTTCGTGCAGGCGGCGCTGGGCGGAGAAATTGAAGTGCCAACACTGGAAGGCCGCGCGACCATTAAAGTTCCGGCCGGCACGCAGCCGGCGACGACGTTCCGCGTCAAAAGCAATGGCGTGAAAAATTTGCAAGGCTACGGCCAGGGTGACTTGCATGTCCGCGTGCTGGTGGAAGTGCCGACGCATTTGGACCACGCCCAGCGCGCCAAGCTGCAGGAGTTTTCCGCGCTCTGCGACGGTAAACAGGCGCCGCTCGCGTCCGGTTTTTTTGAGAAGGCGAAAAAGTTTTTTAAATAAATTTTGCAGCTGCCGATGTGAGAGTCGGCTCATTCACGCTCGCAAAATAAGAACCGAGCCGGCTCACGCCGGCTGCTACGCCAGAAAAATTTATGCACCGTTTTTTTCTGCCACCGGAACGCTGCACCGGCCATGCGCTGCGGCTGGACGGACGCGAGGCGCACCATGCGCTGCACGTCCTCCGGTTGAAACGCGGCGAACGCGTCACTGTGCTGGACGGCGCAGGCCATGAATTTTTTTGCGACGTTGAGAATGCCGCAAAGGATTTCCTCACACTCACGGTGAAGGAAACGAAAGCCACTCCGCCCCTGCCCTGCGCCATCACCTTGCTGCTCGCCGTGCCCAAGGGAAAAATCATCGAGAGCATCATCCAGAAATCTGTCGAGCTCGGCGCGACGCGGGTCGTGCCGATTTTATCCGAACGTGTGGTGACGCACCTCGACGACGATGGCGCGGAAGCCAAGCGCGACAAGTGGCAGCAGGTCGCCATCGAAGCCATCAAGCAATGCGGCGCGGCCTGGCTGCCGCGCGTCGAAGCGCCGGTGGCGATTGAACAATTTCTTGCGCGTCAGGAAAAAATTGATTTGGTGCTCGTCGGTTCGCTGCAAACGGAACGCCGCCATCCGCGCGAGTATTTGGATACGTTCCAGTCACGGCACGGACATTTGCCCCGCAGCGCGGCGGTGTGGATCGGGCCGGAAGGAGATTTTACTTTGGCTGAATTGCAGGCGATTGAAGCGGCGGGCGCACAGCCCATCACGCTCGGTAATCTGACTTTGCGCGTGGAAACGGCGGCGGTTTATTGCCTCGCATTCTTGACCTACGAGTTGCAGCCGCGCTGAATTCAGCGGAGGAAACGCCGGCCCACCGCCAAACCTGCCAAGGCCACGCCCAGCAAAGTTGAAGTCGCGCCCGCATCCGGAACCGCAGGGATGGAATAGGCCACTTGCGCTTGACCAGAATTATTCAGCCCGCCAAAATTTAACAATCCACCCGCACCGATGAACAGATCCCACGCCCCCCCCGCGCCGCCGGAAATCGGTATGCCGTCCGAGTCCATGACGATGCTCAACCCGCCGGACTGCGGCGTCCAGCCATACAATTGCTGCCCGGCGATGAAAACATTAAAAAACAGGGAGGAATCCTGCAAACTGGTGTAAAACTTCCCGGAAGAATCCGCCCGGAAAAAATTCGAGTCGAACCCAAAACTGCCGGTGACCGACGCGCCATTGGCAAAAGGAAAAGCCCCGCTTGTTCCCGTGACGACGCCGCTGAAAGTTCCATTGATGAGGGTAGCCTTGGCCGGTGCAAGGGGCAGGAGCAACAACACGGCGACTAACGAAAGCAGTTGTTTATTCATGGGTTCTTCTGTTTCCAGATTGAGTCTGCCGCGATTTATGCTGCAAAACAACTATTTAATAAAGCGCATTTGTCTTTGTAATGGCTTGGCGGAACGGAGCGACACGTCCCAAACAAGCCGCCGGCAGCGCCAAAGAATTCATGGCCGGGAGGCGAGGATTGACGCAGCAGGGCGCGCACCGAATAATTAGCGCCAAAGGAAACAATATGGAAATCAAACGAAACGGATCCCAGCCATCCAACCAAGGACCGGCCGATTGGTTCACCGGCACGGTGCGCATTGACTCGCCGTTCAAGGGCAGTGATCCCGCACAAGTGACCGGCGCCATCGTCACGTTTGAACCCGGCGCTCGCACCGCGTGGCACACGCATCCGCTGGGGCAGACCTTGATCGTGACGGCGGGCTGCGGACGCGCGCAGCGCTGGGGCGGGCCGGTGGAAGAACTCCGGCCCGGCGACATCGTCTGGTTTCCGCCGGGCGAGAAACATTGGCACGGTGCCGCGGTCACCACGGCCCTGACGCACATCGCCATTCAGGAACAGCTCGACGGCAAAGCCGTGGACTGGCTGGAAAAAGTCAGCGACGAGCAATATCAAGGCTGACAACCACGAAATACACGAAGCACACGAAAGTGGTTCATTCTCCGCGCTGGGAAGAATAATATTATTTTCGCTGGAAAACCAATTCATCATCTTTTGCCGTCACCTTGATTTTATCGCCCGGCTTGAACTCGCCTTCGAGTAGTTTCATGGAGAGCGGATTCAGCAATTGCTCCTGCACGGCGCGCTTGAGCGGGCGTGCGCCGAATTGCGGGTCGTAGCCTTCCTTCGCCAGCAATTTCTTGGCAGCAGCATCCACATCCAGCGTGAGGTTTTGCTGCGCGAGCCGTTTTTCCAGCCGCCCGATTTGGATTTCCACGATGCGCGCCAGTTCGTCTTCGTCGAGACTTTGGAAGATGATGACGTCGTCCACGCGGTTCAGGAATTCCGGCCGGAAATGTTTTTTCAACTCAGCCAGCACCTTGTCCTCCATCGCCTGGTGCGAGGACTTGTCGGTGTGGCCGTCCAGAAAATATTCCTGGATGATGGGCGAGCCGAGGTTGCTGGTCATGATGACGATGGTGTTCTTGAAATCCACCGTGCGCCCCTGCCCGTCCGTGAGCCGGCCATCGTCGAGCACCTGCAACAGCACGTTGAACACGTCGTGATGCGCCTTCTCGATTTCGTCGAACAGCACGACGGAGTAAGGTTTGCGCCGCACCGTCTCGCTGAGTTGTCCGCCTTCCTCGTAGCCGACGTAGCCCGGTGGCGCGCCGATGAGGCGTTGCACGGAGAATTTTTCCATGTATTCGCTCATGTCAATCCGCACCATCGCATTCTCGTCGTCGAAGAGAAATTCCGCCAGCGCGCGGGCGGTCTCGGTCTTGCCCACACCGGTCGGCCCGAGAAAAATGAAGGAGCCGATGGGCCGATTTGGATCGCCCAGTCCCGACCGCGCGCGGCGCACGGCATCGGACACGGCCTTGATGGCGGCTTTCTGCCCGATGACGCGCTGGGCCAAACGCTCTTCCATCTTTACGAGCTTTTGCCGCTCACCTTCGAGCATCCGTGAAACGGGAATATGCGTCCACGCCGCGACAACCTTCGCGATGTCCTCGTCGGTGACTTCCTGACGCAGCAAAGTGGGACGGGCATTGCCGCCTTTCACCGAAGGCGAAACGTCGGCCGCGCTTTCCATCTTCGCCAGCTTCTTTTCCAAATCGGGAATCTTGCCGTATTGCACCTCCGCCGATTTGCTCAAATCACCTTTCCGTTGCGCCTGCTCCAATTCAATCTTCGCCTGCTCCAACTGTTGCTGGACGATGCTCACGGCATTCACCGCCACCTTTTCATTCTGCCACTGCGCGGTGAGCGCCTTGGATTTTTCCTTCAAATCGGCGAGCGTTTTGTCAATCAGCTTAAGCCGCTCTTTGCTCGCGGAATCTTTTTCCTTCGCCAGCGACGTTCGTTCGATTTCCAACTGCAAAATCTGGCGGTCAAGTTGATCCAGTTCGGTCGGTTTGGAATCCAGCTCCATTTTGATTCGCGACGCCGCTTCGTCCACAAGATCAATCGCCTTGTCCGGCAAAAACCGGTCGGTGATGTAGCGATGCGACAACGTGGCCGCCGCCACGAGGGCAGCATCCTGGATGCGCACGCCGTGATGGACTTCGTAACGCTCCTTCAGCCCGCGCAGAATCGCGATGGTCGCCTCGACCGTCGGCTCGGTCACCTGCACCGGCTGGAAACGGCGTTCGAGCGCCGGGTCTTTCTCGATGTGCTTGCGATATTCGTCCAGTGTCGTCGCGCCCACGCAGCGCAATTCGCCGCGCGCCAGCTGCGGCTTCATGATGTTCGCCGCGTCCGTCGCGCCTTCCGCCGCGCCCGCGCCGACGATGGTGTGCAACTCGTCAATGAACAAAATAATTTTCCCCTCGCTGGCCGTGATCTCCTTGAGAAACGCCTTGAGCCGATCCTCAAATTCGCCGCGATATTTTGCGCCGGCAATCATCGCGCTCAGATCCATCGCCACCAGCCGCTTGTTTTTCAGCGATTCCGGCACGTCGCCGCTGACAATGCGCCGCGCGAGACCTTCGGCGATGGCCGTCTTGCCCACGCCGGGTTCGCCGATGAGCACGGGATTGTTTTTCGTGCGGCGCGTCAGCACCTGCATCACGCGGCGGATTTCCTCATCGCGGCCGATGACCGGATCAATTTTCCCCTGCCGTGCGAGCGCCGTGAGATCGCGACCGTATTTTTCCAGCGCCTGAAATTTACCTTCCGGCTGCTGGTCGGTCACGCGCTGGTTGCCGCGTAATTCGGCGAGCGCCTTGAGCACCGCGTCGCGCTTGAGGCCGTGCGCGGTGAAAATTTTCTTGAGCGACGGACTGGCCTCGTCGAGCAGGCCGAGCAACAGATGTTCGGTGCTGACATAATCGTCCTTGAGTTTGTTCGCCTCCGACTGCGCGGCGTCGAGCGCCTTTTGCAGATCGCGCCCAGCGTAGGGATCGTTGCCGCCCTGAATTTTGTGGCGGCGCGCAAGTTCCTTTTCCAAATCCGGCTGGAGCTTCGCTGGCGGCACGCCGATGCGCGCCAGCAATTCCGGCACGAGGCTCTCGGCCTGACCGAGCAGCGCGAGCAGCAGATGCTCGCCGTCCATCTCCTGATGCGAGTGTTCGCGGGCGAGGCGTTGCGCGTCCTGCAAAGCCGCCTGCGATTTCTGGGTCAGCTTGTCGAGTTGCATAACTAATAAATAGAACGAATGCCCGGCGCGTCAAGTCAGGGAAACACCTTATTGCCACCAATGGGGATGAATAGAACAAAAAAAATGGTTGCGTGCACCCGGCCTGAAAATCAGTTATTTAAAAATTTATTACTTTCAAATCGACCATCCACGATTTTTACCGGCACTGATTGGATGGTCAAGTTGGCCGATTCCAGTCCGGCGCGAGTAGCGGTCAGCGTAATTGAACCGGCTATCAATGTGGAACGAATGGCCACGCGATGAATGCCGCACTCAGTGTCGAGCCAGAGATTGTTCACCGAATTGATTTTGCCGCTGTTGTAAGCGCCGCGCCAGATGGCCGGGCCGGCCAGTTTAAAATCCACGCGCGCCTCATCGGTCGGACAACGACGGCCTTGCGCGTCCACCACTTCCACGTCGAAGAACGCCACGTCCGATCCGTCGGCCAGCAAACCGATGGGCGAAACGTGCGGTGTCAGTTTCAATGATTTCGCTTCGCCGGCGGTTTCAATTTGATCCTGCGCAACAATTTTTCCGCCGGTTTTCGCCTCGGCGGAAATTTTGCCGGCTACAAACTGGATTCCGGGGAAAACAAAAACATAGCCATTCGTCGGCGTGGTTGAGACGCCTTTGGATTTCCCATTCACGAACAACTCCACGCTGTCACAATGATTGGCGGCCACATAAACTGCCTTCACCGTGTTTTTCGGATAATTCCAATGGCCGATGATGTGCATATCCGGTGCAGCATTCTGCATCACGCGATAAACGTAGTAAGCCTCCTTTGGCAGCCGGACGGCATCCACCTTGCCGCTGACGCGACAGACCTCGCTGCTGTCCTGCCGGCCGTCGGCGTTCGAGTCCGACCAGTAAATGGACGCGTAGGCTGACCATTTGGAATGCGCCGGATCGGAATTGGAAATCTTGTTGCTGGCATAGGCGTGATAACGCTCCGCTGCCGCGAGGCAAAATGTCTCCGAGTTCCATGCGTAAGTGTCGTTTGGGCCTTTCTTGAAACCGAAATGCGGCGGCGAAAAATCATCCCAGAACCGGCGCGCGGCCTCGTCGCGAAAATCCTCCGTCTCGATAAACGGCGCGCGGTCGCGACGCTCGGCGCTGTAGGCGCGGAACATTTCCGTGCGGCTGGTCAGCGCGTCGGTGCGCGGGTCCTGGCCGATCATCACGCCAAAATATTCCGCAACGGGCGTGGCGCCCGGATCATTCAACGTGCGGCAGCCGAGAACGCGGCCACCATTGGGATCCCATTGTTTTCGCAAATCCACCATTTGTTTCAAATGCTCGGTCGTGATGTGGTTGTTACCCGCCTCCCAAAATAGGATGCTCGGATGATTGCGAAAATAAATCATCGAGTCGCGCATCACTTCGAGGCGCTGCTCCCATTCGCGTGCGGCGACATCGGGTTGCAAGCGTTTGTCCAAAACAGGATCGCCTTCCTTATCTCCGGCGGGACAAACCTCGACGATGCCCGCCATGTCACAGGCACGCACGTCCACCGCCTGCGGCGAAATGTGCATCCAGCGAACAAAATTTCCGTGCGTGCTGCGAATGAGTTCCGCGTTGTAATCGTGCATCCAGTCGGGATACGCCTCGCCGAGTCCCGCCCATTCGTCCGACGAACGAATGGCATAACCGGTCAGCCAGACAAATCTGTCGTTCAGATAAACTCCGCCGGTGCCGGCACCGCCTTTGAATTCGGCCTTGCGGAAGCCGGTCGTGATTTTCTGCACGTCCACGATTTTGTCGTTCACGGTCAGAATGGAATATACCGCGTAAAGATTGGGCGTTTCGTCGCTCCAGAATTTTGCGTCCGCCAGTTTTCCGCTTGCGGTGAACATTTCCGTTTCACCGCTCACCAGATCTAGCGCGTCGCTCGCGAGCTTGGCGCAGACGTTGCCGGCGGCGTCCACGACCACCGCCGACAGCGTGATGGATTGCTGGTCGCCGGATTCGTTTTTCACCTGCGATTCAAGGTTCACGTCACAGGTTTTGTTTTTGATGTCGAAGTTCGAGCCGTAAACATAGACGCCCGTTGTCTTGAGATTTTCGTAAAGCGGCAGCGTCTGGTAAACCTTGCCGGTGAGGTGCAGCACGATGTCGTGGTTCAGCCCGCCGAAATTCGGATTGAACGCGCGTCCCATCCACTCGAAGCCCACGCCGGTCATCTCTTCGACGTAATCGTTGCGGTTGTCCACCTTCACGGCGATGACATTGTCCGCGTCGCCGAAATTAACGAAGCCGGTGAGGTCGAGACCGCACGCAGTAATGCCGTTCTCAAATTTGCCAACCAGCTTGCCGTTCACCCAAAACCGACCAGCCTGCTTCAAGCCTTCAAACTCCAGAAACACTTTTCCATCCTTGGCGGTCGTGGGCAGTTTGAAATGTTTGCGATACCAAGTGATACCCGTCCACGCGTTCCGGTCGCCGCCACTGTGGCTGATAATGGAATTGAAGGAATCCGTGTCGTTGTAAGTATGCGGCGCGCTGACATCGCTCCACTTCGAGTCGTCGAAAGCCACTTGCTCGGCATTGGTCAGGTCGGTGCGGATGAATTTCCAGCCGGGATTGAAATTAAAATCCAAATGCGGCGACGAGGGCGGAGTAAAACCATTTTCCGCCGCACGCAAAAACCCGGCGAGGGCAACAGCCAAAAACAAATTGAGGGCGATCAGTTTCTTCATGGGCAAAATGGCGTGGCCAGCATTCAGTATTTGGGACACCGGATGAATACCGGCAACGAGAGGTTACGTAAAGTTGAAGTTGCCGCCGCGTCGCGCAAATTATGGTGACAAGCCAGCCATAAAAAATGCTCGCCCCCCATTTGCGCTGGCATGCAACCCGCCCAAATTTTAGCCAGCAAGATAAAACCGTAACGCCTGACCCAATCAATGCGCACTGCCGCCGCGCGGAGCGAGCGATTCGGAACCGGTTTTTTTGAAGCTCACCACCAGCAGCGTCAACAGCGCGGCCAGGCCCATGCTCACGCCGCCCAGCATCAACGCCCCCATCGGTTCGCTGTTCAGGAAATGTTTCAGAAAAAACCCCAGCAGACTGGAGGCGGTAATCTGCGGCAGCACGATGAACAAATTGAACATGCCCATCATCACGCCAACTTTATCTTTCGGCAATGACGGCGCAAGCATGGCATACGGCATGGAGAGAATGCTGGACCACGCGATGCCCACGGCGGTCATTGAGAAGAGCAATTGGTATTTGTCCGACGCCAGATGCACCGACATCAGCCCCAGCGCGCCGACGGCGAGACAAATGACGTGCATCAGTTTCGGCCCGGTGTATTTGGTGCCCCACAGCAGCACAAAAGAAAAAATGAAGCACACAGCGTTGTAGGCCGCGAAACAAAAACCAGCCCACGAACCGGCGGCTTCCATTTCCGGCGTGCCTTTCACGGCGTGAAAAATATTTTTTGCCACGGCGGGCGAAAAATAAACCCACATCGCGAACATTCCGATCCAGGTGAAAAACTGGACCAAGCCGAGTTCCCACATCTGGCGGGGCAGTTTAAAAACCAGCGCGAAAATATCGCCGAGGCCGAGCGTCCAATCGAATTTCCGGGCACGAATAGCCGCCAGTTCTGCGTCAGTCGGCGGATATTCCTTGGTGCTGAACACCGTCCACAACACCGCGCCCATGAAGGCCACCGCGCCAATGTAAAACGAAATCCGGACGGAAGCGGGAATGTGTCCCTGCCCCGCGCCTTCCGAGGTGACACCAAACCAGTTGGTAAGCATCCACGGCATCGCGGAGGCGATCGTGCCACCCAGACCGATGAACAATGATTGGATCGCGAAACCCTGCGAATTTTGTTCTTCCGGCAAATTGTCCGCCACCAGCGCGCGGAATGGCTGCATGCTGGCGTTGATCGTTCCGTCCAGCACCCAGAGCAGACCGGCCGCCATCCAGACCGACGGACAGTTTGGCATCAGGATCAGCGCGAGCGACGCCAGCACCGCGCCCGCGAGAATAAACGGCCGGCGCCGCCCGAGCCGCGTCCACATGCGGTCGCTGGATTGTCCAACCAACGGCTGGATCAGGACGCCGGTGACCGGGGCCGCCAGCCAGAGGATGGCCAGCGAATCGGCATCCGCGCCGAGATAGCTGTAAATGGAGCTCATGTTGGCCATCTGCAGACCCCAGCCGAACTGGATGCCGATGAAGCCAAAACTCATGTTCCAGATTTGCCAGAAAGATAGACGTGGTTTTTGCATGGGAATTAAGTGCCGAATTTTGCGCCAGACGCCCCGCCAAAGCAAGCCGCACAACCATGCGGGACGAGACTTGGCCAGAATGACAGAATCTACCGAATGAAATTCAGGCTGCAATTTATAGATTTCTGAAAATTCTGCCATTCTGTCCAAAGCGTTTCCAGCTTTGCGAAAAAATTGTTTTCCATTAACTTGGCCGCATGAATTACCGCACATTGGGACGCACCGGCTGGAAAATTTCCGAAATCAGTTTTGGCGCGTGGGCCATCGGCGGCGCGTGGGGCGAGACGGACGATCGCGAATCGCTCACGGCACTGCACGTGGCGCTCGACGGCGGCGTGAATTTCTTCGACACCGCCGACGTCTATGGCGACGGCCGCAGCGAACGCCTGCTCGCCAAATTGAAAAAGGAGCGGAAAGAAAAGTTTTACATCGCCACCAAGGCCGGCCGCCGGTTGCCGAAACAAACCGTCGAAGGTTACAGCCGCAAGAACCTGACCGGCTGGATCGAGCGCAGTTTGAAAAACCTCAACACCGACACGATTGACCTGCTGCAACTGCATTGTCCGCACACCGAAGTTTTTTACCGCCCGGAAGTGTTTGGCATTCTCGACGACCTCGTCAAAGCCGGCAAGTTGCGGCATTACGGCGTGAGCGTGGAAAAAGTCGAGGAGGCTTTGAAAGCCATCGAGTTTCCAAACGTCCAGTCGGTGCAGATCATTTTCAATATTTTCCGGCAGCGACCGATGGAATTGTTTTTTACCGAGGCGCAGAAGAAAAAAGTCGGCATCCTGGCGCGCGTGCCGCTGGCCTCCGGCATGTTGTCCGGCAAGATTTCCCGCACCAGCAAGTTTGCCAAAGACGACCACCGGAATTTCAACCGCCACGGCGAGGCGTTCGACCGCGGCGAAACTTTTTCCGGCGTGGATTTTGAAACCGCGCTGCAAGCGGTGGACGAACTGAAAAAGCTCGCGCCCAAAAATGTTTCGCTCGCGCAACTGGCGCTGCGCTGGATTCTGGAATTTCCCGCCGTCACTTGCTCGATTCCCGGTGCGAAAAGGCCGGCGCAGGTTTCCGAAAATATCGCCGCGTCCGATCTGCCGCCGCTGTCGCCGGCCACGCTGAAAAAAATCCGCGCGATTTATGCCAGCCAGATCAAACCGCTGGTGCATCAGTATTGGTGAACCGCAGCTGTATTGGTGAACCGCAGCTTGCCGCCCCGCCGGTTTTGCGCTAGTTTCAACGCGCTATGGATACATCGCCCAATCCGCCGGAATTTATTCCGCCGCCGATCCTCACCGCGCCCGCCCCCAAGCCGCGCAAGAGTCGGGGCTGGATGATCGCCTCGATCATTTTAATTGTGCTGCTAGCCATCAGTCTGTTCGGCAATCTCACGCAATTTGTCATGCAGACGCTGTCGCTCAACCACGTGTTTCATTCCGACACCTTCGGCACGGCGCGCGAAGTCGGCCCGCGCCTGGAAGAAGTTTTTCTGGAAAACAACAAATCCGAAAATAAAATCGCGGTCATCACCATTGACGGCATCATCACCGGTCATGGCATGGACGGCGAAGACACCGATCCAGTGGCGGTAATCCAGGCGCAGCTCGACCGCGCTTCCGACGACAAAAACGTCAAGGCGGTGCTCTTGAAAATGGATTCGCCCGGCGGCGAAGTGCTGGCGTCGGACCAGATTTACCGCGCCATCCGCGATTTTGAAGACACATCAAAAAAACCGGTGGTCTGCTCGATGGGCAATCTGGCCGCGTCCGGCGGATATTATATTTCATCCGGCTGCCGCTGGATTGTGGCGAACGAACTGACGCTCACCGGCAGCATCGGCGTGATCATGCACGGCTACAATTATCGCGGCTTGATGGACAAGTTCGGCATCGTCCCGACGACCTACAAAAGCGGTTTGTATAAAGACATGCTCAGCCCCGACCGCAGCACCAATGAAATCCCCGCCGGCGAACACAAAATGGTGCAGGACTTGATTGACGAGACCTACCAGAAATTCAAAGGCGTCGTCGCCGACGGCCGCGGCGCGGCGCACACCGCGAACAAAAAGGAAGGCAAGGCGCTCGCGGACAACTGGCAGGAATTCGCCGATGGCCGCGTGGTTTCCGGCAAGCAAGCACTCGACCTCGGCCTGGTGGATGAACTGGGCGATTTTGAAGACGCCGTGGACCGCGCGGAAAAAATCGCGGGACTCAAGGATTCCAACCTCATCGAATATCGCCAGCACTACGACATCACCGATTTCCTTTCGATGTTCGGCCAGAGCAGCAAGGCGCACGACATCAAATTCGATCTCGGCATTGATGTGCCGAAACTGCACGCCGGCTATCTCTACTACCTGGCCCCGACGTTTGTGAACTGATGAAGCACGTCACGGTCATCGCGCATCCGCTGGTGCAGCACAACCTCGCGCGGCTGCGCGACCGGGCGACGGAACCGCAGGTGTTCCGCCGGTTGCTCGGTGAAATCGCCGCGCTGATGACCTACGAGGCGACGCGGTCGTTTGCCGTGAAAAAAATTTCCGTCCGCACGCCGCTCGCGCCTGCGGCTGGTTTCAAACTCGAACGCGAAGTGGCGCTGGTGCCCATTTTGCGCGCGGGGCTGGGCATGTTGAATCCGCTGCTCGAACTCATACCGCACGCGCGCGTCGGCTTCATCGGACTCAAGCGCGAGGAAGCCACGCTGCGGGCGCATTTTTACCACCAGAGTTTGCCGAAAAATCTCGGCCGGTTTGAGATCATCCTGATTGACCCGATGCTCGCCACCGGCGGCAGCGCCGTGGCCGCGCTCGAACTGCTCACGAAACAGGGCGCGAAAAAAATCCGGCTCGTCAGCCTGGTCGCCGCGCCGGAAGGCATCCGCAAAGTGCGTAAACACTTTCCCATGCTGCCGATTTTCACCGCCGCCGTTGATAAAAAATTAAATGAAAAAGGTTTCATCCTGCCCGGTCTCGGCGATGCCGGCGACCGGCTGTTTGGAACATAATGGGCGGCGCGGCAGCACCGCCCTACCGAGAATGCTAGGAACACGCCGCCGCGCGTCCGAAATCAAATGAAATCTGAAACCCTGCTGATGTTCGCCGACAGCGAAAGCGACGCGAACATGCTTTACGCCACCGGCCTGTTCGTGCCCGACCCGTTTGTCTATCTTGATTTCGGCCGCCGGCCCACGCTGGTGATGAGCGACCTTGAAGTGGACCGCGCCCGCGCCCAGGCACCGGATTGCGACATCCTTTCGCTCTCAGAAATCCAGCAGCAGCTCCGCGCCAACGGCGTCAAATTCCCACGCTCGGCCGAAGTCATCCGCGAATTGTTGCGCGGCAAAAAAATCCGCCACGTCACCGTGCCGGAAAATTTCCCGCTCGGCCTCGCGCGCGACCTGGAGAAGCTTGGCGTTGGCGTCAAGCCCCGCGCCGGCACTTTTTTTGCGGAACGCGAAATCAAGTCCGCCGCCGAGGTGAAAAAAATCTCTGCCGCGCTGATGATGGCCGAGGTCGGCATGGCCGAGGCGATGCAGGTGCTGCGCTTGTCCAAGATCGGTGCCGGCCGACGGTTGAACTACCGCAATGCGCCGCTGACGGCCGAGCGATTGCGCGGCGTGATTGACACGGCCATTTTGCACGCCGGCGGACTCGCAGCCAACACCATCGTCGCCGGCGGCAGGCAGGGCTGCGATCCGCACGAACGCGGCTTCGGGCCGCTCCGCGCGCACGAGCCGATCATCATTGATATTTTTCCGCATTCGCAGGCCACCGGTTACTTTGGCGACATCACGCGGACCGTGGTGCGCGGTCGCGCCAGCGAGGCAGTGCAAAAAATTTACGAGACCGTCAAGCACGGACAAAAAATTGCTTTCACCAAAGTCCGCGCCGGGGCTTCGACCAGCGCCGTGCACCGCGCGGTGCAAATTTATTTTGAGCAGCAGGGTTTTGCCACCGGCAAACACAACGGCCGGATGCAGGGGTTTTTTCACGGCACCGGCCACGGCCTCGGCCTGGAGATCCACGAAGCGCCGCGCCTGGGCGCCACGTCCATCGGCGAACTAAAAACCGGCCAAGTCGTCACCGTCGAGCCAGGACTTTATTATCCAGAAATCGGCGGCGTGCGGCTGGAAGACGTGGTGCTCGTCACGCCGACCGGCAATAAAAATCTCACCAAGTTTGAAAAGGTGCTGGAACTTTGAACAAGATTATTGCAACAGAAGCGTGCGGTAAAACTGCGAAACACCGCCTGGCGAATTGGTTGAACTGAAAGTCCCATTCACCGGATTGTTCGTGCTGACATTGAACCAATCAACGAGGTTCGAGGACGATTGAAGGGCGTAGGCACGACCGTCGCCACCAGTGAAATTCACGATCGCCTGACCGTTACTCAAGGTTACTGAACCGCTGGAATCCGCGCGCAGCAAGGACAACAACTGGCTGGGAATGATTTCATACGCTTCATCACTGATGCCCGACTGCTGTTGCAGCGAGTCTGTCCAATCCAGAAACGGCGATTGTTCGGTTAATTGTTGCGTCGCCAGAATGTCGCCCACATCGCCGAATATCTGGCCGGGAAAACCGGCGCGTGTGGCTTGAATGGCATTGGCAATGACCGCTGCTTGCGGGGAATTTGACGAAATTAAAACGGGATATAAACCGGTTGATCCGGAATTGGTCCAGGCCGTCAAACCGTCCAGCAGCACGAGCCAGGCATTGGGATCGGGATTGTTCACCGAAGCCGTTTGCTGGACGGGATTGGTGTTCAACAACGAAGTCAGCAGGCTGGCCAGATGCCAGTCTTGGGCGGGAGCTTCATTGCTGGCATCCATGGCATTGGCATTACCCGTCCAATTCGTCCATACCGCAACATTGTTACTGGCTAAAATATCGCCTGCTTTGAGATAAACCGTTTGCCAAGGCGTGCCGCGATGAACCCGGCCAATCCAGTTGAAAGTGGAAAATGGATTCGTTGGAAAATCCCAGTTGTCGGATTGCGTCATCAACGGGTCGCGCTCGGCGAGATTGTAAAGGTTTGGGTCAGACTGAATCGTTTGTCCCATACTTTGAATATGCGGATTGCCACCCCACGGCAGGTAATGGTCATTCAAGCTACCGAGGTTTAGGTTCGTCAAAGCGGACATCAGCGTATCCGCGTTGTAGTGATTCACTCCTGGTGCCGGGGTTGTTAAAAAATTGGGTGAAGACCCAAAATCCACGTCGCTGGCCAGATAATGCACCATTGGGTCGTTGGCCTGCCATGTAATGTATTGCACCACCGAGCGGGTCGGCGAATATGGTGCTACTTCACTTAATAGCGTATTGACGTAATTATTATATTTATTGCCGGGCTTGAAAAACGCGGTGAACGTATTTGCCTGGGCTGGGATGGTTGCGCCCAGCGTTCTTGCGTCGGGATCAGACTGCCATTTGCCATCCTCGCCGGGCGGAGCGAAGCCGCCTTTGGACGTGATAAATTGATTATAAATTCCGTAGGTCAGCCCGGCGGGTGAAACGTTCAAATAATTATTGGTATTCCAAACGCCCTGATTATTATTGTCGAAGTTGTTGTTCGTGCTGCTGCCATCGGCCAGATTTGAATTCACAATGAGGCTGCTGTTGGGCCCGGCGAACTGAACATAATCAATGACGCGGTAAACGCCATTGGTATCCAAATCCAACATGAAAACCCGCAGGTGGTTGGTCAACAACAAACCAAACTGGGGAAAGTGAAAGCCATTTGGTGAGGGCGATTCAAACAACACTGGCCAGCCTCCTATGCTTCCAAAATAATTTGTCGGAATTAAACAAGGCGCCGTCAAACCGGCCAGAGCCAACGGACCGGCGTAAGGTGACCGATAGACCGAATTTGTCAGCATGATCATCGTCACATTCAACGGCAGCACGAAAGAATTGGGATTGGGATTGGCAGAACTCGCAGTCCAATACACACCTGACCCGGGCCAGAAATTGGTGGCGAATACAATGTTGGTTGAATAGCCAATGGGAAAGATGGTCGTGGTGCCCAAGGGATGTGAATTAAAACCTGGATCGTCGTTGGTAATCGTCAGCGAAGCTTTTTCACTCAAGCCAACTACCACCGTGCCCAAATAATTATTGCTATAAGAATTCCACAGTTCCACGCCAATCGAGCTGCTCAAATTCATCAAATACATCTGATTGGTGGCGAAGGTTGAGAAGTCCACGCTATACAGTGAATTGGTGGCGGTCCGGGTGAATTGCAGCCGGCGCTGGATGGCCAGATTGTTGACCATCGAAAATTCGTTGAAGTTCGGCAAGCCCTTTTTCGCACCGATGATCCACGGGACGCCGTAAATGTTGTCTGGCGCGTTACTGATGACACCAGGCAAGGCGGCAATGGTTGTTACATCAAATGGCGGGGAAAGCTGAAGATTGCCCGAGCCGTCCGTGAACGGAACGATGTTGGTGTAGCCGGTGATAAAAACATTGCCGTTGGTGTCTTTGCTGAAGAGCGGACGGAACACGGACGGATAAGGCGAATCGGTGGTGGCGTCAAAAACATTGGCCGCCAGTTGCAACAGCCGGTTCACCGCCGGTGAATAAACAAACACGCCGTTGATGAACACCGGAATGTTGGTCAGAGAAAATGCGTTGGTCGTCAGCGTCCCGAAGGTGTTGGTGTAGCCGGCGAAATTTTGCGCGCACCATTGCGCCGTGGAAGATCGCAACATCGGGTCGGCGGTGCCGGTGAAAAAAGCCAGCGGGTCTTGCAGATTGAAAGTCGGCGCGGCGTGGGCGAATGCCGACATCATCGCGCAGCCGGCCAGCAATCTTTTGCAGCCGCGGAACCGTGGCCACCTTGTTTGCCACATTGGTCCTTTGGCTCCGGTCATGAAATCAACTTAAACCTGGAATGATTCTATTTCGAGCTATTTAACCGCAGCCCTGTTTATGAAAAATGGAGCACTGGCGCCGAAGTCATTTCGCAATACTCCGGTGACAGATCAGCCAGCCGAAGCCGTTGAGGTGGAAGTTTGGCAGCGTGATGTCCACCGGATTGGCCCAGCCGGAGATTTTCACCGGCTCAAAATCGCCAGCCTGTGCCACCTCCACCGAGCCGGTCACGGCGCGGCTCGAGAAGTTGATCAAAACCAGATATTCATCCTTCGCGTCCCGGCGCACAAAGCTGACCACTTCGGATGGAGCCGTGTTGGTCAGCCAGTCCACGTCGTCGCTGATAAACGCGGCGTGCTGCTTGCGCAGTTTGATGAGATCGCGGTAAATGTCCCGCAGCGGCGGACGGCCGCCCGGGTGCCAGAACACCGGCATCTTTTCAAACAGCGCCGGATCGGCAGATTCGGTGGAATCGCCGACCTCCATGCCATTGTAAATGAGCGGCACGCCGTCGAGCGTCATCATCAGCACTTGGGCAGCCAGCGCGCCGTCCAAACCGAAGCGCACCGTGGCGCGGGTTTCGTTGTGGTAATCAGTGTAGCGCAAATGCAATGCGCCTTTGGCAAACTGTTGCTGCGTATGTTCCCATGAATTTTGAAGATTGACGGCGGGGGATTCGCTGGTCATGACCTGGTTCAGCGTGGAGTAAAGATTCCCGGAATAATCCATGTCAAACGCTTTGGACAGCAGCGTCGGCTTGGCTCCTGAGTCAGTGATGATGACGACTTGGGAATAGGCCTGCTCCAGTTCCGTCCGGGCGGCTTCCCAAAAATCAACCGGCACCGTGAAGGCCGTGTCGCAGCGGAACCCGTCCACGCCGAACTCCCGCAGCCAGTATTTCATCATGTCAATCATGTAGCGCCGCAGTTCGGGATTGGCATAATTCAGTTCGGCCACATCGCTCCAGCCGGGATAGGGCGGATGAATTTTTCCATTCACGTCTTTTTGGTAAAAATCCGGATGGGCCATCATCACGCTGTCCCAGGAAGTATGCCCGGCCACGATGTCCATGATTACTTTCATGCCGCGCTGATGCGCTTCGGCAATCAAACGCTTGAAATCGTTGGTGGTGCCGAAGTCCGGGTTGATGGCGTAAAAGTCACGCACGCAATACGGGCTGCCGAGGGCGCCTTTCTTCAACTGCTCGCCCTGCGGATGAATCGGCATGAGCCAGAGAATGTCCACGCCCAGATCTTTCAGATTATCCAGCCGGGCGGTGATCCCGTTGAAATCGCCGGACGGAGAAAAATTGCGGGTAAAAATTTCATACATCACCCCGCTCCGCAGCCAGTCGGGAGATTTGCGAGTGACGGCATTGGTAGCCTCCGGTTCGGCACCGGGCGTGGAGGTGATGGCCAGCCAGCCAATGAAAACGGTGGTCAACAAACAGCGGAGGGATGAATTAATTGTGTTCATGACATTTGAGAACTGAACTTAATTAGGCCTTGTCGTTCGACTCTACCGGATTGCCCCCGATAATGCAATCAAATTCAACCGGCGGCGGCCTCGTTTCCAAAACTCTCCAATTCTCAAACGGCAGAGCCTTTTGGACTTAGGCATTGCGTTATTTCCGATAAACGCGTAAAAACCAGTTTAACCAGTTAATTAGACCCGCCCGGCGAATATCGTCCATCGAATCATTTATTGGAATGGAAAGGCCGGCCAAATAATGCCAGAACTTTTGTCGAAATGAAATTCAAACTCGGCAAATGGTTGTTTCCAAAACTGCCGCCCGATTTGCGGCGGCGGAAGATGGCCACGATATATCTCACTGTTGCCGCCATCATCGTGATCGGCGCAGTGGTTGCGCTCGTCATCAAACTCATGTCCACCGTTCACACGCGCTGAAATTTCACGCCGCGCGTAATTTCAGCAGCAGGTCTTTGCTCTCCACCGCATCGCTGACGCGCACGCACACTTCGTCCACCACGCCGTCGCATGGCGCATAAATCGTCGTCTGCATTTTCATCGCTTCGAGCGTCAGCAACTTATCGCCTTTCGTCACCTTCGCGCCGACGCTGACGGAAACCACCGTGACCAAGCCGGGAATCGGCGCACCGACTTCGTTGGCTTTGGCCGGGTCGGCTTTGACGCGCGCCTTCACCGTCGGCTTCACGGATTTGTCCACGATGGCCAGCTGGCGCGTCATGCCGTTCAATTCAAAATTCACCGCGCGTTTGCCCTCGGCATCCACCGCGCCGATGTTCACCAGCCGGATGAACAGCGTTTTGCCCGGCTCGATTTCCACGGAAATTTCCTGGCCGGCTTTCATGCCGTAGAAAAATGCCGGCGTCGGCAGCACGGATAAATCACCATGCTCGCGGATGTATTTCGCAAATTCGGCAAACACTTCGGGATACATAATGTGGCTGAACACATCGTCCATCGTCGCGTCGCGCTTCAACTTCATCGCGAGTTCCTCTTCCAGCTTTTTGAAATTGAGCGGCTTCAGCCCTTTGCCCGGACGGCCGGTCACCGGCTTGCGTTTGCCGAGCACAACGCTCTGCAATTTTTTCGGCCAGCCGCCCATCGGTTGGCCGAGTCCGCCCGCGAGCATATCAATCACCGATTCCGGAAACGGCGTGCTGTCCGGTTCCAGATTCAAAACGTCCGCCGGCTTGATGCCGCGTGTTATCAAAAACATCGTCATGTCGCCGACGACCTTGCTGCTCGGCGTAACTTTGACAATGTCGCCGAACAGTTGATTTACTTCCGCGTAAGTGCGCGCGATTTCCGGCCAGCGGCTCGCGAGGCCCATCGCGGATGCCTGCTCCTTGAGATTGGTGAATTGTCCGCCCGGCATTTCGTGCAAAAACACTTCCGCGCTGCCGGCTTTCGGCGACGTGTCGAACGGCGAATAAAAAGTCCGCACATTCTCCCAATAATCCGCGAGTTCGTTCAGCGCATTCAAATCCAAACCGGTATCACGCTTGGTGAATTGCAGCGCGGCAACGACGGAATTCAGATTGGGCTGACTGGTTGACCCGCTCATTGAAGCGATCGCCAAGTCGGCAATGTCCACGCCGGCTTCGGCGGCAGACAAAACTGATGCGGCGGAAATGCCGCTGGTGTCGTGCGTGTGAAAATGAATCGGAATCCCGATCTCTGACTTTAGTGCTTTCACTAAAACTTGCGCCGCCGCTGGCTTGCACAGGCCGGCCATGTCCTTGATCGCAAGAATGTGCGCGCCCATTTTTTCCAATTTCTTCGCGAGCTTGACGTAATATTTCAACGAATATTTATCGCGCGAGGGATCAAGAATATTTCCAGTGTAACAAATCGCTGCTTCACAAATGCCGTGCGTTTCGTTGACGGTGTCCATCGCCACTTCGAGGTTCGGCAAATAATTCAGCGAGTCAAATACGCGGAAAATATCCATGCCCGCCTCCGCCGCGTATTTCACAAAACCGGCGACGGCGTTGTCGGGATAATTGGAATAGCCGACCGCGTTCGAGCCGCGAAAGAGCATCTGGAAACAAATGTTGGGAATGCGCTCGCGCAAGGCACGCAGCCGCAGCCACGGATCTTCGTGCAAAAAGCGCAGCGCGGTATCGAAGGTTGCCCCGCCCCACATCTCCATCGAGTAAAGATTCGGCGTGCGCCGCGCCACGGCATCCGCCACGGCAAGCATGTCGTAAGTCCGCAGGCGCGTGGCAAAGAGCGATTGATGCGCGTCGCGAAATGTCGTGTCGGTGACGAGCAATTGCTTTTGCTTCAGCGTCCACTCAGCAAATTTTTTCGGACCGAGTTTCAACAGCAGCTGCCGCGTTCCTTCCGGCGGCGCCTGTTTGTGGTCGTAGGCCGGCACCCGCGCCGGTAGCAGCATTTCTTTCGGAACAAAATTCTTCGCCTGCGGATTGCCGTTCACCGTCACATCGCCGATAAAATTGAGCAACTTTGTCGCCCGGTCCCGCTTGGTTTTCAGCTTGAACAGCTCCGGCGTTGTGTCGATCAACGTCGTCGTCGCGCGACCGCTGCTGAATTCCTCGTGGTGAATGACGTTTTCGAGAAACGGAATGTTCGTCTTCACGCCACGGATGCGGAACTCGCGCAGCGCGCGGTCCATGCGTTGCAACGCGGCCGGAAACGTCGGCGCCGAGGCCGTGAGTTTCACCAGCAGCGAATCGTAAAACGGCGTGATGACCGCGCCGCCGTAACCCATGCCGCCGTCCAACCGGATGCCAAATCCGCCCGCGCTGCGATAGGTCAAAATACGGCCGTAGTCCGGCTGAAATTTGTTTTCCGGGTCTTCGGTCGTGATGCGGCACTGCACGGCGAAGCCGTTGCGCGGAATATCTTCCTGCGCCGGAATGCCCACTTCGATGCCGTGCATCGGCTTGCCGTCGGCGATCAAAATTTGCGAACGCACCAGATCAATGCCGGTGATGACTTCCGTGACCGTGTGCTCCACCTGGATGCGCGGGTTCATCTCGATGAAGAACCATTCCTTGGTGTCCTGATCGTAGAGAAATTCCACCGTGCCGGCGTTGTCGTATTTAATTTCGCGGCATAATTTCACCGCCGCATCGCACAGCTCGGCGCGGATTTGCTTGTCCAAGCCGATGCTCGGCGCAATCTCGATGACTTTCTGATGGCGCCGTTGCACCGAGCAATCGCGTTCATGCAGATGCACGACACGACCATGCTTGTCGCCGAGAATCTGCACCTCGATGTGTTTGGCGCGCGGAATGTAGCGTTCGAGAAAAACGGCGGGATTGCCAAACGCGCGGCCGGCTTCGCCCTGTGCTTCATCCAATAAATCCGCGAGATCGCCGGGTTTGGTGACGACGCGCATGCCGCGGCCGCCGCCGCCAAAAGCCGCTTTGATAATGAGCGGAAAACCAATTTCCTTCGCCGCCTTCAATGCTTCGCCGCGTTCCTCAATGGCGTCTTCTGTTCCCGGCAGCACGCGCACGCCGACTTTTTGCGCCAGCGCGCGAGCGGCGGTTTTGTCGCCCATGTTTTTCAACAACTCCACGCGCGGGCCGACGAAAATAATGCCTGCCTCGTCGCACGCCTGCGCAAACGCCGCGTTCTCCGACAGAAAGCCGTAACCAGGATGGATCATGTCCACGTCTTTTTCCTTGGCCAGCGCGATGATGCTTGGTATGTCGAGATACGCACCGACCGGCCCTTTGCCTTCGCCCACGACATAGGCTTCGTCCGCTTTGAACCGGTGAATCGCCAGGCGGTCCTCGGCGGCGTAGATGGCGACGGTGCGGAAACCAAGTTCGGTCGCCGCGCGAAAAACGCGGATGGCGATTTCGCTGCGGTTGGCGACGAGCAGTTTTCTCGAACGTGACGGCATGGCATTGGAACTCATATTTACAAACGCAGATGAAAGCGAAAAAAACATTCGCAAGCAATCCGAGAAATGAAAAGGCGCGGAATTTTCCGTGCGGTTCTGCTTGGCAATTGCGCCATTCACGGGTTAGCTAATTGGATGGATAAAGTGCTCGCCTACCTGAAGCAGAACCAGCAACGCTTTCTCGCGGAGTTCTGCGATTATCTGCGTTTCCCCAGCGTCTCGGCGCAACCGAAACATAAGCAAGATGTTTACGCCTGCGCCGAATGGCTGGTCGCGCATTGCCGCCGAATCGGCCTGGAAACACGGTTGTGCCCGACCGGCGGCCACCCGATCGTCATAGCCAAGACGCCGGGAAGAAAAGCGGAAAGCGGAAAGCGTAAACCGCATTTCATGGTCTATGGCCATTATGACGTGCAGCCACCGGAGCCGCTGGAACTTTGGAAATCGCCGCCGTTCGAACCGCGCATCGTCGGCAAAACCATTTTTGCGCGCGGTTCCACCGACAACAAAGGCCAGAATTTTGCCCATCTCAAGGCGGTGGAAGCGTATTTGAAGACCGGCACGCCCCTGCCCTGCGATCTCACGTTCGTCATTGAAGGCGAGGAAGAAGTCGGCAGCGAAAATCTTTCGGCGTTTCTCAAGACGAACAAGCAGGAACTGGATTGTGAAGCCGTGGTGATTTCAGACACCGGCATGCCGAGCACCAAACATCCGTCGCTTGGCTATTCGCTGCGCGGCATCATGGCGTTTGAAATCACGCTGCACGGGCCGGCGCGCGATTTGCATTCGGGTGGTTTCGGCGGCGCGGTGGATAATCCCGCGATGGCGTTGAGCCAGTTGCTCGGTTCCCTGCGCGACAAAAACGGCCGCATCACCATCCCCGGTTTTTACGACGGCGTAAAACCGCTCACGGCTTACGAGCGAAAAGAATATTCCCGACTGCCCGGCTCCGATGCCGCGCTGCAGAAGATGATCGGCGTGAAAAAATTGTTCGGCGAACGCGGCTTCACGTCCAGCGAACAACGCAGCGCGCGGCCGACATTTGAGATCAACGGTCTCACGAGCGGCTATCAGGGCGAAGGCAGCAAGACGATCATCCCGTCATGGGCGCGTGCCAAAATCACCTGCCGCCTCGTCCCGGATCAGCAGCCGGAGCACATTCGCAAGAAAGTGCTCGCGCACCTGAAGCATATCTGTCCGCCAACGGTCCGAATGGAAATCGAAGCCGGCCACGGCGCGGAAGCGTATTTCGTTTCGCCCACGGGACCGAAGGCACAGGCTTCGCTGCGGGCGCTGGAAAAGGCGTTTGGCTGCAAACCGATTTTGACACGCGAAGGCGGCTCGATTCCGATCGTGAACCAGTTCAAAAAAATCCTCGGCGCGGATTCCTTGCTGCTCGGCCTCGGTTTGCCGGATGACGCCGCGCATTCGCCGAACGAGAAATTCAGCCTGGACTGTTTTGAAAAAGGCCAGTTGATGAGCGCGTATTTGTGGCAGGAGTTAAAATAAACTGCCAAAGCCACAAACAATGCAGTGTCTGGGTGGCAGCGAAAGTGAGATCGCTCTAAATAAATCCGGGAAAGATTTGAGCCGACTCACGTCGGCTGCTACGGTTTATCGCCGCCCGGCATTTCCGCCACCGACTTGGGTCGGTGCAGCACCATCACGTTGCCAACGCGCATGACGAGGTGACTTGCCGTTTTCTCCGCGAGCTGCGGCGCCAGTTCTTTTTTTTGCTCCTTGAATTCCGCGAACTTGATCTTCACCAGTTCGTGCTGCGCCAACGCCGTGTCCACCGAACGGATAAAAGCCTCGCTCAAGCCGGCCTTGCCGACTTTGAGCATGGGTTCCAAAAGTTGCGCCGCCGATTTGAATTTGCGGAGCTGTGAATTGTTCAGGGGTTCGAGCATTGAACCGCTAGTCTAAATTAGATTTGGCGAAAATACCAAATTCAATTTGCCGGTTTTACACTTCCGCCTCCCACGCGGCGAATTCTTCGCGCAATTTTTCCACGGGCAGCCCGACCACGTTGCTATAGGAGCCGGAGATTTCCGAAATGATCAGCTCGCCAAATTCCTGAATGGCGTAGGCCCCGGCCTTGTCGAGCGGGTTGATCTTGGCGAGGTAATGCCGGATGTGCTCCTCGTCCAGCGGATGAAACAGCACGTCGGTGCTGACGGCAAAAATCCGTTCGTGATGCCCGCGCAAATGGATCAGGCTGACGCCGGTGACGACCTGGTGATGGCGGCCCTGCAACCACGATAACATCCGATGCGCCTCGGCCAAGTCGCGCGGCTTGCCAAGAATTTCGTTGTCCAGAAACACCAGCGTATCGGCGCCGAGGACAAGCGAATCGGGAATTTTTTTGGCCACCGAACGCGCTTTCAGGTGGGCATTAAGCTGGCAGACTTCCAGCGGCGAAAGATGTTCATGGGCGACTTCCGTGGCGTCGCTGGGCAGGACAGAAAATTCCACCCGCAACAGCTTCAGCAGTTCCGCACGGCGCGGCGAGGCGGAAGCAAGAATAAGCGGCAGCCGTTTCACAGAACCAGTTTAACTGAATTTTGAAAACTGTCGAGGGCCGGAAATTGAGGCGTGCGTGCGGCGGCGTTTTGCGTTAATCCATGCCCATGCAAAAAGGCCGCCAACTCGCCAACCTCGCGCTCGTCGGTTTCATGGGCACGGGCAAGACCTCCATCGGGCGACTGGTGGCCGAGCAACTGCATTTCCGTTTTCTTGACACGGACGAACTCATCCAGACCCGCACCGGCCGGACAATCGCGGACATCTTTGCGAAGGACGGCGAGCCGGCGTTTCGCGCGCTGGAAAAAAACCTGGTTGGCGAACTCGCCGCACAGACCGGCGCCGTCATCGCCACCGGCGGTGGCCTGCCGACCAATACGGAAAATCTGGCGCAATTAAAAACTTACGCATTGGTCGTCTGCCTCTGGGCCTCGCCGGAAAAAATCTGGGAACGTGTGCGCAACCAATCGCACCGGCCCCTGCTCCACGATCCTGATCCACAGAAAAAAATCCGCGAACTGCTCGCACTCCGCGCGCCGTTTTACCGGCAGGCCGACGTGCTGATTAACACCGATCTGCGCTCGGCACGCGAGGTTGCGCAGCAAGTGGCCTTGCAGTTCAAGCTGGCCACGCGGCCGACGCGATGAAAGAAAAAATCTGTCAGCGCGCGGCGGAGTTGGGGTTTGACGACTGCCGCGTCACCACTGCCGCACCACCGGCCAGTGCGGCGAAATTTCAGCACTGGCTCGCACAAAACCACCACGGAGAAATGGCGTGGCTCGAACGCAACGCGGAAAAACGGGTCGAACCGCAGACGGTTTCGCCCGGCGCTAAATCGGTGATTGCGCTCGCGGCGAGCTATTCCAATTCCGAATTCCAAATTCCAAATTCCGAATCCAAGGCCGGCGTGGTTGCCCGCTATGCCCGGTTCAAGGATTACCACAATGTTTTGGCTGAACGGTTGAAGTCGTTGACCCAATTTATCAATGAACTGGGCGGCGTGGAAACGAGTTCGCTCTGGTATGTGGACACCGGCCCGGTTTTGGAACGCGACCTGGCCCAGCGCGCCGGCCTGGGTTTCGTCGGCAAACACACCAATCTCATCAGCCGCAAACTGGGCAACTGGATTTTTCTTGCGGAAATTTTGACGACGCTCGAACTGGAACCGGACGCGCCGGAAAAAAATCATTGCGGCAACTGCACGCGCTGCCTCACCGCTTGCCCGACCCAGGCGATCACTGCGCCGTTCCAGCTCGACGCGCGGAAATGCATTTCCTACCTCACAATTGAATTGAAAGGTTCGATTCCTGTCGAATTGCGCCCGGCCATCGGCAACCGTATTTATGGCTGTGATGATTGCCTCGCCGCGTGTCCGTGGAACAAATTCGCACGGGAAGGTAATCTGATGAAGTCACACGCGCGACCGGATTTGACCGCGCCGGACTTGATTGAATTGCTTCAGCTCGACGACGCGGGTTTCAAAGCGCGTTTCACCGGCACGCCGCTGCAGCGAACGAAACGGCGCGGCGTGCTGCGGAATGTTTGCGTGGCGCTGGGAAATGTCGGCGATCCCACCGCCCTGCCGGCCTTGGAAAAGGCCGCACTGGATAAAGAGCCGTTGATCACCGAGCATGCGCGGTGGGCAATTGAGGAAATCCGGCAGCGTGAAATTCGGTCCTGACCATCAGAGCGTCGGCAAAACTACCGCTAGTTCTTGAATTGACTGTGGTCCGGCCATTATTCAAAGCCGAAATACTCCTTGACTTTTTTAAGTTTTGGTATAAGGCTCAACGCATATTCCACTGGTTGAATCTGCCAAAGCAGTTGGCGGATTACGCTTGGGAAAAGGAGTTAACAAACAGCAAACAAATGAACATGGATTAATTCATAGTTCAAATCTGAAAGGGAAATTCATATGCGTTGTATAACCTTCAAACTCTTCGTGGTGGCTGGTGCCTTGACGTTGTTTGGAGTCGGGGCATCTGTGGCGCAACCCTTTACAGTCAATCCCGGCTGGGATTTGTTTGCAACACAGACCGGCACAACTTACCAAGGCGTGCCGTTTGTGGGCGTTTCCTTGGGCACTTACAATTTTGGCAGCACCATCGGGGTGCAGAATGTCGGCGACACCGACACGATTATCCAGCGCCTTACGTTGGCCAGTTCACCGTCGCAGGCCATTCCCGTCCAGATGGATGCGCTGCAACTGGAGACTGCCGCGCCTGTGAGCTTGGGCGGCGGGCCGTTTGGAAATTATTTTATCACGCTGCAAAGCGCGCGGGGAGGTCCGCTAAGCACGGGCAGCATGACGATCAACTTCGGGCCGGACACCTTCACTTCATCCTTGGATATTTTTTTTGACATACGGTTTGGCGCGCTGAACGGCCCCATTGTCAATTCGAGCGATTTACTCCTGTCGAACCCCAGCACGCCCTGGAGTAACCTACCGCCGCCGAATGCCGTGCTTATTGACGGCGCGAATTACCTTCTCAACGGCGTGGACACCACCCATGATTTCTGGCCCATCGGCCCATTTGCGGAGACGGAAGCGGGCGCAACCCATGTCGTGGATGCGGCGCTGACGGTTCCGGAGCCGGCCACAAACGCGTGCTTCCTGCTCGGAGCCACGCTTTTTGTGCTGCGGCGGTTCCGTATTTCTGCGGCCTCGTAATTCCTGCTTCGTGAAACGCGGAGGTCCACGGCGTCTCCGCGTTTTTTATGCCCATTGTTGTTAGAGATTGTTCTGCTGAAATTTTGCAAAAATGGGGGCGGCACGTCGCGGGCCTTGCCAGTTTGCGGCACAACTCCCACCTCAGAGAAAATTTAATGTGCGTCACGTCACGGGCATAAAACCATCACATGGCCCGCGAATTTCTTTTCAGCCTTCTTGAAATTTGCTAGTTTCGTCGGATAAATAATATGAAACCACGCGTCCGCTTTGCCCCATCGCCCACCGGCTATCTCCACATCGGTGGCGCGCGCACCGCCCTGTTCAACTGGCTTTACGCCCGGCACACCGGCGGCACGTTCGTGCTGCGCATCGAGGACACCGACGCCGCGCGCAACTCGCAAGAAGCCGTCGAGGTCATCTTGAGCGGACTGCGCTGGCTCGGACTCGACTGGGATGAAGGCCCGCTCACCGCCGACGCCACCGGCCCGTGCAAAGGTGATCGCGGTCCGTATTTTCAATCGCAGCGCAAAGAAAATTATCAGCGCCGCATCGAAGCCTTGATGTCGCGCAACCTCGCCTACAAACATGCCGATGGCACCATCAAATTCCGCATGACGCGCGACCCGATCTTGATTCCCGACCTCGTCGTCGGCGACGTGCTGCGGCCGCTCACCGACCGCGAGGAACTCGAGCCAGACTGGGTGCTCGTGCGCAGCGACGGCCAGCCGGTGTTTCATTTTGTCAACGTCGTGGACGATTTGGAGATGGGCATCACACACGTTATTCGCGGCGAAGATCATTTGAGCAATACCGCCAAGCACATCGCACTTTTCAAAGCGTTTGGCGTGGAGCCACCCAAGTATGCCCACATCCCGCTCATCCTGAATGGCGACGGCAGCAAGATGAGCAAGCGCGATCGCGGCGCCTCGCTCACGACCTATCTCGACGAAGGTTTTCTGCCGGAAGCCGTGGACAATTATCTCTGCCTGCTCGGCTGGTCGCCCAAAGACAATTTGGAAAAATTGCCGCTCGCCGAAGTCATCCAGCGCTTTGACCTGCCGCAAATTCTCCGGCACAACGCCAAGTTTGATTTCGAAAAACTCGTCTGGTTGCAGGGCGAATATTGCCGCGAACTCGCGCCTGACCGTTTCTACGAACTCGCCGTGCATGCCTTCGCCAAGGCCGGCGTGGACACCAACAAGCTGGACGTCCACTACGTCAAAGCCGCGCTCGACACCTGCAAAGGCAAGATCAAGACCTTTGCCGAACTGCCCGCCTACGCCTGTTTTTATTTCAACGACGAAATAATTTACGACGCCGAAGCCGCGAAAAAAGATTTCGTGCCGGAGAACAAGCCGCGATTGGAAAAACTGCGCGACGCTTTTGCGCATGCGCCGGCGTTCAATGCCGAGACATTGGAAGTCACGCTCAAGGAAACCGCCAAGGCGCTGGGCGTGAAAGCCGGCATGCTGGTGCATCCCTGCCGCCTGGCCGCCACCGGCAAGACCTCCGGCCCGAGCCTTTACCACCTGCTCCAAGTCCTCGGCAAGGAACGCGTCATGGCGAGGATTGAGAAGGCTATGGGTAAATTCTGATTGATGCGATTCTTCAAACTCAATGCTTTATTGCTTGCGCTGGTATTCACCATCGCTGCTGCAGCACTACTATTTGTTGCCGTTCGCATCTTTGGCAGTTTCACTGAGTTTGGAACCCCTTTGAATTTCATCAGTTGGTTCATTTTTTGGTTTGTCCAATTGCCATGCTACTACCTACCGCACGAGGTGGGTGACGTTTTTTGCATTCCTGCTTGTTTGGTGCAATTGTGGCTATTCTTCCTCATAGGAGTCACATCCGTTCGTTATGTATCCTGCAACAATAATCCAAAGTCTCTTAACAGTTTGTTGAAAAACGATTTTTTGTTTGAAACTTTTTAGTGTGAGTCATGTCTGAAACAGCATGCGTGGAAAACCTCAAGCCCAGCCGGACTTTCTGACGGTCATCAACTTGAACCAATGTGTGCCGGCGGACCA